>NZ_CP084550.1:2548558-2867128 GCF_021800405.1 Arthrobacter sp. FW306-07-I | reverse complement strand
TGGCCGTTTCATGTCCGCTGTTGTCTACCTGCCCCGTGACCGCTACACCACCAACGTCAGGCTCCGCATCGAGCAGGAACTGCGGGAAACGTTCCAGGCAGTCTCGATCGACTACGAAGCCCGCATGACGGAATCTGCCCTTGCGCGGCTTTTCTTCCGCATCCGCCTGCCCAAGGACGCCGACGTTAGCCACGTGAACAGCGATGAGCTGGAAAAGCGGCTGGTCCGGGCCGCCCGGTCATGGAGCGAAGGCATCGCGGAAGTCCTCCGCGAGGGCCGGGATCCGGCCGAGGCCAAGGAACTTGCCGCCATTTGGGCCGAGGCGTTTCCGGCCAGCTACCGGGTGGACTACGAAGTAGAGGACGCGCTTGAGGACATTGCTCGCTTCGAGAAGTACGGTGCTGCGGCCGAGCGGAGCACCGGCGCGCAGCAGGACCGGCCCGGCGTGCACGTGTACCTTCCCGAAGGCGCCGGAGCCACGCTTGAGGAAGATGCCCGGGTGAAGCTCTACATGCTGGAGCCCAAGAGCCTGAGCCAGATCCTGCCGTACTTCCACAACCTTGGACTGGAGGTCCTGGATGAGCGGCCGTTCGAAATCGAAACGGCGGACCACCGGGACTTCTTCCTGTACGACCTGGGGCTGAAATATCCGGCGGCAGTGGACCCGATGTCCACGGGCGGGCTGCTGGCCGAGTCCTTTGGTGCGGCCGTCACCGGCGCCGCGGAATCGGACAGCTTTGACCGGCTGGTACTCCGGGAAGGGCTGCACTGGCGGCAGATCACCATGCTGCGGGCATATGCCCGTTACATGCGCCAAATGGGCAACAGCAGTTCCTTCGGCTTCATGGCGGACACCCTCCTTGCCAATCCGGACGTGACCAGGGGCCTGACCGCGCTCTTCGCCGCCCGCTTTGACCCCGCACTCGGGGAAGACAGCCGGGCCGAGGCCCAGGCGTCCGTGCGGCAGGAACTGGCAGCGGCCATCGAGAAGGTGGCAACGCTCGACGCCGATCGGGTGCTGCGGACTTTCGTCAACCTGATCGAGTCGACCCTCCGCACCAACTTCTACCAGGACAAGCCCCACCTCAGCTTCAAGCTGGATCCGGCGCAGATCGAAGGGTTGCCGTTCCCGCGGCCAATGTTTGAAATCTGGGTGTACGCTCCCCGGGTTGAGGGTGTGCATCTTCGGTTCGGCAAGGTGGCGCGCGGCGGGCTCCGCTGGTCCGACCGGCGGGAGGATTTCCGGACCGAAATCCTGGGCCTGGTCAAGGCACAGACAGTCAAGAACGCCGTGATCGTGCCTACGGGGGCAAAGGGTGGCTTCTTCGCCAAGCAGCTCCCGGACCCGTCCGCGGACCGTGCCGCCTGGATGGCGGAAGGCGTCGAAAGCTACAAGACCTTTATCAGGGGGCTGCTGGACCTTACTGACAACCTGGTGACCGAAGGTGACGGCCAGCGGCTCGTGCCGCCGTCGAACGTTGTCAGGCATGACGACGACGACTCCTACCTTGTGGTCGCGGCGGACAAGGGCACGGCTACTTTCTCCGACATCGCCAACGGATTGTCCGCCGAGTATGGTTTCTGGCTGGGCGACGCCTTCGCCTCCGGCGGATCCGTGGGCTACGACCACAAGGCGATGGGCATCACGGCCCGCGGCGCCTGGGAATCGGTGAAGCGGCACTTCAGCGAGCTGGACCTGGATACACAGACCGAACCGTTCACCGTGGTGGGCGTGGGGGACATGTCCGGGGACGTGTTCGGAAACGGAATGCTCCTGTCCCGGCACATCCGCCTGCTTGCCGCCTTCGATCACCGGCACATCTTCCTGGATCCCAATCCGGATGAGGAATCCTCGTTCGCGGAGCGGCAACGGCTGTTCGAGCTGCCCAGGTCCTCGTGGGACGACTACAACAAGTCGTTGATCAGCGAAGGCGGCGGGGTCTTTGCCCGTCAAGCCAAGTCGATTCCGGTGTCCGCGCAGGTACGCACCGCGCTGGGGCTGCCGGCCGACACCACCGAACTCAGCCCGCCGGAACTCCTGCGCGCCATTCTGCTGGCACCTGCCGACCTGCTGTACAACGGCGGAATCGGGACCTACGTCAAGGCAAGCTCAGAGTCCAACGCCTCTGTGGGTGATAAAGCCAACGACGCGATCCGCGTCAACGGCCGGGACCTGCGTGTCAAGGTGGTCGGCGAGGGCGGAAACCTGGGCATGACACAGCGCGGCCGCATTGAAGCAGCCCTGCAGGGTGTCATCCTCAACACGGACGCCATTGACAACTCCGCTGGCGTGGACTGCTCCGACCACGAGGTCAACATCAAGATCTTCGTGGACCGGATGGTGGCCGCCGGCAAGCTGCCTGCCGATGAGCGCGCAGACTTCCTCGCGTCGATGACAGACGAGGTGGGCCGTCTGGTCCTGGAAGACAACATCGACCAGAACATCCTGCTCCTGAATGACCGCACCAGGGTGGCGGAGTGGAGCCCCAGCTACGAACGGCTCATGGACTGGCTGGAGAAGACCGCAGATCTGAACCGGGACCTGGAAGCGCTTCCCAGCACTGAAGCTCTTCGGGAGCGGCTGCAGCAGGGGCAGGGGCTGACTTCCCCGGAGCTGTCGGTGCTGGCCGCTTATGCCAAGATCGAACTGGCATCGGCCCTGCGCGACAGTGAACTCGCGGACGATCCGTGGTTCCGTGGGACGTTGCGTTCCTACTTCCCACACCAGTTGCGCGAACGCTTTGACGCGGAGCTGGACACCCATCCGCTGCGCCGCGAAATTATCGCCACCGTGGTGGCGAACGACATGATCAACCTGGGCGGTATCACCTTCGCCTTCCGGGTCATGGAGGAAACGTCGGCCAGCGAAGTGGCGGTTGCCAAGGCATTCGTAGCGCTGCGCGAGGTGTACGAACTCGACGCAATGGTGTCGGAACTGAACAGCCTGCCTGCTTCGTTCCCCACCGAGCACTGGAGCGCAGTCCACTTGGACATCCGCCGGCTCCTGGACCGGGCAGTCCGCTGGCTGCTCAGCCAGGAAAGTGTTTCCCGCCCCATCGCCGAGGTGGTGTCCGAATTCAAGCCGCTGATGGATCCGATGCGGGCCCGGCTGCTCGACTATCTGCGCGGTGATGACCGCGAGCGGGTGGCGGCGTGGCTGGCCAAGGGCCGCGAGTGGCAGCTGCCCGAAGACCTGGCCCTGCGCTGGGCCGAGCTGTTCGAGAGCTTCGTCCTGCTGGATATCGCCAAAATCGGCCGCTCCCGGAAGGACCCCGTCGAGGAGATTGCGGCCGTTTATTACACGGTGTTTAACCGTTTCCACGGGGACTCGCTGCTGGAACGGATCAGCAGCCTGCCCCGGCAGGACCGGTGGCAGGCGCTGGCCCGTGCGGCGTTGCGTGACGACCTCTACTCGACAGTGTCGGACATGACGACGGCGGTGCTGGACGCCACGTCCACCGCCGAGTCACCCGACGCGCGGCTCAAGGACTGGGAGGCCCAGAATGCCGAGCAGCTGGGCAGGGCCAAGAGCATGTTCGATGAGGTGAACGCCCTGGAGGCCGACGACATGGCCTCACTGTCGGTAGCATTGAGGCTCTTGAGGTCAATCGTCCGACGCTAGCAAGCCGGCGTCGAAAATGGAGGTGCAGTGGCAATCTTTACGGACCCCATCAGGGAACACGCTGATTTCGGGCCGGGCGATGCCGAATGGCTGCACCTCCTGGTGGGGGACTGGCAGATGGTGGCGGACCTGGCGTTCGCCGACCTCGCGCTGTGGTTCCCCCACCCGGAGCTTGGCTACATTGCCCTGGCACACGTGCGCCCCTCTACCACCCACACCGCGTTCCACAGTGACTTTGTGGGCGAAGGCATCAGGTCCGATCTGCAACCACTTGTGGACAAAGCGTGGAACAGCAGGACCATCGAGCGTTCCAGCGAGACGAACTGGAACAGCGAGATGGCCCTGCGGGTGGAGGCCGTTCCCATGGTCCGCAACGGCCGCACCCTCGCGGTGGTCACCACGCACATGGATCTGTCCAGCTCCCGGATGCCGTCCCGGCTGGAACTGACCTACCGTCAGTGCGCTTACGACCTCCTGCGGATGGGCACCCTGGGGCTGTGGCCCGATTTCGCCTCGCCCACCGGATCCCGCCGGGGCGCTCCCCGCGTGGGGGACGGCCTGATCAGGCTGGACGCCGATGGCGTGGTGCAGTATGCAAGCCCCAACGGCGTGTCGGCCTTCCGTCGGCTGGGTGACGGCGAGTCCCTGGAGGGCCGTTCGCTGGCTGAGGTTACGGCCGGCCTGCTGAAAGACCGTCGGATGGTCGATGAGACCCTGCCGCTGGTGGTGACGGGGCGCATGCCCTGGCGCAGCGAAATCGAGTCCCGCGGGGTAAGCCTGTCCCTCCGGGCCATTCCGCTGCGCGACGAGCAGCAGCGGTTTGGCGCGCTGGTGCTCTGCCGCGACGTCTCCGAACTGCGCCGGCGTGAGATGGAACTGGTGACGAAGGACGCCACTATCCGGGAGATACACCACCGGGTCAAGAACAATCTCCAGACCGTGGCTGCACTCCTGCGGATGCAGTCCCGCCGCATGGTGAGCGACGAGGCAAAGCAGGGCCTGGAACAGGCGATGCGACGTGTTGCCACTATTGCACTGGTTCACGAGACCTTGTCGCAGGGCCTCACCCAGAGTGTGGATTTTGACGAGCTGATCGGGCGCCAGTTCCGGCTGTCCGCGGAGGTGGCGTCCCCCTCCCAGCAGGTCAGGACCGAGCGGGCGGGCACATTTGGTGAACTCCCCAGTGATCTCGCAACCCCGCTTGCCCTGGTCATCAACGAACTGGTGACCAATGCCGTTGAACATGGGCTTGAGGGCAGGGCGGGAACAGTATGGCTTATTGCCGACCGGTCCGAAGGTGAGGACGGCGAGGAGTTGACGGTCACTATTGCCGACGACGGCGTGGGACTTCCCGAAACCCCGCACGTCGAGGGACTGGGCCTGCAGATCGTGCGGACCCTGGTCACCAGCGAACTGGGCGGCACCATCACGTGGCAGCGGCGCGAGGGCGGCGGCACCGAAGTCAAGATCCGGCTGAGCCTGGCGGGCAAGTAAGGCGCAGCCTTCCAGACTGCCTTCCTCCGGGCGTGCGCCCGCAGGAAGGCAGGAAGGCCAACGCTGGCAACGAGAACAAACAGAGGCCCCGGGACAATCCATCTGGATTGTCCCAGGGCCTCTGTTTTAGTCGACCTGTGCTCCTGCCCTGCCGTTGCGGACTCTAACTAGGAGGCGCGGCGTGCACGGGCAGCGCGACGTTTCAGGGCGCGGCGCTCGTCTTCGCTCATGCCGCCCCACACACCGGCATCCTGGCCGGACTCCAGGGCCCACTGCAGGCACGTGTCCACGACGGGGCACCGCCGGCAGACGCTCTTGGCTTCCTCGATCTGCAGGAGGGCCGGTCCGGTATTCCCGACGGGGAAGAACAGTTCCGGGTCCTTGTCGAGGCACGCTGCGCGATTACGCCAATCCATGCTGATCAGTTGCTCCATTTCTGGGAATTGCCTTTGTGAAATTATTCACTAGTGGCTACAAAGGAAAAGGGCCCTTTGGGCCCCCTTGGTCATCTGCATCAAGCCTGTCATGTTAACGCTGTGTAAACAAGGGGTAATAACGCCCGAAATCCCACGAAACCTGAGCGATGCATCACAGTGACGGCTGGCGCCCTCACCAGTGTCCGACTATGTCCGGTAGGGTGCCAGTGTGTCAAGACCCCCGGTGAACCCAGCAGGTACCCCATCTTCTCCCGATGACTCCGGTAGAGGCGCCGACCGCCCAACGGCCCGGCCGACCACGGTGCCTGCCGGGGCCAAGGTGGTAGCGCTCGTGGCAGCTGCCGAGGCCTCCGCGCTCCTGGTGGCAGCCGGATGGTATGCCTTCGAATTGCTGTCCGGGAGTCCCGTCCTGTCCTTCTGGGGGGCAGTCTTCACCATGGGCCTCCTGCTTGCCTTTTCCGCATGGCTTTATGCCGTCGCCGTCTTTCTCTACCGGGGCCTCCGGTGGACCAGAGCGGCTGCGCTGGTGGCCCAGCTGTTCGTTCTGACCATCGGGGTGCCGGCAATGACCAGCGGCCTGGTCCTCGTGGGCCTCGCAATGGTGGTTCCGGCGGTCATCGCTATCGTTCTGCTGTTTTCCAACAGGGTGATAAACCATGCCTCGCGCACAGGGGCCGCGCCGCCGACCCTCTGACCCGTGCCTGTGTCTTCCGGTCCGTGACCGAAAGGCTTAGGCGACGGTGCAGCCAGCTCTCATTTTCCCGCCCAAGCCACCTGAAGGGGGCAGGATCGGCCGCCGGAGATCAACACGCCGCGGCCGGGCGGCGGGCTGGCCTCGGTTTCGAACCGGCTCCCGAACAGGTCGCCGTCAGCTGCTGAACGGGGACAGAGCAGCAGCCCCAGCCCCGATGCCCTGGCATTCATGATCAACGGAACGCGCTGGAGGAGCGCCGGGCTGAAAGCGGCGGTGACGACGGCAGCGTAGCCAAGTGCATTCAGCTGGCCCAAATCCCGTACCGCGGGCGGGGCGAGCAGATCCACATCATCAACAAGGAGAATTGACCCGAGGGGAAGCTTCCCTGCCTCAGCCTGCACCAGCCGCTCACCCCAGGCATTTCCGGCCGCCTCGGAAGGTCCGGGACAGGTGCACCAGGCCTGCTCCGGGTTGAGTGCCTGCAGAGCGTGCAAGGTATTGGTCTTGCCGCTTCCGGGCCCGCCAAGGATTCCGATGACGCCAGCGCCGGGCAACCGAAATGTCACTGGGGCAAGCTCGTCCCCGGACACGCCCAGAAGGATTTCGCGTTGGCGTCGGCCCGCTTTCGAGGGCAGTACTGTTTCAGGCCGCCGGGAAAAGCGCCCTTCTTCAACCAATGCCCGGCCGGGCTCAGGTTCGGGGACATGACCGGCTCCCGTTTGCCCTGCCATCGCTGCAATTTGCCGGACCGTAATTGTCGCCGGAAGGGGTTCCACGCGGAATGGAGGCGAACCGGCGCGTGGATAACCGGGGTTACCGATACTGTCTGGGGAAGAGGGTCGGTAGAACTGGCAAAGTGCGGGCCCGCCGCCGGAGACAGGGCCAAAGGCTGCCGCCCGCCCCTCGATAGCCGGGACGGAAGGCAGCCGCGGCCACATGGCCCGGCTTTCCTCCGTGGAACCGGATGGAAAGTAGAAGCGGTTGGGGAGGGCACCGAAGAATCGGGCCGTCACCAGCTCGCGCTCGCCGGAGAGCAGCAGGGTGATGCCCACCCTGGCGCCGTCACGGACCAGGTCGTTGACCAAGTCCTCAGCCCAGGCCAACGGTCCCGAGCGGAAGGCCGAGACCCAGGATCCCCAGCCGGAGATGGCGATGACGAGAGGTATCCGGCCGGTGGCTTGGCTGGCCAACCGCTGCCCAAGTTCCCGGACAAGCCGCTCCAGGATGCGTACGCCCCGCCGAAGCTCGTGCAGTCCGGCATAGGCGCCCGTCCTGCCTGCCCGGGCCAGCGGCAGGAAGCCTCCGAAGCCATCCAACAGGTAGAAGTGGGTTTCAGCAGGGCCGAGCATCAGTTTGGAGACAGCCAGTTGGAGTCCCTCTGCGGCACCGGAGGCCGGACTGCCGATGAATGCTGCGTGGCCGTGGTGGGTAGGGTCCCACACCAAGGCCTCTACCCTTTGTTTTTCGGGTACATCCATCAAGCCCAGCCGTACCCCGCCGACCGGGCGCATTGGCTCTGCCTGGCATGGGTCGCAGGTGGGGTTAGCCGGAGTGGGTTCTTCCAGTTGCTCTGGAAGGGGAGGAGCCACAGGCCTGCGTGGCAGTTCCTTTTCCTGGGCAGCGCACAGGTTCCGCACCATGGCTGTCAGCGGCTCCACCGCTTGCGCGGGGGTTGAGACAGTGGCTGCCCCGTGGCCGACGTCGATGCCTTGGGCGGCGAGGTAGTCGGTTGTCCGGTGGACGTCAACGGCAGCGGGACGTCCCACTCCGGAAGGTGAGGCCAGGGAGGCTCCCTGGAACTCCTCTGCCGCCTGGGCCCCGCGGGCCAAAAAGGCGCGGCCTGGCGAGTCGACACTGATGGCCGCGGCGTCCTTGGAGTTGACGATATCCACCGACTCCATTTCTGACTGCACTCGAAGGGCAATACTGGAGGTGACGTTGGCGCGGATGTCTGCCGTCAAGGCACCCTGCGGCCTCTGCGTTGCCATCACCAGGTGGATACCCAGCGATCGGCCGATAGCTGCGATCCGCAGCAGCTCCCGAAGTACTTCGGGTGCATCGTCAACCAGCATCCTGAACTCGTCGATGACGATGACCAGATGGGGGAGGACGAAGTCCCTGGCGGCAGGTGTGGAGCGGTAGGCGGAGATGTCCGGGACGCGCGCGGCCGAAAGGCAACTCTCCCGAAGCCGCACTTCGGCGCGGAGTGAGGTCAGCGTTCGATCCATTTCGCCGTAGGAAAGGTCTGTCTGCAATCCGACGCAGTGCACCAGGCCCGCCAGCGGGCCAAGTCCTGAACCGCCCTTGAAATCGATGAAAAAGAAGTTGACCCGCTCCGGCGGATGGCTCAGGGCGAGGGCAAGCGTGAGGCTCCGGAGGAGTTCCGATTTTCCCGAGCCGGTGGTGCCTGCCACCAGAAGGTGGGGGCCGTCAGCATGAAGATCGATGAACTTGGTTCCGGCTGAGCTCAGTCCCAGTGGTGCTGCCAGTCCATCATCCTCTGCGCTGAAGCCCCATCGGTCAGCCGTGGCCTCCGGAGTAAGGGGCAGGACCTGGCCGAGGCTGCAGACAGCCGGAACACCTGAGCCCGGTCCCTTGCCCTCCGGGAGTTGGCCTGCCCGGCGCCGGCAAAAACGAGTGAACACATCTTCCGGCACCAAATCGGGAACGAAGACGGTCTCGCGGAGATCCAACAGCGCGACTGAGCGTCGTTCGGCCAGGAGGACATCGGGCGGAGGCCATTCCCCTTCGTCCGGAAGAAAGTGAAGGACCTGCCACCCACACCGTAGTGCGGCTTCGCGGACGCCCTTTTCAGCTTCGGCGGTGGAGGGTTCACCCCGAATCAACAGCACTCCGCGCTCGCAGCCCCCGGGATGGACGCCGTTTAGGACACTGAGTCCGGCATCGACTGTTGCCGTGAGCGTCACCCTGCAAAGGTACCGGGCAGCGAGTGGCAGGGTTCCCGGCGTCCCGTGGACGACGACGTGCGTGGTACGCCCGCGCGGGTACCCCGCCAGTTGCATGAGAAGGGAGCGGATAAGGCCGTCGGTTGCAAACCGCGGTCCGCCCACCGTCGTGAGCGGGCGGTCCGGGTCCAGCAGGACAGGGGCCATTTCGGACGGTGGAATCACATGGGCTGCGCCAGCCGGTTCTACCCGTACGTTCGGCGCCTGTTCCGCCTGGCCCACCCGCAGCCAGATGCCATCGGCACCCGAACAATCACGGGCCGTCTCCTTACCTGTCTCCGCTGCCAACGCCACGAGAGACAGGGGAGGGGCGCACCGCCGTCGGCGTTTTCTGTCTTCCTCGGCAGCCGCGTGCACCGCAGCGGACAATTTCTGCTTTTGCCGCCTCCCGCTGAGCGCAGTAACCAGGACCGGGAACGCGGAGCCCAGGGAAAAGACGAGGAACATCCACATGCCTGTGAGCATGGCCAGCAGCACCCCGATTACCAGCGGCAGAACCGCGGCCAGGAGGAGCGCAGAACGGTTTCCGGCCTCGACCCGGCCGGCCACCACGATGGGGTCAGCCACCGACTTTCCTGCATCTGCCAGGACCCGTACAGGCAGTTCGGCAAAAACGAGGGACAAGTTCGACTGCCCGCACCTGATGTTGGAGTCCGTGGAGATGACCGCGCTGCGGATCCGCTCCCCGTTGACGTAAGACCCGTTGGCACTGTCCAGGTCAACCAACATAATGTCCGTCTCCGTAACGATCACCCGGGCGTGTTCGCGGGAAAGCTCCGGATCCGGAATGACAATCCGCGTGCCGCTGCGGCCAATGCTGTAGCTGCCACGTTGGAGCCGGACAACCGTTCCCGCTGCCGGGCCACTGTCAATCATGAGGGCCAGCGGAGCCGCACGATCCCCGACCGGCGGACGTTTCGGCCGCCGCCTTAGAGGCGCGGTGCCGCCATCGACAAAGATCGCCGCCTCCACCAGCGGAGGAACACCGAGCACCAGGGAACACAAATCTTCCCCGTCCACGGAGACAGCGCCTGCGCCGAACTTCCGTACCAACTGCTGGTGAATCACGGAGCCGGACGTGCCAGGCGGCGCATCGATGGATAATTCCACAGGTGGCTCGACCGTCGGTGATCCCGGGCCGCCAACCAGCGTGCAGTTGAATGTCATGGTTGGGATCCTTCGCGTATTTACCCACACGCTAGTCACGGCCGTCAGTACCGGGCAGGCAGTTCACGCTCTATGTGGATAAAAGAGTAGTTGCGCCTGCCTGATGCGGCCTGTGTGCCGGCTCACAGCGAGCGGCTGATTCGACGGCCCGTGCAGTCCCTCGGGTAGGCTAGAGCAGCAGACAATGCGCACGATTGCGCTGCCCGCATTCGAACCAGGAGATTTTGTGACCGCTGACCTCGTCATCGTAGGGTCCGGCTTTTTTGGCCTGACAATCGCAGAACAGGCCGCCACTGAGCTCGGCCTGAAGGTCGTCGTCATCGACCGTCGCCACCACATCGGCGGAAACGCGTACAGCGAAAAGGAAGAGCAGACCGGGATTGAAATCCACCGGTACGGCGCCCACCTTTTCCACACCTCCAACGAGCGGGTGTGGGAGTACGTCAACAGGTTCACCACCTTCACGGACTACGTCCACAAGGTCTATGGCGTCCACAAGGGGGAGGTTTATTCGCTGCCCATTAACCTGGCCACCATCAACCAGTTCTTCCGGGCCAACCTCACCCCCGGCGAGGCCAGGGACCTGATCCAGGAGCAGGCCGGCGAACTGGCAGGAACGGACCCGCAAAACCTGAACGACAAGGGCATCCAGCTCATCGGGCGCCCGCTCTACGAAGCATTCATTAAGCACTACACGGGCAAGCAGTGGCAGACCGACCCCAAGGACCTGCCGGCGGGCATCATCTCCCGGTTGCCCGTGCGCTACAACTACGACAACCGGTACTTCAACGACAAGTACGAGGGCTTGCCGACCAACGGCTACACCGCATGGATCGAAAAGATGGCGGAGCACCCCCACATCGAGGTGCGGCTCAACACGGACTTCTTCGACGAATCCCACGAGTACAGCAAAAACAAGGTAGTGGGCAATATCCCGGTCGTATACACAGGGCCGGTTGACCGGTACTTCGACTACGCCGAGGGAGACCTGTCCTGGCGCACCATCGACTTCGAGGAAGAAGTCCTGGAGATGGGCGACTTCCAGGGCACGTCCGTCGTGAACTACAACGACGCCGACGTTCCTTACACCCGCATCATCGAGCCCCGGCACTTCCACCCGGAGCGCGACTACCAGACCGAAAAAACGGTCATCATGCGTGAGTTCTCCCGCTTCGCCGAAAAGGGCGACGAGCCCTACTACCCGGTCAACACCTCCGCGGACAGGGAGCGCCTGCTCAAGTACCGCGACCTGGCAGCGGCCGAGAAGGACGTCCTGTTCGGCGGCCGGCTGGGCACCTACAAGTACCTGGACATGCACATGGCCATCGGGTCCGCGCTGAGCATGTTCGATAACAAGATCAGGCCGCACTTCGAAAGCGGCGTACAGCTTGAAAGCGGGGGAGTTGACGCATGAGCGTGCCTACCGACAACAAGACGAAGAAGTCCGTGAAGACTGATACGGCCAAAACCCAGCAGGCGTGGCAGACGCTTCAGCGCGTGATCCTGCCCAGCGCGAGCCAGATGGATACGGTGCCCCTGTACATGGATATGGGCACCGCTACCGGTATCCAACTGCCTACTGCCGGGGACCGGGACGGGAAGGCGAACAAGGCCCGGACCATCAGCAGCCCCACCAAGGAAGCGCACGTGGAAGACTTCCTTTCACGCCACTCAACGTCTGTCCGCTCAGGCGAGCGGGTGTCCTTCGGTTCCTACTTCAACGCCTTCCCGGCCAGTTACTGGCGGCGGTGGACCACGGTGGACAAGGTCCGGTTGCAGGTCCGGACCCAAGGGGCCGGCTCCGTCATCGTCTACAAGTCGAATGCGCGCGGGTCCCTGCAGCGGGTGGACACCCGGAGAGTTGAAGGCACGGCGGAAAGCACCTTTGAGCTTTCGCTCGCGCCTTTCGGTGATGGCGGATGGTACTGGTTTGACCTGCTTGCGGGTACAGAGCCGTTGATTATGCTCGACGCCGAGTGGCAGGGAGCGGCGGTCGAAACGACGCCGGGGTCAGTTACGCTCCAAATCACCACCCTGAACAAGACGGACTTCTGCCTGAACAACCTGCGCCTCCTTGCCGAAAGCGAAGAAGCACTTGCCCACGTGCAGGAAATCCTGATTGTGGACCAAGGGACGCAGAAGCTTGCCGACGCAGCGGGCTTCGATGAGGTTAAGCGGTCCCTGAACGGCAAGCTGCGCATCATCAACCAGTCCAACCTGGGTGGCTCAGGCGGGTTCGCCCGCGGCATGTTTGAAGCTGTAGAGAACGGCAGCGACTACGCCCTGCTGATGGACGATGACGTGGTTGTCGAACCGGAGAGCATCATTCGCCTGCTGACTTTCGCGGACCGGTGCAAGACGCCGACCCTCGTCGGCGGCCATATGTTCGACCTGTACAACCGCACCGTGCTGCATACCTTCGGCGAGGTGGTCAATCCTTACCGGTTCCAGCCGTCGCTCCCCAGCGAGGACATGATCCTGGGCCACGACTTCCTGTCGTCCAACCTTCGCCAGACCCCCTGGCTGCACCGGCGGTGCGACGTCGATTACAACGGCTGGTGGATGTGCCTCATCCCCACCCAGGTAATCCGTGAAATCGGGCTGTCACTCCCGCTGTTCATCAAGTGGGACGATTCCGAATACGGGTTGCGGGCCAAGGCCGCCGGCTACCCGACGGTGTCCCTGCCTGGTTCAGCCGTTTGGCATGTTTCGTGGATCGACAAGGACGACCTTGTCGGCTGGCAGGCCTACTTCCACGCCCGCAACCGGGTAGTGGCCGCGCTCCTGCACAGCCCCTACGAGTTCGGCGGCAGGGTCATCAAGGAGTCGCAGTACGCCGACGTTAAGCACCTCGTATCGATGCAGTACGCCACAGCGCAGGGCCGGCAGTGGGCATTGGAAGATGTGCTGAAGGGCCCGGATGCCTTGCCAGGGCTGCTGTCCGCCAAGCTGCCGCAGATCCGCAGCATGATGTCTGCACACTCTGACGCGGTCTTCCGGCCCGATCCTGATGACTTCCCCGCACCCAAAATGGACAAACCTCCACGCCGGGGCCACGGACCGTCACAGCCACGGAAGCTGACTCTCTTGCCATGGGCGGCCAAGACTGTCGTTCGGCAACTCGCGAGCCCGGTCAAGGGCACCAACGCCGAACGGCCGCAGACCACAGTTGCGCACCAGGACAACCGGTGGTGGCGGATGGCGCAGTATGACAGCGCTGTTGTGTCCAACGCCGAAGGCACAGGAGCTTCCTGGTACCGGCGTGATCCCAAGCAGCTGAGGAAGATGCTGGCCGAAAGTGCCAAGCTCCACTCTGCACTGCTGAAGGAGTGGCCTGCCCTCAGTAAGAAGTACAAAGCCGCCGTTTCGGAGCTGACCTCCATGGAGTCTTGGAGGAAGACGTTCGAGCAACACACGCAGAACGAGATCAAGTGAGCGCAATTGCGTCCGGTGAGCTAACTACTCCCGGACTGGGCGGTGGCCTGCGGGACATCAGGCAGTCCGGCTTCCTGCTGAAGCTGCTGGTCCGCAAGGAACTCAAGGTGCGTTACCGGGGATCTGTGCTGGGACTCCTCTGGTCATACGTGAAGCCGGGAGTGCAGTTCATTGTCTTCTACGTGGCCCTGGGGGTTTTCCTCGGCCTTGAACGGAGTGCGCGGAACCCGGAAGGGCTTTCCAACTATGCGGTCTACCTGTTCTCTGGCATCGTCCTGATTAACTTCTTCACCGAGGCCCTGGGCAACGCCGCACGGTCGATAGTCAATAACGGAAACCTCATCAAGAAGATCTATCTTCCGCGCGAGCTCTTTCCCGTTGCTTCCGTCTGGGTGTCGGCCGTGCACTTCTTCCCGCAGCTGGTGGTGCTGGTCATAGGGTGTGTCCTGGCCGGCTGGCATCCCAACCTCGTTCAATTGCTGGCTGCGGTTGCGGGTTTCGTTATCGTGGCTCTGCTCGCAACGGGACTCGGTCTGCTGTTCGGGGCGGCCAACGTCTACTTCCGCGACTCCGAGAACCTGGTGGACATGCTCCTGATGATTGCCACTTGGGCTTCCCCTGTGATGTATGCGTGGTCCATGGTCCAGGAGAAGCTTGGCCCAGGGTGGTTCGCCGTCTACCAGGCAAACCCGATCACGATTGGAGTGGAACTGTTCCACTACGCCTTTTGGTTCCCCACAACGGACGGATCGGTCGCCATGCCACCGAATCTCTTCAGTCTCTGGCTCTTCGTTGGGCTCGGCGTGGCCCTTGCCATCCTCCTGCTGGGCCAATTCACCTTCCGGCGCCTTGAGGGCCGTTTCGCGCAGGAGCTCTAAGTGGTTAAGGCAATCGAAGTTTCCGATATCAGCAAGCAGTTTGTCCTGCGCCATACCCGGTCCATCAAGGAAGCCGTCGTTTGGCTTTTGAAGGGCCGCAAGGGGGATTTGTCCGAGAAGTTCCACGCCCTCAAAAACGTTTCTGTTGACATCGAAGCGGGGGAAACGGTGGCGCTCCTGGGCCTGAACGGTTCAGGCAAGTCCACTCTGCTCAAGCATATTTCGGGCGTCATGCTTCCAGACACGGGGACGGTAAAGACGAGGGGCCGGGTTGCGGGACTCATCGAAGTAGGCGCCGGGTTCCACCCCGACCTCTCCGGGCGGGACAACGTGTTCCTCAACGGTGCCATTCTGGGAATGACGGAACAGCAGATCAACGAGAGATTCGACGATATTGTCGAATTTTCCGAAATCGGCCAGTTCATCGACACCGAGGTTAAGTTCTACTCTTCCGGGATGTACCTTCGCCTGGCTTTTTCGGTCGCAGTGCATACAGACCCGGAAGTCTTCCTGATCGATGAGATCCTCGCGGTCGGTGACGAGCCTTTCCAGCGTAAGTGCATCGACAAGATCCAGGAACTGGCGCACGAGGGAAAGACACTCGTTGTGGTGAGCCACGACCTGGATCTGGTTTCCCGCATCTGTGACCGGGGAATCCTGATGGAGCACGGTAACGTGAAATTTGATGGACCCATTCACGAGGCTGTCTCGATCCTGAGAGCCTGACGGGCGCAATTCGCAGCAGGTCATCAGCTGCTTGCAGATTTTGTTTGACAATCAGCGGTACGAGGTGCCGCTTCGGCCCGCGTGCCGGTAACTTTTCGGAGGATTCTTGTCCTGGTTTGACGCAGTACCGCAGTTTCTCCTCGCACTGGTTCTGCTGTTCATTCCGGGGCTCGCCGTGGCCGTTGCAGCCCGCCTCGAAGGACTCCGCATCTTCGCCCTGGCCCCGGGAATCAGCGTCTCCATAGTCGCAATTTCGGCTGTTGCAGCTCCCTTCCTGGGGCTCTCCTGGTCGTTGCTTCCCGTGCTGGGCACAACCGCTGTCATGACCGGACTCGCTCTTGCTGCATCATTCTTGGTTGCGCGGAAAAGCAACAAAGTTGGGGCCAGACACAGTGGCAGACCGCAGTGGAGTGTCCTTGCTGTTTCGGCGGTCTCGGTTATTCTGGCCGCGGTGCTCGTCTCGCGCCGACTAATCAAAGCCATTGGGCAACCGGAGTCCTTTTCCCAGACATTCGACAATGTTTTTCACCTGAACGCCATCCGGTACATCCTCGATACGGGTTCCGGCTCGTCCTTGACCCTTAATGCGATGACGGGCGCCTCGTCATATCCTGCTGCCTGGCACGACCTTGTCTCGCTGCTTGTCAGCGTCGGTGGAGGAGGAATACCCGCGTCCGTCAACGTCGTCAATATTGTGGTGGCCGCTTTGGTTTGGCCGCTTGGCTGCATCTACCTTGCGCAGGCTATTTGGGGGAACCGTCCAGCAATTTGCATCTCCGCCGGCGTGCTCTCGGCAGCCTTTGGCGCCTTCCCAATCTCGCTCCTCGACTTTGGGGTGCTCTACCCAAACTTTCTCGCGGTTGCACTCTTGCCGCTGGTCGTGGGCATATCGGTGGAGGTACTGGGTTTGTCGCCAGCACCGATTCGCTCCAGGTTCATTGGGGTGCTGGTCCTGCTCGCTGTGCTCCCGGGTCTTTCCCTTGCCCACCCCAGCGCCGCCATGGCCTGGATAGCGATGATGACGCCGGCCGCCGCCTACGTCTATGTCCGTCTGGTGGCGCGGACGCTTGCGTCGTCGCGCGGCCGCAGGCGCGCACTGAATCTCGCCGCGCTGGTCGCCGTCCTGGTGGGCACCGTAATGGTTGTCCGCCTTCTGTGGAACCTTGTTCGTCCTCCAGCCGAGGCGGCATTCTGGCCCCCCGTGGAGACCACGGGACAGGCCATCGGCGAGGTGATCGCGAGTTCGGCGATCGGACGCCCGGTCGGCTGGGCCGTCCTGGCGCTGACCCTTATCGGCATCTACGTGACAATTAGGTCCCGCCGGCAGCTGTGGTGGCTGGGTACATACGCTGTGGTGGGTTTCCTGTTCGTGGTTGTCAGTTCGTTTCCCGCCGACCAGTTCAGGATGTACTGGACCGGTATCTGGTACAACGACCCGCCGAGGCTTGCTGCGCTCTTGCCACTGGTGACAATCCCGCTTGCCTCCCGCGGGGCAGTTTGCATCTGGGATCTGTTCTTCAAGAGCAGCGTGAGGGGTATGGAGGCTTTGCAGCGGAAGCGGTTGGCAAGGCCTGAAGGAGCTGCAACTGATCGCGCCGGCGTTCGTCAGGTAGCGACGTACTCGACCGTTGCCGGCCTCCTCATGGTGCTGGCCCTGGGTGCGGCCACGCAGCGGGCGAATGTGCGCCAGGCGCAGGATGCGATGGCAGGCTCCTACCGGCTGGCCGCGGATTCGCCTCTGGTCTCCCAGGATGAGCTGAAGCTGATTGACCGGCTGCCGAACGAAGTGCCGAAGGATGCCGTCCTGGTTGGAAACCCATGGAACGGCAGCTCACTCGCCTACGCGCTTGCCGACCGCAAACTGATCCAACTGCACATCCTCAGTGCCGTTCCAGAAGGGACTGCAGCACTCCTGAACGGCCCTACTCCTGCGAAAGATGATCCCGCCACCTGCCCAGCGGTCCGGAAGCTGAACATCGACTACATCCTGGATTTTGGTCACCGTGAAGTGCATGGCAGGGACAACGGATACAAGGGGCTGGACAACCTCATCGCCTCCGGCCTGGCGACGTTGGAAGACTCGGAAGGCGAAGCGAAGCTCTACAAGCTGCACCTGTGTGATAGCTGACGTGCGCAGCCTGGAATTTATATAGCCCTAAGCGTCCTGAGACCAGGGAGCAGTAAGCCAAGGAAAAGGACTGCTTCACTGATTGCCATTGACATCGCGACCCCATCTATCCACCCCGCGATTGCAGTTGAGAACATTAGGCTTACGCCGATGACGGCCGAAATAACCGTCCAAGTCAGAATCAGCCGCTGGCGGCCATGCGGCAACAGGAGATTGCGAATAAACGGAGAACTGGCCGAAATAAACAAAAACGAGGCTCCGTAGAGTGCGCATGTTGCCTGGCTGGCCTTGTTAGCGGAACCAAACAGGATTTCCGACGTCAATGGACCGAGTGCGGCAAGGAAGACAGCTCCAGCCAGGCCCAGCGCAAAGTGGGCTGCGACGGCGGCTGTATGGCGTTTCCTGGCGCTGGAGGCCTGCGGTTCGAGAGTCCAGCCCTGGAAGGTATTGCCTAAAGCCATCACCGAGAAGAGGCCAAAGCGGTAGATGGTATCGGCAGAGCCGAACCCTGCCACTACCGTGCTGGGAATGAAGGCCTGGGCGATCGGAACAGGTGTTGCAGCGTACGTGGTACCGGAGAGACTGATCGCTGCCGGCCCGAATTGGCCGCGCAGATGCTTAGTGGTTCCACGCCAAGAGGTGAACGTTTTGCCCCTCTCCGTAACAACGAGTCTGTGGAAGACCACAAGACTTATCCCAACAGCAGCCAGCAGTATGACTGGATAGAGCCAGATCTCCTTGGTCACCAGTATTGTTGGGACCGCAACAAGGGTTGCCGCCACCCGGGGCAGAGTATCAAAGGTCGCAAGCAGCGTTGGCTTTCCAACCCCTATGCAAAACCATGCCGGTGACAGGCCAACCACTGCAGTCGTTAGGGACATTGCTGCGCCGTCATAGCGATGCTCGGGGGCAGCCAACTGCCACGCCAAAGCGAAGACCGCGGGAAATACCACCGCTGAGAGGACCAGACGGGTTCTGATGCTCTCCCTGTAAACCTCTGCTCTGTGGAGAGGAGAGGGGTTCTGGGCTATTTCGACCGGACCGACTGTAGTCCATCCCCAGGCAATCACAGCACCACCAAAGGCGCCGATGGCCTGCCCGGATACAAGGCTCGACCAACCTCCTTCTCCGGCAACTCGGGACAAAATGGGCAGGAGTAGGAACGGCGTTACGAGCGATAACAGGGGTAAGCCCGTAAAACCGGCAAGCCTCAACAACACGGCTTTCATACTCAAGCACTTCCTTCGATTAGTACTGCAAGCCTGCTGCGTGGCGTGACCGTATTTTTCCAAGAGGGAGCCGGAACGTCGCCCGGACACCCGCTGCCGCGGAACGGTGAAACCCGCAGCAGGGGCAGGGGCCGGCTTTGACTAAGTGGCCGTGCCGAGCGGCATCCGCGGGAGAATCACACCGAGGTAAATCTCCAACGCGCGGATCGGTGCCACGTTCTTACGGAGCACGCCACCTAAAAGGCAACGAAGCAGGCGCCAAGCTCGGGGCTGCCCATAGGTCCTCAGCGCTTCCTGCAAGCCGGGGCAGGAAGATTGGTCCACGGTCCCGGACCGTTCCAGCAGGGTCCGGGCCATGAGCGTGCGCCAACCAAGTCCTGTCTTATAGATGATGCTGCAGATACTGCGGGGCCTCGTGCTTCCTTCATAGCGCTTGACGAACCGAAGGGTGTTGCGGATCGACGTGGGCAGGCTCTGCCGCGACTCGCCCACCACATTGCCGCTGTGCTGGATGTAGTCCTGCAACACGTCGTTCTGGATGCTGATTCCCCCGAAAGCAAGCGCACAGAGTCCGATCCAGTGATCGTGATATTGGGACGGCGCAGCGAGCGATGGAAAGGGGAGGGCTACGTCAAGAAGTTCGCGGCGGAACACACACAGAGACCCCGTCACCTGGTTGTTGGCAATGAGGTCGGCGGCACCGACGTTGCGCCTGTCGGTCAGGGTTCCTTTCGCAGGATCCTGATCGGCTGTCGAAATCTCCGGTGTCACTACCCGTGCCTGGCCTGTCACCAGTGCGGAATCATCCAGATGGGGGAGCAATGCTTCGAGTTTGCCCGGGTACCAATAGTCGTCCTGGTCGCTGAGGGCAACCCAGCGCGCTGCTTCCGGGACTGCTTCCAGGGCACGCTCGAAGTTGTGGTGGAATCCGAGCCGGCTTTCGTAGCCGAGCACCTGGAAGCGCGCATCGTCGCCGCATGCCCGGCGCACCATGGCCTCAACAGGCTGGTAATCGCCATCCACGGAAATGAGGCAAACAAAGTCCTTGTGGGTCTGCGCCTGGATGGATTTGAGCTGGCGGGCGAACATTGGCTCGTCCGGCTGGTAGGCGGCAAGTGCCACCGCACCGAAGCTGCCCGCGTAGCTGTCCGGGGAGGGGAGTATCGAGTCTGCATTGTGCCCGGAGGTCATCTGGTCCGGACCCTCCTGCCCAGGGCCACGAAGAACGCGCGAAGAAGCATGATTCTCGCACGCAGAATCACCGCGGTGGGCCGGCGTGACTTGGGGGTCGTGTTCTCGTCATGCAGGCGGCGTGCAACAGTCGGCGCCTCAACATGGATCATGTCTTGGTTAAGGTTGGCCACGATGGCGATCCACTGATCGTGCGTCTCGGTCAGGAAGTCCGGAAAAGGAAGTATCAGTTTTTTCGCGGCAGCACGGAAAGCCATGGTGCACCCGTAGTATGGCCGCACCCCAATCCAGGTGGTGATGATGTTTGCCACCCACCGCCGGCTGTCGGATTCTTTCAGCTGAATCTTGTGGTACCTGTTTGCCGGGCCTCCGAAAACGGTGAAGTTGCTTGCGGCAAAGTTCTTCTCTTGAAGGGCGTTGACCAGAGTTTCCACGCGTCCGGCAGGCCACACGTCGTCCTGGTCCGACAGCATGATGTATTCGCCCCTGCTGGCGGTTATCGCCTTTTCAAAACTGGCGACGTACCCCCTGTTTTCCTTGCTGGGCAGGAAGACGATGCGGGGATCGTCGAAGCCACGGACGACGTCGAGCGTGCCGTCAGTGGACGCATCGTCAACAATGATGAGTTCGTCCATGGAAGTTAACTGCGCAAGGATGGATTCCACTTGTTCCGCAACAAATTCCTGGCCGTTGTACGTTGCCATGCAAACGGAGACCCGCACGGGCGCATTCGCGTTCATGCGCTGATCTTCCGCTGGAAGGCGGCGTCAATCTTTCCAAGGCGTCCGAGCCACCCGTCCAAACAGCCCCGGATAAATGCCTGGTACTGTCCTTTTCGGTTGGCTCCGTAAAGCAACCTGAATACGTCGCTTTCGGCCTGGAAGCGGAGTCTGCGGATCAGCCACACAGGGAATCTCGCACCATACTGCCGCCAGAGGTAGATGCTGTTCCTGGTCATGTAGTACACCCGGAAAGGGGCATGCGAATGCACGTGGCGCTTGACGCCCAACACTGTCACGTGCCAGCCGAAAAGCATCATAGGCTGTGCGTGGCCCAACGCATGCGTCATATTGCATCCCTTTCCGACCAGGGTGGCCAGCCCGTGGGACCTCACACGAAGATTGAACTCGGAGTCGACACAGTCGATGAAAAGCCTCTCGTCAAGCATTCCGGCAGTCTTGAAAGTGGACACCGGGATAACGGCTCCCGACTGGAGGGGATCGAACGCTTCGGGAAAACGAGCCCTTTTGGTGAGCAGCGGGACGTTCAGGCCATTATGCGACTGGGCGCTCACCAGGCCGGCGTTGATGCCGTTGGCCCGGGCTTCCGCATACGTGTCCAGAGCTGCTGCGATGTAGCCAGGATCAAGGGCAGAGTCCTGGTCGAGGGTCACCACGAAGTCGGGGGACCAGGACTCAATCGCGGCCTCTATACCTGCATTCAGTGCTGCCGCAATTCCAACGTTGCCCGGCATCCGAATTACGGTGCAACCGAGGTCTTCCAATTCCCGCAACACGCTGCTGTTCCGCTCGAGGTCCGATCCGTCGTCGACCACAACCGTGTGAATGACTTGCTTGCTGAGGTCTCTCACCCTCTGGGGAAGGTCCTGGGGAGGGTGGAAGGCTGAAATAACAGCCGCCACACGCGGGTCACTCCGGTGCGTCACGTCTTATCGTTCCTTCTCGCTTCATCAAATAGACCGTTCCAATGCGTCAGGGAACTGTCAGACAGCAGGCTCCAGTCTATCGTCGGTTCAGAGGGGCCTCCATTTGCCTCTTCCAGCAAGTCGAACAGGCTTCCGGAAAGGGGCGGCCAGTGGCGACGCGGTAGCATTGTCGAGGTGCTCATCTCCGGGCAGACAGATCCAACACTCTGTATCTTCAAGAAAAGGACCTACCTGGCACATGGCCATTGATGTATTGCTTCCCTACTATGGGGACGTCGACCTGATGAAACTTGCGGCCCAGAGCGTCATGAGCCAGCAGTTCGAGGATTGGCGTCTCATCGTGGTCGACGACGGGTACCCCAGCCCGGAACCCCAGCGCTGGTTCGAATCAATGACCGACCCCCGGGTAACGTACCGGAAGAACGAAACAAACCTCGGCGCCAATGGCAACTACCGCAAGGCGCTCGAACTGGCTGAAGCGCCGATTGTCGTCGTGATGGGCGCGGACGACATTATGTTGCCCAACTATCTCGACGTTGTCTCCCGCGCGTTTGACGCCTATCCCGAGGCGAGCGTTGTGCAGCCGGGTGTGCAGGTCATCGATGAGCAGGGCCGCGCTTGCTCCCCTCTCGTGGACATCGTCAAGAAGGTATACGCTCCGTCCACCAAAGAGACGGTGCTGCTCCAGGGTGAAAGAATGGCCACTAGCCTTGTCCGTGCGGACTGGGCTTACTTCCCGTCTCTGGCGTGGCGAACGGACGTAATCCGTCGTATCGGGTTTACCGAAGGCCTGCATGTGGTCCAGGACCTCGCTTTGCTGCTTGATATCGCGGCCGAAGGCGGTTCCATGGTGGTAGACCCCACCCTGTCATTCCTCTACCGCCGGCACTCGGCGTCGGACTCGTCGGTCAAGGCCCTCGACGGGCGACGGTTCGATGAAGAACGTGCCTTCTTTGAGGGCCAGGCGCGCCGCTTCCGCGAACTTGGGTGGAACGCCACAGCACGGGCAGCGGCCTTCCACACAACATCACGCTTGAACGCCGCTACTTTGGTGGCCCGGTCTTTGATGATCGGGAAAACAGACTCGCTGCCGAGGCTGTTGAAACACGTGGTCTCGTAGAAAGTTTCGTTTAACGGCCAGGTGGCTGCCCGGTGATACCGAGCAGCCACCTGGTCCTTTTAAGGCGTTGGCTCCTGGGGGCGAACTTCCGGCGGAAGCTGCCCACCGCCGGCGGCATTGCCACCCTGCAGCCGGCCCGTTTCGAGTTCCTCCACTTTGAGGCGGAGAATGCCTACCTCTTCCGCCAGAACCCGGATTTCATCCTCCGCCTGTGACTGCTCGAAGGAGAGGTGCAGGCAGACCGACACCAGCAGTACGAGTGCAATCGCGAACAGAAGGTTCGATGGAACTTTGACTCCGAGCACGCTGCTGGACCAGAAGAGAAGCTGGGGAAATGCCACCAGCACCAGCACGCCGACGCCGATGATGATCCAGATGACGGCGTACTTCTCCCGCAGGTGACGGCGCCGCAGCATCTCGAAGATGATAAGCAAAATAACGAGCACAAAAATGAAGCCAACGAGGGTGGCCATGGAAACTCCTAGTTGGACGACGGTTCATTCCTCTTGCGCGTCAAAGCGAAGAGGAGGGCGAATGCTGACCGGCCCAGATAGATGGCGGCCTTGACCGGATCGTGGCTGGGAGTGCCGCCTTGGCGTTCCCGCATCGAAACCCCAACCTGGCGCACCGTACATCCTGACCGGATGGCTACGACCAGTGAATCGATCGTGTCACCCAGGTATTCGGCCGGGTAGTGGTCCACGTACTGTCGAATGGCCTTGGCATTGGCAGCGCGAAAACCCGACGTCACGTCTGTGAGCCGGGTGCCCGCGATCCGGGAAATGGTCCAGGCCAGAACATTCATGGCCCACTTGCGGGGCCCCCGGACAGTGTAATTTCCTTTTTCCGCGAAGCGGGCACCAATGACGATGTCGGCTTCCTGGAGCCCGTCGAGCACGGCCTTGATATCGCGTGGATCGTGCTGGCCATCGGAGTCGACCTGAATGACTTGCGAGTAGCCGTGCATCTTGGCGTACTTAAAACCGGTCCTCATGGCGCCGCCCACACCCATGTTGAAAGGGAGCTGCACGACCAGCGCACCCGCCGCACGGGCGACCTGCGCAGTGTTGTCGCGTGAACCGTCGTCCACTACGAGGACGCTGCAGTCGGGGCCAAACTCGAACACTTCCCGGATGGTGTTGCCGATGGACTCCGATTCATTCCAGGCCGGCATGATCACCAGGGTGCGGTGGGCTTGCTCTGCGGGAGTCATGCTTTATCGTTTTCCGCCTTCAGGTAGGCGCTTAGCCTCGACTCGGCGTCGGGGATCTCAAACCCTGTCGACTGCGCCTTCACCAGCTTCAGGTAGCTGTTGAGCGGCCGGGGAGCCGCTGCTTTGTCCTTGAAGTACTCGGCGGTCGTGACGCCCGTTACGTCACTCCGGGCTGCCCCGGATTGCTCATAAACGTCTCCAGCGATATCCGCCCAGCTTTTCACCGGACCTTCATTGCTGAAGTTGTAGGTCCCGTAGGCCGCGTCCCCATCCAGCAGGTGTCGGATGAAGGCCGCGATGTCTTCGGTGAAACTCAGCCGGCCCTTTTGGTCGTTGACGACTGAGGGTTTGACGCCTTGGCGCGCGAGGCTTGCCATGGTGCGGACAAAGTTGTTGCCTTCCCCGATAACCCAGCTCGTCCTGACGATGTAATGGCGGGGAACGACGCTGACCACCGCATCCCCGGCCGCCTTGGTTTGCCCATAGACGCCCAGGGGCGTGAAGGACTCGTCCTCGTCGTGGCTGTCCAAAGTTCCGTCATAGACATAGTCCGAAGAGACATGGACCAAAGTGAGGTTATGTTCGACGGCGGTGCGCGCCAGGTGCGCCACCGCGGCAACGTTGATGGACCAGGAGGCGCTCCGGCCTTCTGCCGTTTCTGCGGCGTCGACGGCGGTGTAGGCGGCAGCGTTGATGATGGCGGAGTAGTTCTTCCAGTTCCTGCCCGCGAAGCTTGCCTCGCTGGTGAGGTCAAACTCCGCCCGGCTTGCGAACTCAACTGTTGTGTCGCCGTCGTACGTCCTGCGCAGTGCTTTGCCCAGTTGTCCGTCCGCGCCCACTACAAGGATCTTCTTGGCGGGCATCGGCGCGACGTCCGCCATCCGTGGGTGCGCCTTGTCCTTATCGGAGAGCTCGGCCTGGGCAAGGGGAATGGGCCACTGTATCGCCGCTGTCTCATCCGCCAGGTTGAGGAAAGTGTACTGACCCTGGGCGTCCGCGGACCAGTGGTCATTCACCAGATACGTGTAGGCCGTGTTGTCCTCGAGTGTCTGGAAGGCGTTGCCAACACCCCGTGGAATGAAGATGGCCTGGCTTGGATCAAGCTCCGCCGTGAAGACGGCCCCAAAGGAGGGCCCTTCACGCAGGTCCACCCATGCCCCGAAAATACGGCCGGTAGCAACCGAGATGAACTTGTCCCAAGGCTCCGCGTGGATCCCGCGGGTGGTGCCGGCCTTTTCGTTGTAGGAGATGTTGTTCTGGACCGGCCGGAAGTCGGGCAGCCCAAGGGCCACCATTTTTTCCCGCTGCCAGTTCTCCTTGAACCAGCCCCGGTTGTCACCATGGACCGGAAGGTCATAGAGGACGACGCCGGGAATGGGGGTTTGGTGGGCGGCAAGCTTTTTCGAGAACTCCAGGGACATTTGTTACTGGCCCTGTTCCTTGTACTTGGCCTCGGTGGCGGCTTTCTGCGGACGCCACCAAGCCTCGTTTTCCCGGTACCACGCGATGGTGTTTTCGATCCCCTCATCGAAATTGGAGAACCTGGGCTCCCACCCGAGCTCATTGCGAAGCTTGGTGGAGTCAATGGCGTACCGCAGGTCGTGGCCGGGGCGGTCAACCACGTGGTCGTACGCGTCAGCGGACTGCCCCATGTGCTTAAGGATCAGTTCGACAACTTCTTTGTTGTTCTTCTCTCCGTCAGCCCCGATCAAGTACGTTTCGCCGATGGTTCCCTTGGCGATGATGGCCAGCACAGCTGAGGAATGGTCATTGGCGTGGATCCAGTCCCTGACATTTTCGCCCTTGCCGTAGAGCTTGGGACGGATCCCGTCGATCACGTTGGTGATTTGCCGGGGAATGAACTTTTCCACGTGCTGGTACGGCCCGTAGTTATTGGAGCAGTTGCTGATGGTGGCCTGCAGGCCGAAGGATCGTACCCATGCCCTGACCAGAAGGTCGGATCCGGCCTTGGTGGAGGAGTACGGGCTGGACGGGTTGTAGGGAGTTTGCTCCGTGAAGCGCTCCGGGTCATCCAGTTCCAGGTCTCCGTAGACCTCGTCAGTCGAAATGTGGTGGAAGCGCTTGTTGTGCTTGCGGGCTGCTTCGATCAGTGTGTAGGTGCCGATGATGTTGGTGTCCAGGAACGGGCGGGGGTCGTGGAGGGAGTTGTCGTTGTGGGACTCCGCAGCGTAATGGACAACTACATCGGTGTCGGCCACAAGGGCATCTACAAGCCCGGCGTCTGCAATGTCTCCCTGAACGAAGTTGAAGCGTTCCTGCGGAAGGCCCTGCAACGACTCAAGGTTGCCCGCGTAGGTCAGCTTGTCCAGAACAGTGACGTGGTCTTCGGTGTTTTCGATAACGTAGTGGACAAAGTTCGAGCCGATAAAGCCGGCTCCGCCGGTCACTAGAAGTCGCTGCATAATTCCCTAGACTACCGGATTTGCCGCTGCCCTAAGCGAAGGGAAAGATGGGGGCATGCGCGGAATAATACTTGCCGGCGGAACCGGCTCCAGGCTTCATCCCATCACGCTGGGTGTCAGCAAGCAGTTGGTACCGGTCTACGACAAGCCGATGATCTACTACCCGCTGTCAACGTTGATCCTTGCAGGTATCCGGGACATCCTCATCATCACGACGCCCCACGACGCGGAGCAGTTTGAACGCTTGCTGGGAGACGGGTCCCGTTTCGGTGTTTCCATCACCTATAAGCAGCAGCCTTCGCCCGATGGATTGGCCCAGGCCTTTGTCCTCGGCGCCGACCACATCGGCGATGACAGCGTCGCACTGGTGCTGGGCGACAACATCTTCTACGGCCAGGGCATGGGGACCCAGCTGCGCCGTTTCAAGACCATCGACGGCGGAGCGGTCTTTGGGTACTGGGTCAAGGATCCCTCCGCCTACGGTGTGGTGGAGTTCGACGACAATGGCAAGGCCCTGTCGCTGGAGGAGAAGCCAGCGGCTCCGAAGAGCCATTATGCGGTTCCAGGGCTGTATTTCTATGACAACAATGTTGTTGATATCGCCAAGAACCTGAAGCCCTCTGCCCGTGGGGAACTGGAAATCACCGACGTAAACCGGATCTATCTGGAGGCCGGTAAGCTGCAGGTCGAAATTTTGCCGCGTGGAACCGCTTGGCTTGATACGGGCACCTTCAATGACCTCAATGATGCCTCGAACTTCATCCGAACCGTCGAGAACAGGCAGGGCCTGAAAATTGGTGCCCCCGAGGAGATTTCGTGGCGGCTCGGGTTCCTGAGCGACGACGAACTCCGCGAACGGGCCGAGCCCTTGGTCAAGAGCGGTTACGGGGCTTACCTGTTGGAGCTCCTGGCTGAAAAGTAGCCTGGACACGATTAAGGGGGGTGAAGCCGCGGCTTCACCCCCCTTAATCGTGTCCTAGTAAGTCAACGAGCGGCATCCCAACTGGGAGTTGTACGCAGCAAACATTGAGACCGCAACCCCGTAAGTGCAGACGCGGTATTGGCCGCGGGCGGTGATTGGGACAGATGTCGAGTAGCCGTGGTCACCCACCGTCTGCAGGGCGCTGTTGACATCCGGCCGCTTGAGATTGGCAGTGAAGGGATATCCTCTGGTGCTCCCGTCCGGGTACGTGACGTAGACGTGAACAGGATTGGAAATGCCGGGCAATGCAGGGTCCAGTGTCCAGCCCTGGGTTACGACCGCAGCCTGCCCATTGGACACCTGGATGCCGGCGCTGTCGAGGAATCCCATGGTGGGCGGCGTAGAGGAAACGGAGAAGTTCCTGCATCCAAGTAGGGTGGGCCCGTTGGAGACAGGTGCCACGCCAGCAGCCTGGACGCAGACCGAATAGGTGCCGGTCGAGTTGATGGGAAGTGCGGCCTGGAAACCATGGTCACCCACTGTCCCCAGTGCGGAGTTCACATCTGGCCTTTTCAGGTTGGCCGTGACGTTCACAGGTGTAGGGCTCGTCACCGCGGTTCCGTCTTTGGCGGAAATGTACACGTTGACGGGAATGCTGGTGGCGGGCTGGGTGGGATCCAGGGCCCAACCGGTGACCTGAAGGGCCGCCGAGTTGGTGGCTTGGGTGATGGTCAGGGTGTCGTAACTGCCAATGGGGGACGGATTCGCATCGACGCTTATAGTCCTGCAACCCAAGGGAGTGTTTGCATTCTGGCCTATCGCATACGTGCAGACCTTGTAAGATCCCGGAGCTGTTACGGGGACCTGATAGTCGAAACCGTGGTTGGAACCCAGGCCTGTCGCTGACTGCACGTCTGGCCTGGAAGTGTTTGCGGTCATGCGGTAGCCGGTGGTGGTTCCGTTCGGAGCTGTCACGTAGGCGTCTGTATACGAGGACGTTGAGGGATTGGCCTGGTCAGCCGCCCACCCTTTGAGCTGCAGTGTGACCTTGTCCACGGTTCGGTTTTGCGTGAGGCTGTCGAAGCTGCCTACAGGCACGCCAATTCCTGTAGCGCTTACGCTCTTGCAGCCCAGGGGCGTGTTGCCATACGTGCCGATCGAGTAGGCACATGCAGTGTATGTTCCTGAGCGGGTGATAGGCACAGATCCGTCGAAACCGTGGTTGGGCCCGTAGCCCAGGGCCTGGTCAACATCAGGTCTTGAGGCATTGGCTGTCCAGGCGTAACCCGTGGTGCTGCCGTCCGGTGACGTGACGTAGACGTGTGTTTGGTTCGAGGCGGCGGTGTTGGCAAGATCAACCGACCAGCCCCGCGCGCGCAGCGCAAATTGGGTGCCGCTGCCTGTCACGGACAGGGAGTCGAAGCTTCCTGTTGGAAGCGCCGCACCTGCAAACCGCTGCAGGGATGGATAGTCGCCGTTCCATACGTTGGAGTCGCCCGCAAATGGCCCTGTGCTGCTGTATTGCCACATGCTGTAGGTGCTCCAACTGCCTGTCGGGACTGCCCCGGCATCGTTGGTGGGCGCTCCGGGGTAGGCTGCCACCCACAGGGGGTAGTCACCGAAGCCCGCAGGGTTTCCAAGGCACTGGTTCCACCAGATTGTGTTCGTGTAGATCGCCGGAAGCCGGCCGGTCAAGGACCTCATGGTGTTTCCAAAGTCCTGTACCCAGGACGCCAGCTGCCCGGGAGTCATGTTGTAGCAGGTGTTTCCAAAGTAGAAACCGTTGATGGTCCGGCCCTCATAGGGATTGAACTCGAAATCGAGGACCGGCGGCATGGTGTACCCGTCGGCGGACCATCCGCCGCCGTTTGCTACAAAGTACCGGGCCTGGTCGGCGCCTGATGACCAGTTTGGGATGGCAAAGTGGTAGGCACCGCGGATCATTCCGACGTTCCTGGAGCCCTGGTACTGCGGGCTGAACTGGTCATTCGTCATGTAATTGCCCTCGCTGGCCTTTACATAAGCAAATCGTGCACCCATGTTCCACTGCTGCTGCCAGTCGACGTTGGGCTGGTAACCGCTGACGTCAAGTCCCTGGATTCCAAAGGTGGGCGTCCATGTCCCTTGGGTCGCCAGCGACTCGGTACTGAGTCGCTGGACAGCGGAGGTGCTGGACGACGATGTTACCCGGGCTGACCGCTGGCCCATCTGAGCGCCCTTCCCGACGGCCTCAGCCATGGACTGCGCCGGTGGCGCCGTCGGCGCCGTCGGCGCCGGGGCCGCGCTGGCTGCGGGCGAAGAGGCGGGGACTGAGGCCTCGGGTGACGGGGCGGGAGACGACGAAGGGGCGGTCCCAGCAGCTGTCCCGCTTATTGATGGTGAAGGAGTAGGCGAAGGATTGGAGTCCACCGCGAAAGCTGCACCGCTAATGCCGGGACCCAGCGTCAGCGAGCAGGCAAGGACGAGCACCCCTAAGGGTTTCAGGGCCAGGCGACGGGACTGAGACAGGTTCCGCTTCATTTTTTGCTCCGGAGAAATTGCGACGCTCCCCCGAGCGCCCTTTGGATACTGCTCAGGCGATTTCCCCCAGGAAGTCCCCTGATAGTGCTATTTCGTTAAATAACGCGCTCACCATAGCATCCTGTTACTACTGGGACCAGTGTTGTGCAGGTTGCAGCTGTGAAGACCGCGGAAGTCCCGGGGGTAGGCCGCCGGCTACAAGTTGTCTAAAGCAGGAGCACAAAGACGTCGGGGGAAAGGCGTCCTGCCCTTCCCCCGACGTCTTATTTCATGCCCTATCCTGCCAAGGCAGGAGGTTTCGTGCTAACCCCCGAGGAAGTAGCCGCTGACATCGCTCACCAGCTGCACAGTCCCCCCGGTGGAGCTGTTCCTAAGGCTCACCTTGCCGTCGGAACCCACCGGAACCACCACCAAGTTCGGCACTGTTTGGCTCTTGCCGAAGTTGACGTTGGAGGCGTTCGGTACAGCCTGCCCGGACGGGTATGCGGTGATGAAACCGTTGGAGGTAGGTTCTGTCACCGTCAGGTTGAAGACCACACCTGCAACAGAGGCAGGAATGCCCGAGGCGCCGGCTACCTGGAACGTAGCCGAGGTGTTGGTCGCAACGGGCCCGGTGGAAAGGCGTGTGTCGAGGAACCGGGACGGTCCTACCGGCACAAAAGCTCCAGCCGCGGTGGGTGTCCCGGCAATGTAGTAGCCAAAGACGTCAGCCACAAGTTGTGCTGAGCCGTTGGAGTTGTTTGTGAGGTTCACTTTGCCGTCAGCGCCCACTGGCACGGTGACCAGGTTGGGTACGGTCTGGTTCGGCGCATAGTTGACGTTCGAGGCATTGGGTGCAGCGCCGCCGGAAGGATAGGCGGTGATGAACCCATCGGATTGCGGCTGGGTGACCGTCAGGTTGAACACCACCGCGGAAACCTTGTCCGGGATGCCGGAGCTGCCGCCTACCTGGAAGGACATCGTGGCATGGGCCGCAACAGGGGAGGAGGACCGGGTATCCAGCAACCGCGAGGGTCCGACCGGGACAAGTGCGCCGGGTACAGCCGGGGTACCTCCGAGGTAGTACCCGCTGACGTCAGCTACCAACTGGGTTGCACCGGTGGAGGAGTTCTTGAGCGTTACCTTGCCGTCGCTACCCACTGGCACAGTTACCAGGTTCGGCACAGTCTGGCCTTTCCCATAGTTCACATTCGACGTCGCAGGAGCGCTTGTGAGTGAGGGGTAGGCCGAAATGAATCCGTTCGCCTCCGGTTCTGTCACGGTCAGGTTGAACACGACTGACGAGACGTTCGCCGGAATCCCTGAGGCACCGGCCACCTGGAAGGACACGGTACCTCCAGGTCCCACTTTTGAGGATGTCCTCGTATCCAGGAACCGCTTTGGCGTGACCGGAACGAATGTTCCCGGTGCCGTGGCCGTCTTGCCGCCAGCAACAGGCAGATCGGCGAACCAGTAGCGCTTGGCCACGTCATCGGTGGCCAGAGCCACGATGCCCGTGGTGCTGTTGACCGGTTGCTTACTGGTGCTCACGTTGTTCATGTTCAGTGAAGAGCCATCCTGGATAACAGGAGTCCCACGGCCGGATGCAAAGACAGGATTGTCCATGTCGGCGGTCTTTTGGTAGATGGCGCCCGAAACGCCGGTGTACGGGCAGCCACTGGCTGACGTCGCCGGCCCCGTCTGGAACGCGTGCACCTTGTTGTTTTCAGGATCAAGCACGATTTGTGGCCGGGTTTCGCAGTCAGCCAGCGTGGAGATGGTGGACCGTGAGAAGGACCCTGTACCAGGCTTGAAAACCAGAAGCTGCAGCTGCGGAAGCGTCTTGTCCGTGGCAGTTTCATCGAGGCTTGTCTTAACGGCGGCGAATACCCGGCCAGCGCTGTCCGCTTGCAGGGACTTGAGGTTGAGGTGGTCGTCTGCGATGCCCTTCCCCTGCACTGCGGGCTGGGCCTTCCAGGAGCCGGCCGACTGGCCATCCGTGTGGGTAGCCCACCAAACAGAACCTGTGGACTGGTCGGACCACATCACCCCGATCTGCTTCTTGCCAAACGCCACAACGGCGGAAATATCATCCGGCGTGGGGTGCACGTTGTTAACAGGGAGGACCGCGGGCGTGCCCCAGTTCGTGCCACCGGCCGCGGAACTGTTGACCATCACGCTGTTGGTGTATCCCGCAGTTGCGTCACCTGTGACGTGGGTCCACGTAGCCCAAATGGCCCCCGTGCTGTCCTTGTCGATGGTCATCGTTTCACTGCTGTCAGTGGTGATGGTAGTGGGGAACCCGGAGTCCAGCGTGTACTTCCCGTTTGCATAGCTGTACCGGTAGAGCCTGGCAGGTTGGTTGGGTAGAGAAGCAACTGGAGCGTTCTCGGTTGATGTTGTGACGACATGGGAGGCGACGTACAGGTGCGTGCCGTCCCATAGGGTGTCTGCAAGTGTGTTGGTTCGGCTGTCTATGGCAACCCCGGTGTCAACCCACTTTTCTGCGGTGCGATCAAGCTTGTAGATTCGCCATCCGCTTCCAGTGGTCCACATGTCAGCCCACCAGGAGCCATCGTTCCACCAGAGCTTGCTCTGAGGCTTCTCTTCCGTGGCTGCCTGCCCAGACCCGGTATATGTCACGCTGGGAAAACCATACGTTGGGGCCGGCGCAGCCACTGTTGGGGCTGCCGCGCCGGCTGGCGCCCCAAATACTGTTGCCAGCCCAGAGACAACAAGAACTGTTGCCAGTCCTTGGCCCAGGGCGCGCGTCATGCGTCTCTTCACGATTCTCCTAACAATCAGCCCCAACGCTGCTGCGTCCAGGTCCCTAAGGAAGCTGGTGCCCCCGCTCACCATTAATCCCTCCTGCAACACTTGGCACACGGGTAGTGAGTACTCCACTTGGAGAGGGCTGCCTACCGGTCCACGGGGCCAAGGTACTCAGGGTACTGATCGTTCTGCATTGTTCGGTTTGTCCACAGCCTTGTCATTTGACTTGTTGTGGCAGGACCGGCTCCTTAGGCTGGACCTCAGTCGCACTGCCTCCGCCGGGGGCGGCAGTTGTATGGGGGAACATATGGACGCGCTGGGAATAGTCGAGGACGAAGTCCGCGAGCTCATTCGCCGCCGCGGGCTGGACCCGCTCAGGCAGGCAGGCGAGGTCCGTCGATTGGTCGAAGCCGCAGTCACTGACTACGACGAACGGGCCCTCATGGGACCTCTTCCGCCCCTTGGCCCTCTTGACGCAGCGCGTCGGTTCCTTTTCGACGCCGTCGCAGGGTTCGGCGTACTTCAACCCCTCCTCGATGATCCATCGATTGAAGAGATCTGGCTCAACGCCCCCAATGAAATCTATGTCGCACGCAACGGCGAGTCAGAGCTGACGTCGCTCAGCCTTTCCGAGCAGCAGGTGCGGGATCTGGTGGAACGCATGCTCAAAAGCTCCGGCAGAAGGCTGGATATGTCGTCGCCCTTTGTGGATGCAGCGCTGCCCGACGGCTCCAGGCTCCATGTTGTCATTCCGGACGTCACGCGCCGCCACTGGGCCGTGAACATTCGTAAATTTGTCGTAAAAGCCAGCCGTCTTGAACATCTTGTGGAGTTGGGAACCCTGACCCCACAAGCTGCGCGCTTTCTTGGCGCGGCAGTTTCCAGCGGCCTCAACATCCTCGTTTCCGGGGCAACGCAGGCAGGCAAGACAACCATGCTGAACTGCTTGGCGGCCAGCATCGGAAGTCGGGAGCGCGTCATCACCGTCGAGGAAATCTTCGAGCTTCAGTTCCCCCTCAGGGACGTCGTAGGCCTGCAGTGCAGGCAGCCGAACCTCGAAGGTGAGGGCGAAATTCCACTTCGCCGACTAGTGAAGGAGGCTCTGCGCATGCGCCCGGACCGTTTGGTGGTGGGGGAGGTGCGGGAAGCTGAGAGCCTGGACATGCTGATCGCACTCAATAGCGGACTTCCCGGTATGTGTACTGTCCACGCCAACTCGGCACACGATGCAGTAACCAAAATCTGCACCCTTCCTTTGCTCGCGGGGGAGAACATATCCAGTGCGTTCGTGGTCCCCACCGTTGCATCGTGCATAGACCTAGTGGTGCACTGCAGCCGGCACGCCGATGGGCGGCGGCAAGTAACCCAAGTCCTGTCATTGGGACGCCGCGTGGAAAACGGCATTATCGAATCCTCATTGGTCTTCGCCATGGAAAACGGGGTCCTGCAGCCCCGGGCAAACGCTATGCCTGCAGCGGAGAAGCTTTCGAAGGCAGGGTACGACGTCGCCGCGCTGCTGGATCCGCGATGATCGCGGCCCTGGTGGGAACTACGGCGGGGGTTGGCTTCTTCCTCATTTGGTGGTCCTGTTGGCAAACGCCTGACTCTGCAAAGCGGGAGCGCAAGCCGGGCCGGCTGGCAGACCTGCTCGTCGGCGCCGGAGTGGATAAAGTCTCACCCCGCGGTTTGGTTGGGACTTGCCTTGGGCTCGGGGCATTTGTGGCCCTGGTCTTCTATGGTCTCAGCCGTTCCTGGCCCATCGCCTGCTGCTTCGGCCTTTTCGGCGGGTGGCTGCCAATCACCCTTCTGCGGTGGCGCGCTAAAAAGAGGACGGCCATGCTGCGTCAACTGTGGCCTGACGTTGTTGACCACCTCCGATCCGCAATCCGTGCAGGCCTGCCGCTGCCTGAGGCGCTTATCCAGCTTGGAGACAAAGGGCCCGAGGAACTGCGGCCGCTCTTCCGGGAGTTTGGGGCTGACTACCGGGCCGGTGGCCAATTCGATGGTTCGCTGAACAAGCTGAAACAGCGGCTCGCCGACCCCGTGGCTGACCGGATTATCGAAGCACTCCGGCTGACGCGGGAAGTGGGCGGCTCAGACCTGGGAAAACTCCTGGGGACCCTGGCAGAGTTCCTGAGGGAAAATGCCCGGACCCGCAGTGAACTTGAGGCACGCCAGTCGTGGACCATAAATGCCGCCCGCCTCGCAGTTGCTGCGCCCTGGATCGTCATGATTCTGCTGGCGACCAGACCGGAAGCGATACAGGCCTACAACACGCCCCTGGGCGCCGCCGTGCTGCTTGGTGGGCTGGTGGTCTCGCTGGTTTGCTACACCGTGATGTTGAAGATCGGGGCCCTGCCGCAGGACGAAAGGGTGCTGCGTTGACGAGTCTTTCCCCCGCCGCCGTAATCTGCGGAATTGCCCTGGGCTTCGGCTTGTGGCTCGTTATCTTCCGGTCTCCTCCCATGCGCCCCATAACGTTGTCTGAGCGGATTGAGCCCCAGCTGAAGTCCCAGAACCTGGAATCGCGGCTTCTGCGCAGTGGGGAGCAGAATCTAACGCCGTTCGGACCGCTTGAACGGATTCTCCGGCCGGTTTTCCGGGACTGGCTCACCACCTTGGGGAAGCTCAATCCCGCACCCGGGGCCACGGGACGTCGGCTCGCGCAGGCGGGATTGGACAAATCGCCGCTTGATTTCCGTGCAGAACAATTGCTGTGGGCGGCGGCCGGGTTTGGCGTCTCTCTGATCGTCGTCCTGGTCGGAGCAGCCGCCGGTAGGTTCAGCCCGGTCTTTGCGGCCGCAGTGGTTATCGGCAGTGCCGCAGCAGGTTTCGTACTGCGGGACTACTGGCTGGGCGCCCAAGTCCGCCGGCGGGAAACACGGATGATGGCAGAGTTTCCCAGCCTGGCCGAATTGATGGCCCTTGCTGTTGGCGCGGGGGAGAGCGCAACAGGCGCTTTGGATCGTGTGTGCAGGAGTGCCAACGGTGAGCTGTCCAAAGAGTTCTCGAAAATCCTCGCAGAGACAAGAGCCGGCAAGCCCTTGGTTGTGGCCCTGCAGGAGTTTTCTGCACGCACCGACCTTGCACCGCTGGTCAGGTTCGTCGACGGGATCATCGTGGCGGTGGAAAGAGGAACACCTTTGGCCGACGTGCTTCGCGCACAGGCGCAGGACGTACGCGACTCAGCCAAGCGCGATCTGATGGAAGCTGCCGGGAAAAAGGAGATCGCAATGATGGTGCCCTTGGTTTTCGGGGTGCTTCCCCTAACCGTCGTATTCGCGGTATTTCCCGGCCTCGCCGCCATCAACCTGGGCTTCTGATGGCTGCCAAAACCAAAGGCCCGCACTTCAGCAACAACTGCATGCCCCGTCAAGGAAACAGGAATAGGACCAAGATGAAAACCATGGAAACCCGCTTCGTGATGCTGCTTCTTGGCCTTGCGGCTTTGCTCCAGTTGCAGGTGACCCGGAGGGGCCGCCCGCAGCCGCTTCGCGCCGCGCAGGGCCGCCACGGACAGGATAACGACGAATTGTCCGTAGCGAACCCCAGCGATGATCCTGAACGCGGCGACGTTCCGGGCTGGGTGATGATAACCCTGATGTCCGCTGTCCTGGTTGCCGCCCTGCTGGCGCTTGCAGGCCCAGCACTGGAGGCGATGTTCAACCAGGCAATGGACAAGGTGGGAAACTGAACCATGGAGGTGTCCGCTCCCGGTCCGGCGGTGCAGCCGGACTTGTCCCGCCCCGGGGAGCGGGGTTCGGCCGTGGTGGACTTTGTCCTGGTAGGCGGGCTGCTGACAATGTTCTTTCTGGCGATCGTCCAGTTGACCCTGGTACTGCATGTCCGGAATACGCTCATAGATGCGGCTGCATCAGGGGCACGGTATGGAACCCTTGCTGACCGCACCGCCTCGGACGCCGAGGAACGAACCCGCAGCCTCATAAGCATGGCCTTGAACAAAGGTTTTGCAGAGCAGGTCAGTAGCGAGGAAGTAAGCGTGCAAGGTATGCGGACACTGGAGGTGACGGTCAGGTCTCCAATGCCCGTCATCGGCCTGATAGGACCGCGGGACATGCTGGAGGTGAAAGGTCATGCCGCCATCCAGCCCTGATCGGTCCCGCTCTACGTCACTGGACGGGGCCAACGTACAGTTTGGTTCCAGTCTCCGCCTGCGCCTCCAGGCGCGCCTGGCTGAGACACTCTGCTTCAAAAGCGACCGGGACTGTGAGTCGGATCAAACATCCAAAGGGCCTGTGTACCGGCAGCGGCGTTCCAGTGAACAGGGAAGCGCGGTAGTCGAGTTCACCTTCCTTGCACTCCTGCTGATGGTCCCGCTCGTGTACTTCGTAATCACGGTTGGCCAAATCCAGGGAGGATCGTTTGCGGTGGTGGGCGCCGCAGACCAGGCAGCGAAGGTGTTTGTCGCCCAGCCCGATTCCTCCACGGCCCAGGCAACAGCGGAGCGGGCGGTGGCTCTTGCCCTTTCCGACTTCGGGCACCAGCCGGACCGCGCCACCATGACCACCACCTGCAATCCCGCCGACTGCCAGGCGGCGGGCACTGCGGTAACCGTGACCGTCAGGCTGGGCGTGCCCCTGCCGTTCGTGCCGTTTGCCGAAGGGTTGTCCGCAACGGAGGTAGAAGCATCTTCTACCCAGCTCGTCGGTCGGTACCGGTGAAACGCAGGGAACCGGATGAAAGCGGACAGCTGATGGTGATGATCCTCGGCTACGTGCTCCTGGCGCTTTTAGTGGCGACCGTGGTCATCGGCATAACCGCGGTGTACCTGGAGCACAAGCGTCTCCTGTCCTTGGCGGATGCGGCGTCCCTGGCTGCGGCCGACAGCTACACACTGGGGGAAGTCTCAGCAGAGGGGGGAAGCCCATCCGCTGTCCTCAACCCCGCCCGGGTCCGAAATGTGGCCGCCGATTTCGTCGCCAGGAGCCCCGCCTCGCAGCGGTTTTCCAGCCTTGCTGTCACCGGGGCAACGGGCACGCCGGACGGTTCCACTGCCGTCGTGGTCCTCACTGCCTCCGTCCACCCGCCCGTAGTGAACTTCCTGGTTCCTGACGGCATCCGCATCGAGGCGACATCAACCGCGCGTTCGCGGCTGACCCGCTGACGCGTTGGCCGGCTGGCCGTCGCGACGACGGGCCACTGAACCGGCTCACGGGCCGGGCCGGGCGGTATGCCCCGATAGCGTAGGCTTAAACCACCATGGCCAATATTGATTTTTCCGCTGAAATCCGCGCGCTCCGCGCCACCTACGAGTCCATTGAACGCGTTTCCGACGTGGAGGCACTCAAGGAGGACATCGCAGAACTCAGCGAGCGGGCAGGGGAGCCCGACCTTTGGGACGATCCCGCGGCCGCACAGAAAATCACCTCGCGGCTCTCCCACCGACAGTCGGAACTGGAACGCCTCACCAATCTTGCGGCCCGGATCGACGATCTGGAAGTACTGGTTGAGCTCGGGCAGGACGAGGACGACGCCGACTCGATGGGGGAGGCCGCGGCCGAACTTGAGTCCATTAAGAAGGCCCTCAAGGACCTGGAAGTCGTGACACTGCTTTCGGGTGAGTACGACGAGCGCGAAGCCGTGGTTTCCATTCGCGCGGGCGCAGGAGGCGTTGATGCCGCAGACTTTGCCGAGATGCTCATGCGCATGTACCTCCGCTGGGCGGAACGGCACGGCTACCCTACAACCGTCATGGATACTTCCTACGCGGAAGAGGCTGGACTCAAGTCCGCCACTTTCGAGGTGAAGGCGCCCTACGCGTACGGGACCCTGAGCGTGGAAGCCGGGACCCACCGCCTCGTCAGGATCAGCCCCTTTGATAACCAGGGCCGCCGGCAGACCTCCTTCGCTGCTGTTGAAGTCATTCCGCTGATCGAACAGACCGACTCGATCGACATCCCCGACAACGAAATCAGGGTGGACGTCTTCCGTTCATCCGGCCCTGGCGGCCAGTCGGTGAACACGACCGACTCCGCTGTCCGCCTTACCCATATCCCGACGGGCACCGTGGTGTCCATGCAGAATGAAAAGTCCCAGCTGCAGAACCGTGCAGCTGCCATGCGCGTGCTGCAGTCCCGCCTCCTGCTTTTGAAGAAGGAGCAGGAGGATGCGGAAAAGAAGGCGCTGGCCGGGGACGTCAAGGCATCCTGGGGTGACCAGATGCGCTCCTACGTCCTGAACCCGTACCAAATGGTTAAGGACCTGCGGACCGAGCACGAGGTGGGCAATACCGCGGCAGTGTTCGACGGTGAAATTGATGACTTCATCGACGCCGGCATCCGCTGGCGAACAGACAACCGGAACGCCGAAAAGTAGCCGTCACTCCAAGGCCCGGGGACCGCTGATCCGGCGACACGCCCCTGGAAGCCCGGCCAACCGCCGAACGTTTTGCGTATAGTCAAGGGGCCGGGGCCCTACTTTCCCCAAACGAAAACCCGTGCACCGGCTGCAGAACTGGGCTGCATCTGAAGAATCAGCCGTGCCCTGCAGGGTACTTAGGGCCATGATCCGATTCGAAAATGTCACCAAGGTTTACGACCAGAAAGCCCGTCCGGCGCTGGATTCGGTCACCCTTGAGATTGACCGCGGCGAATTCGCCTTCCTTGTCGGCGCCTCCGGCTCCGGAAAGTCGACGTTCCTCCGGCTCGTTCTGAAGGAAGACCGCGCCACCTCCGGTGCCGTCTATGTCGCCGGCCAGAACGTGGCCAAGATTTCCAGCTGGCGCGTTCCGCGCCTCCGCCGGGGCATCGGCGTCGTCTTCCAGGACTTCCGCCTCCTGCCGCAGAAGAATGTGTTCGCCAACGTAGCGTTCGCCATGCAGGTCATCGGCAAGAGCCGCAGCGTTATCCGCGACACCGTCCCCGAGGTCCTCAAAACGGTAGGGCTTGAGGGCAAGGAACACCGCATGCCGCACGAGCTTTCTGGCGGCGAGCAGCAGCGCGTCGCCATCGCCCGAGCCGTGGTCAACCGGCCCGGGATCCTCCTCGCTGACGAACCCACCGGAAACTTGGACCCCACCACCTCCATGGGCATTATGGGCGTGCTGGACAAGATCAACCAGAACGGAACCACCGTGGTGATGGCCACGCACGATGACGACATCGTCAACGAGATGCGCAAGCGGGTGGTCGAGCTCAAGAACGGCGTTGTGATCCGCGACGAAGCCAAGGCCCTGTACACATCGATGATTCCGGTCGTCGGCCAGTCCCGCCGCCTGAAGGACGCCAGCGGCAGGGAAACGCCCGACGGCGGCCTGCCGGGCAACGGTGCCGAAGGCGAGGCCCAGCGATGAGGCTCGCGTTCATCCTGTCCGAGATCGGCAGCGGCCTGCGCCGCAACCTTTCCATGGTGGTCTCGGTGATCCTGGTGACGTTCGTGTCCCTTACCTTCGTGGGCGCCGCCGGCATGCTGCAGATGCAGATCAACCAGATGAAAGGCTACTGGTACGACAAAGTCCAGGTGGCCATCTTCCTGTGCAGTGAAGGTTCGACGGCGCCGGGCTGCGCGTCCGGGCCCGTCACCCCTGAGCAGCAACAGGGCCTCAACGCTCTCCTGGAGTCCCCGGCTGTGGCCCAGTACATCAACGACTTCCAGTTTGAGTCCAAGGATGAGGCCTACAAGCACTTCAAGGACCAGTTCTCCAATTCGCCCATCGTCGATTCCGTGACGCCGGACCAGCTGCCGGCATCGTTCCGGATCAACATGAAGGATCCACAGAAGTACCAGATCATCAGCGAGACGTTCTCGTCCCAGCCGGGCGTGGAAACGGTCATTGACCAGCGCCAGTTGCTCGAACGCCTGTTCTCGGTGATGAACGGCGCCTCCTTGGTGGCAGTGGGCATCGCAGGTGTCATGATCGTCTGCGCCATCCTGCTGATCGCCACCACCATCAGGCTCTCCGCCTTCAGCCGACGCCGGGAAACCGGAATCATGCGGCTCGTGGGAGCCTCAAAAACGGTGATCCAGCTGCCGTTCATCCTGGAAGGCGTCATCGCAGCAGTGATCGGTGCTGCCCTGGCCTCGGGCACCCTGTGGGCGGTGGCGCAGTTCTTCCTCGGCGACTACATGTCGCGGCAATACCCCGATACGGCCTTCATCTCATCCGGCCAGACCCTGATCCTCGCTCCGGCGCTGCTGGTCCTTGGCGGATCCTTGGCAGGAATTTCGTCTCTCTTGACCTTACGTAGATATTTGCGCGTTTAGGCTGTGCACACCGACCAAGGAATGCCCATGAACCTGATTGATCAACCCTTGCCCCGTCCTCGGCACAGCCGAGGGCGGACCGCCGGACGCCGTTTGGGGGTCATCAGCGGTGTGCTCACCATTCTGCTGTCCGCGGGGATGGCCGTTGCGACGCCCGTCGCCTTCGCCGACGACCTCGAGGACCGCAAAGCTGCGCTCGAAGCAGAAGCCGCACGCGTGCAGGCTTCCCTCGAATTTGTCGATTCCCGGATTGCAAAGGCCGCCGGGGACCTGGTGATTTACCAGGGCCAGCTTCCGGGTGCCCAGCAGGCGCTGCTCGACGCGCAGGGTCGCGTGGCCAGCGCGGTGAAGGAATCGGAGGCACTGGCCGCGCGTGTGGACATGGCCCAGCAGAACAAGGCGAAGATCACCCAGCAGCTTGAAACGGACAAGCAGAAGATCGCCGATACCAAGAAACTGATCGGCCAGATTGCCACGCAAGCCTACAAATCCGGCGGCGTTCCCTCCAACCTGTCGCTGTTCTTCGGCTCCAACAGCGGCAGCAGCCTGACTGAAACCATGGACCTGGCTGACCAGGCCATGCGCAGCCAGAACGCGGCCATGGACAAGCTCAACCAGCAGAACGCCACCAACGTAAACTCTGAAGCCCGCCTTCAGGCCGTGGAAGTGGAAATCAAGGACCTCAAGGCGAAAGCCGACGCCGCTCTGGAACGGGAAAAGGCGGCGCGTGACGAAGCTGCGGCGAAGAAGGCGCAGGTAGACCAACTGATTGCGGATACCACGCGCCTTGACGCTGAGCTCCAGGCCGCCAAGCCCGGAATTCAGGCCAAACTTGCCGGTGTCCAAGCCAACCAGAACCAAGTTGCCAACGAAATCGCAGAACGTGACCGAAAAGCCCGGGAGGCGTGGGAAGCGGAGCAGCGCCGGCAGGCAGAGGCTGCTGCTGCAGCTGCCGCCGCTGCAGCAGCCGCAGCCGCGGCAGCGAACCGCCCGGCGCCGCCCGTTCAGCCGTATGTACCGCCCGCGGTAGGGTCGCCGTCGGCCTTTGGCCTCCGCCACCCGTTCGACGGCAGCATCCCCATCACCTCAGGCTTTGGCTACCGCACAACTCCGCCGGGAACGATCGACTTCTACGGCACCGGCGGCTATATGCACACGGGAATCGACTTCGGTGCCGCCTGTGGCACCCCTGTGTACGCGGCGGCGGCCGGGGAAGTCTTTAGCTCCGGCTGGAACTCCGCCGACGGTGGCGGGTGGCGCGTCAAGATTGATCATGGCCTGGTGCAGGGGAACACCCTGACCACCATCTATTACCACAACTCCAGCATCGTCGTCTCGAATGGGCAGCGCGTCTCCCAAGGCCAGCTCATTGCCTACTCCGGCAGCACCGGTAACTCCACCGGCTGCCACGCCCACTTCGAAACATGGCTCAACGGCAAGGCTGTAGATCCCATGGGACTGCTGTAGGGGAGAACACCCCTGCCGTAGACTGGGATAGCTCTGCGCCGCCAGGCGGGGAGCTGCCAACTTGAACTTGAGGAGTTTTCCCGTGCCTAAAGAAAGTGGCCGTAAGGTGGTGGCCACCAACCGCAAGGCCCGGCACGATTACCATGTGCTGGACACCTACGAGGCCGGCATCGCGTTGATGGGCACCGAAGTGAAGTCCCTGCGCGAGGGCCATGCCTCCATGGTGGACGGATTCTGCACGTTCTATAACGACGAGCTGTGGATGGAAGCCATCCACATTCCGGAGTACAACCAGGGCAGCTGGACCAATCACGCTGCACGCCGCCGCCGTAAGCTGCTGCTGCACCGCGAGGAGCTCATCAAGATCTCCCGCAAGGTCCAGGAAGCCGGCTACACCATCGTTCCGCTGCAGCTCTACTTTGTGGACGGCCGCGCCAAGGTGGAAATCGCCGTGGCCCGCGGTAAACGCGAGTACGACAAGCGGCAGACGCTGCGGGAGCAGCAGGACAACCGCGAGGCGCAGCGTGAGATGCGCGAACGCAACCGTCGCCGGTAGGAATTATTTCGCCGGGGTATGCGTTAGTATGGATAGTCCGGCAGGCTTGCCAGCCGGTTTGGTAACAAAATACGGGGATGATCGGTTTCGACGGTGTTAGTCGCGACAGGTGAAGCGGGCCGAGGATGCAGAATTATCTCGTAAACGCTTTCTGCAAACCAATAAGTGCCGAATCTAAGCGCACTGACTTCGCTCTCGCTGCCTAAGCAGTAAGACAGTCCGTCAGCCCGGGGTTGCTATCGCCCCGGATCCTGGCGTCATTTAGATAGCCACTGCTGTTTGCTCCCGTCATCGGAGTAAACGGGACTTTTAGATGACTGGGCCCGGATCAGCCAGCTGTTTGCAGCATGGCTGGGGCCGAGAAAATCCGACGCAAACTGCGCCCGGAGAAGCCCTGACAACACGACATCGGACGGGGGTTCAATTCCCCCCATCTCCACCCAATGGTGACTCGAGCCATCCTTCACGGATGAGTCGAGTCATCGGTAGCACCCCGGTCTTCGGACCGGGGTGTTTTTCTTTGCCCTGTTTTTCTGGGCTGGCGGTTCCTTGGCGGGGTCGATGGTGAGTTCGCGGATGATCCCGCCGGTGGTGGCGTCGCTGATGGTGACGTCGTTGTGGACGAGCATCAGGACATGTTTGCGGGCGTCGGCGCAACCGATGCCGATGTGGTGAGCACCCCGGTCAACTGGCCGGGGTGCCGTAGGAGGACCTATTGCTGGGCCTCGTTAAACCTCTGAGCCAGCACGGGCACGAGGGAGCGGATGTAGCTGCGTGCCGCATGGTCATAATCGGCGTAAACCTGGAGGCCACCTATCACTGCATAGCAGCTGCGGTCGTCACAGAACTGATCGGACAGGTCGAGGACTTTCACATTAGGTTTGCCGATGCGGTGGGCGGCATCAGCGACAGGGTCCGGCAGCAAAGCCTCGGCCCGCGCGTTTGCACAGCTAATCGGGTGTTGCTGGTTGAGCGCGACGCAGTCCGGGCTGCTGTGCCGCAGGGTCAGCGGGGGATCCCGGAAGACGAAGACCCGTGAACCGGCGTCGGTCCATTCTCTGAATCGCTTGGTTACCGCATCGTTGTACTGGTCCAGCTGGGAGCGGCCGGTGCCGTCATCTATGCTTTCGCCGGCTCCAAATGATGAAACGAAAACCATGTCGGGCTTTTCCCGGACAATTCGGTCCGTTACCTGCTGACTCCACGACAAGCATCGCAGTTGCGAGTGAGGATCGGTGGCTGGGTCTCCCATGAAGGCGACTCGCTTTACATCCACAAATGGACAGCCGCCGACCATGGACTCCTTTAGCTTCCACTTGTGAAGCTTTGCAAGCTCGTATAACGCGCCTTTCCATTGCTCCGCGTGCGAGTCACCGATCAGCCATACGGTTGCTGCGGATTGCGCGCCCCCGGTGAAATCGCAGTCCGTCAGGATCTTCTGGTCTTCGAAGACTATGGGGTCAGCTGCAGGGTGACATTCGGGAGCGTCAAAACGTGGTGCTTCATTCGGACCCACATTTGCGACTTGGGCAGCCCCGAACGGATCGCTGCAATTGTTTTTCGGGTCCAGGCTGCGCGCCCCGTAACAGGGCCCTCCGGAGAGTGACTGAAGCTTCGCAGTTTCGGCTTCCTGGGCCTTGCCAAAGCTCAGCAGGAGGCCGCCGCCAAGGGCGCAGACAAATGCCATAGTCGCTGCCATATATCGGACGACGTGAACTGGTTTGGCCGCGCGCAGGAGTTTAGTGCGGCCCGGGTCTTCAACAAGTTTCTTGGAAACATAGGCCAGCGCAATGGCGAGGACCAGTACAAGTATTTTGTCCTTGGTCCACAGGGAGTGGCCCAAAAGTGCCGGGGCCAAAACGATCAATGGCCAGTGCCACAGATACAGGGAATAGGACACGTCACCCACCAGCTGGATGGGCTTGACGGCGAAAATCCGGTTAGGGGACCAGAACGGGCTGTTGGGTCCGGAGGCGATCACGAGCGCAGTGCCGACGACGGGGACTGCCGCAGCGATACCAGGGAAATACGTCTGCTCGTTGTAGGAAAACGCGGAATACGCTATCAAACAGTATCCGAGCCATTGTGCCGCGCCGGACACAGACAGGTGATAACTCGGCAGCCGCAGACGTAAAGCCGCCAATGATTGGGGGCCACCGATCGCAATCAGGGCTCCCGCGCCGAACTCCCATACACGGGCAGGCGTGACAAAGTAGGCCGGGCTCTTGTTTGTGTAGGTGAACCAGATACAAAAGGCCCAGGCCAGGGCGCTGACGACAGTAACACCCAGCGCGAGAAACACCCGCCGGCGGACACGGAGCCGGGCCGCAGCCAAGAACAGCCCAAGAAGGAGCAGCGGCCAGAGCAGATAGAACTGCTCCTCCACTGACAAGGACCAAAAGTGCTGTACGGTCGACGCGACTTCGTTATGCGCAGAGTAATCCACGGACTTGGCCGCCAGGACCCAGTTTTCAACGTAGAGAACGGACGCCATTGTTTCCTGTGCGATTGAGACCCAGCGCGAGAAAGGCAGCAGGGCCCACGCGGCCAATAGCGAGATTACGGCGACAAGGGTTGCGGCCGGAAGCAATCTCCTGATCCGCCGTGAATAGAACTTCCCGAGGTCGATCCGGTTCGAGCGCTCCAGTTCCCCAAGCAAGTGCTTGGTAATCAGGTATCCCGAAATCACGAAGAAGACGTCGACGCCGACATAACCACCTGGAAGCCTTAGTGGCCACAGGTGATTGAGCACCACGAGTCCGACGGCCAAGGCGCGAAGGGCCTGAATGTCCTTGCGGGTAGCGCTGGCCGCTTCTGTCCGCCGCACGTCAGCCCTGGATAGCAAGACCTGTCCGGTCACACGTACTCCTCAATTTTTCTGTCAAGTGAATGCAAGCCCTGCCCCCTCGACGCCGACACCTGTTTACGACCGGTGCTCGTTTCACGCGCGACGTGCAGTCGATAAAGCCAAGAAAAGGGCCCGATTTTGACCAGGTAAGGGGAGAGAATTACCCGGTTGTACTTTAGCACCGGGCATGGCGCGAATTGCTGCTGGATATATGCACCGGGAGTCCGCGCCGAAATGTGGCCTGCACCCGGGCCGGGCCGAAATGCTCTGGTACTCCGGGCCGCCGCCCCGCTATCTTCGGAGCATGCACAACGACGCGCTGCAAACGCCTACCGAAGTCCTCGACGCAGGAACGTGCTGGGACCTCCTCCGAGGCGTGTCCGTCGGGCACCTGGCCGTACTGGTGGACGGGTATCCGGAAGTCTTCCCGGTCAATTACAAGGTGGATCAACAGTCAGTTGTTTTCCGCACCGGGGAAGGTGCCAAACTGCGCGCAGCCGGGGGACCGCTAGCCGTCGCGCTTGAAGCCGACGGCCATGACGCATCCAGGGCATGGAGCGTGCTGGTCAAGGGCAGAGCGGTCACCCTGGAGCCCTCAGAGGAACTCCTGGCAGGGGCCGGGCTGACACTTTTCCCTTGGCAGGCTGGCGAAAAGGATCACTTCGTCCGAATCGTCCCCACCTCCGTCAGCGGACGGCGCTTCACCATCACATCCCCGCTTACGTGGTGGAACCATGTGGGACACGCGGCACGCAGGGACACTGCTTAGTCGGCGCCGGGCCCATCGGCCCTTTCCGGAACCCGGGCTTGCTGGTACCACTTACCTATGATCGGGTCGCCCACCGCCGCTGCCGCCAAACCACCATTCGACGCCGTCATTTTCGACCTCGACGGGGTGGTCACCAACACGGCGCTGGTCCACCAGGCAGCATGGAAAGACGCGTTTGAGCGGATCCTGCATGACCCCAGGGTTCCGGCGGACGCCAACCGTGCCCCCCTCAGCAGGGCTGACTACCTCACCTTCATTGACGGGATGCCGCGTGAGGAAGGGGTGGTGCGGTTCCTCGCCGCCCGCGGAGTCAAGGTTGAAAAGGGGAAAGAGACCGACGCGGCCGGAGCCTGGACCGGATTCGGCCTGGGGGCCTGGAAGAACGAATACTTCCTGCAGCACCTCCGCGATGACGGCGTCCAGAGCTACCCCGGAACACTGGAACTGCTGCAACGGCTTGCGGGCGCGGCGGTGCCAACCGCCGTGGTCACCTCAAGCCGGAACGCCTCGCTGGTCCTGCAAGCGGCAGGCATCCATGATTTGTTCCAGGCAGTGATGGACGGAACGACGGCGGCCGGGCTGGGTCTGCGCGGAAAGCCGGCACCGGACGTTTTTCTTGAGGCCGCATCACGGCTGGGGGTGGCTCCGGCACACGCCGTGGTGGTGGAGGATTCGGCGGCGGGGGTCGAGACCGGCCGGCGCGGCGGTTTCGGCCTCGTGGTGGGAATCGACCGCACCGGGAACCGCCGCCAGCTCGAAGCGGCCGGTGCCGGAATCGTCCTCAACGACGTGGGAGAGCTGGACCTGGGACAAGTCATCGGCAACGCATGGCACCTCGTCTACGAAGGTTTCGACGCCGCGCACGAGGGGCACCGGGAAGCGCTGACCACGCTGGGCAACGGTTACATGGGCGTGCGGGGAGCGGCACCCGAGGGCGGACCCTTCAGCTACGCGGGCATGTATCTTGCGGGCGTGTACAACCGGGTCCTCGCCAAGGCCGCCGGCGAGACGCTGCTGGAAGAACACATGGTTAACGCACCCGATTGCCTGCCGCTTGACTTGCGCTTGTCCGGCCAGCCGTGGTGGTCGGAAGGCGGAATGACCGTCATCCGCGAGCGCCGTGTCCTGGACCTTAGAAAGGCGTTGCTCGAACGGAGGCTGCTGTTGGAGGGCGCAGACCACCGGTGCCTGGAAGTGGTGCAGACCCGCTTTGCATCCATGGCAGAACCCCACCTGCTTGTCCTTGAAACGGTGATTACTGCGCTGGGCTGGAGAGGTGACGTGGAAGTCCGCAGCGGCATAAATGCCGCCGTGCGCAACGCCAACCTGCCTGAACACGCCCAGGGTTCCGACATCCATCTCGCTGACATGACTGCCCCGCGCGGCTCCAGCCTGGAGCTGCCTTCCGACGGAACCTCCGTCGTCGAAGTGGAAACCACGCAAAGCCTGATCCGCATCGCCGCAGCCTATCGGACATCCCTGTCCCAGGCGGCGAAAGGAAGCGAGGGCGGCAGGAAAGGCGCGTTCCATTTCCATACCCTGCTGCTTTCCCTTGAGGCAGGCGCGACGGCGCGGATCACCAAGACAGTGGCCGTGGTGACGTCCCGCGACCGTGCCATCTCCTCCCCGGCGACTGAGGCCAGGGCCGTGCTCGGGCGCGCAGGCGGTGACTATGATGCGTTGCTGGCGGCGCACGAGGATGCCTGGCGGCGCGAAGTCCGGCCGTTTTTGGTGGACATCGATGCTCCGGTCCAGGTGAAACTGGTTCTTAACCTGCACATCTTCCATTTGTTGCAGACATTGACCCACCACACGGCCGAACTCGACGCCGGCGTCACCGCGCGCGGCCTGCATGGCGAAGGCTACCGCGGCCACGTCTTTTGGGATGAGCTGTTCGTCCTGCCGGTGCTCACCTCAAGGACGCCCGACATTGCCCGCTCCGTGCTCGATTACCGGTGGCGGCGGCTTCCCGCTGCCCGGCATGCTGCAGTGATGGCGGGACTGGAAGGAGCCAAGTTCCCATGGCAGAGCGGCAGTGATGGGACCGAGGAGACGCCAAAATGGCTGTACAACGAAAGGTCCGGAAGGTGGGTGAAGGACCACTCGCATCTGCAGGTCCACTCGGGGCTGGCCGTTGCCTTCAACGCCTGGCAGTACTTCCAGGCCACTGGGAACAAGATTTGGCTCCTCCAAAAGGGGGCCGAGCTGGTGATCGAGGTTGCCAGGTTCTTCCGATCCCTGGCCTGCTACGACGAGCAGGGCGGCCGGTACCACCTGCGCGGCGTGGTGGGACCGGACGAATACCACACGGGGTACCCTGGCCGGGACAAACCAGGCCTGGACGATAATGCCTACACCAACGTCATGGCCGCGTGGGTCTGCGCCCAGGCGGCGGGCATCCTGTCCTTCCTCCATGGCAGCGAGCGTGCCGGGCTCATGGAACGCCTCGGTGTCACCGATGAGGAAACAGCCGGGTGGGCGCACATGGGAAGCGCGATGTACGTCCCCTTTCACAGTGACGGCGTCATCAGCCAGTTCGAAGGCTACGGGGATCTGAAGGAGCTTGATTGGGAGCATTACCGGGACGAGTACGGTGACATTGAACGCCTGGACCTGATCCTGGAAGCCGAGAACGACGCGACCAACTGCTACAAACTGGCAAAACAGGCGGATGTCCTGATGCTGCCGTACCTGCTGGGCCACGAAGGACTGGTCAGCATGCTTCAGCGGCTGCATTACGGGTTCGGGCAGGAACAACTCAACCGGACCATTGAGTACTACCTCGCCAGGACGGCCCATGGCTCCACGCTAAGCAGGGTTGCACACGCATCCGTCCTGGCAGGGCTGGACGCGGACAGGGCCTGGGACAGCTTCCGGGAAGCGCTCGACGCCGATTTGGACGACACCCAGCACGGCACCACCCGCGCGGGGATCCATTTAGGCGCAATGGGCGGCACGATCGACGTGGTGCAGCGCAGCTTCGCGGGCCTGCGGTTCAGCGGGGAGACCATCGTGTTCGCCCCCAACCTGCCCACGGGTCTTCGCGGCGTGGCCTTCGAAGTCCTGTACCGGGGGCACCGGCTTCGGGTGCATCTCAAGGATGGGCGGATGAGCATCGCCTCCGCCCCTGGCGACGCCGGCCCCATCAAGGTGCATGTGTACGGCACCGACGTTGTCCTGCCTCCCGGCCGGACCCGGCACTTCCCGTTGCCTGCCCGGGCCCCCGGACTGGCGGCGTCGTGAAACGGCTGGGAATCCTCACCAGTGGTGGTGACTGCCCGGGGGTCAATGCGGTCATCCGCGGAGCCGTACTGGGCGGGGACGTGGCGCACGGATACGAATTCCTGGGGTTCAGGGACGGATGGCGGGGTGTCCTTGAACAGGACGCCGTTCCTTTGCCCCGGACGAGCGTCCGTGGGATCTCGCGCCTGGGCGGAACCATCCTGGGCACGTCGCGAACCAACCCGCTGGTAGGGAAGGGAATCGATGGCGTGCGGAGCTGTTTTCGGCGCAACGGCCTGGAAGGCCTGATCGCCATCGGGGGAGAGGGGACGCTGGCGGCCGCCCGGGAACTGTGCGCGCAGGACATCAACGTGGTGGGGGTGCCCAAGACCATCGACAACGACCTTGGCGCTACGGACTACACCTTTGGCTTTGACACCGCAGTCCAGACTGCCACGGAAGCCATGGACCGCCTGCGGACCACAGGCGAATCCCATCACCGCTGCATGGTGGCGGAAGTCATGGGCCGCAACGCAGGGTGGATAGCCCTGCATTCCGGGATGGCCTCCGGCGCGCACGCCATCCTCATACCGGAGCATCCCGTATCCCTGGACCAGGTCTGTTCATGGGTGGTATCCGCCCGCGACCGCGGCAGGGCTCCCCTTGTGGTGGTGGCCGAAGCCTTCGCACCCGAGGGGCACCCTGCGCCTTACGCCCCCCGCGGCCTGGATACTTTCGGCAGGCCACGACTGGGAGGCATCGGGCTGCTGCTTGAAGGGGAACTACAGATGAGGACCGGCATCGAAACCCGGGCCACGGTCCTGGGCCACATTCAGCGCGGCGGCGAGCCAACGGCCTTCGACCGTGTCCTTGCCACCCGCCTGGGCCTGGCCGCGGTCGAATCCGCAGCAGCGGGACGGTGGGGCACCATGGTGTCGCTGCGTGGCACGGACATCGTGAATGTCGGCCTGGACGAGGCGCTGGGACAACTGAAAGTGGTGCCCGAGGCGCGCTACAAGGAGGCCGCCGTCCTGTTCGGCTGAGGTGGCGCAGTGACGGGAATCGGGCGGCCTGCAGAAACTATTGCACAGCCTGTTCGGGGCGGACCCGCAGGACCGCCGACCCGGTTATCCTGTCCGCCGCCAGGTCTTCCAGGGCCTTATCGGCAGCGGCAAACGGGTACACCGTGGTGGTGAGGGCCAGGGAAAGCCGGGCTGCGAGGGTCAGGAACTCCTGCCCGTCCCTCCTGGTGTTGGCTGTCACGCTGCGCACCTGCCGTTCAAAAAAGAGCTCCCTGGCGTAATCCAGGGCCGGGATGTCGCTCAGGTGGATGCCCGCGATTGTCAGCGTCCCGCCGCGGTCGAGGGCACGCAGGGCGACGGGAACGAGGTCACCTGCCGGTGCAAACAGGATGGCGGAATCGAGCGGTACCGGCGGTTCGGCGTACGCGTCCCCTGCATACTCCGCTCCCAGGTCCAACGCCAGTGACCGTGCGCCCGGGGACCGGGTCATGACGAACACAGAGGCGCCCTGTTTGAGTGCCAGTTGCGCGGTGATGTGGGCTGAACTGCCGAAGCCGTAGATGCCCAGGCGCCCGCCGACCGGCAGGGCTGCGCGTTTCAGGGCGCGGTACCCGATAATTCCGGAACACAGCAACGGCGCAGCTTGTTCGTCGGTAAATGAGGCAGGCAGAGGGTAGGCAAAGTCCTCCGCTACCGTCAGGTGCTCTGCGTAGCCCCCATCCCTGTCCCAGCCGGTAAAGACGGGTGACGAGCAAAGGTTCTCTTCACTTCGGCGGCAGTAGGGGCACCGGCCGCAGGTCCCGCCGAGCCACGCCACGCCAACCCTGTCACCTACTGTGAACCGCGTGCAATCCGCCCCCGTTTCAATGACGACGCCGACTGCTTCGTGGCCTGGCACCACGTGCGGATGCCGCGGCGCCAGGTCTCCTTCAGCGAGGTGGAGGTCTGTCCGGCAGACGCCGCAAACGCTCACTTCCACCAGAAGTTCGCCGGCGGCAGGTCTGGGGGTGGGCCGCTCACCCAGCAGCAGTGGATGGGTGGATATGGGCCCCGGCTGGTTCACCCACCATGCCCGCACAGCGTTCTCCTGTCCGTTGTCCTGCCGGCGTCTCCTGCCCGGCGGCCGCCTATTCGAAGCCGGCGCGGGTTGCGTCGTCCAGCGGGGTTTGCCACAGCAGCGGCGCGTTTACTGTAAAACGCCTCCCCGTGATGGACTCCGGCGTGATGCGGATGAAGTGCTCCTGCCCTACGCCCTGCCAGGGAAACAGGGCACGGCGGATGTCGTCGAGGTCGGGGCCCGTGGGCGTGGTCTCCTGTGCCTTGCCCTTGATAACGACGCTCCAGGCAAGGCCGAACTGCGGGCTGACAGCATCGGCTTCCAGTGCAACCGCGGCATCCGACTGGATTGCCTGCTGCTTGGTGCCGCTGCCGGTGCGGAACACCAGCGTTTGGCCGTCCACCTTGTAGTTGACGGGGAAGACGTCGGGGTGGCCGTCGGCGATGACGGCGAGCCGCCCCACCCCGGTTTGGGAGAGGAGTGTCCAGCATTCCGCCGTGTCAAGGATTTCCGGCGCCGGTACGTTCGTGTTGTCAGTCATAGGCCACAGCGTAGGCAACTCTCCTGCTTGCGGAAAGGGCATAAAGGCCTGGCATGGAAGGAAGGACCTATGGCCCTTGGAGGCCGGCCAGGGCGAATGCGACGCTGTGGGAGAGCCCCGGGAACCTGACTCTTCCTGCGAAAGGTGGCCATGCTGACGCATCTGTTCCTCAACCGCCTGCTGTGGGCTGTTGCCGGACTGCTGGCGCTGGGCGCTGCAGCAACAGGAATATTGCGAATGGAAATCTATGACGGCGTGGTCGCCCCAAGGCTTGTGCCCGGGGCGTACTCCCAGGACCTGCTCTCCCTGGGGGCGGGGCTCGGTCTGCTGTACCTGGCGTATGCAGCCGGGCCGCAAAGGACCAAGCACCAAATTGTGGCCCTTGGGCTCCTCGGCTACCTCTTCTACGCCTACGGAATCTACGTCATCGAGCGGACTTACAACGGCTTGTACCTGCTGTACATGGCCGTCTTCGCACTGTCTTTTTGGGCGCTGGCCACGGCGGGAGCCAGCCTGGACCGCGCAAACCCGTCGGTATCCCTGCCCCGCGCGGTGAGGATTACGTCGGCTTCGGGTGCCATTCTTCAGCCCCTGATTTTCTATCCCCTCTGGATCGGGATGCTCCTGCCCCTCATGGCGACGGGCGATCAAATCGACTCCCTCTACTCAATCTTCATCCTGGACCTTTGCTTCATCATGCCCGGGTTCCTGATCCTGTCCTTCCTGGCATACCGGAACCACCGGACAGGGTTGCTGCTCCTGCCGGCCCTGCAGGTCCTGGGCTTCACGCTCATCTTCTCCCTGGCGGTGGGCGAACTGGTCAAGCCCCTGTTCGGGGCAGCACCGGACGGGGCCGCACTCCTGCAGGCGCTTGCACTCTCGGCGCTGTTCCTGGTGCTGGCAACCGTGCACCTGGCCAAACTCCGGACCGTATGGACGCCGGGGAAACGCCTTCCGGGCCGCAAGCCCGGCGAAACGCATCCCGCCGAAAGCCAACACACACAAACGCCACCCGCCTCAACGCAGCCACCGCATGGCCAGCCATCCCAAACCGGCAGGCGGCCGCAAAGCCGGCCCTCACATTAAGGAATTAGCCCATGAAAGCCCTCGTCTACGGCGGACCCGGCGAAAAGTCCTGGACCGACGTCCCGGATCCCCGCATCCAGCAACCCGGCGATGCCATCGTTAGAGTCGATACCACCACCATCTGCGGTACCGACCTGCACATCCTCAAAGGTGACGTACCCGCCGTGCAGAAGGGCCGGATCCTGGGCCACGAGGGAGTGGGGACCGTCGTGGAAACCGGCCCCTCCGTGACGGGCCTGAAAGCCAACGATCGCGTCATCATCTCGTGCATCAAGTCCTGCGGCCACTGCATCAACTGCAGGACAGGCCTGTACTCGCACTGCCTGGGAGCAGAAGGCCAGCAAGGCACCGGATGGATCTTTGGCCACCTGATCGACGGTACCCAGGCCGAGTACGTCCGCGTGCCCTACGCCGAGAACTCGCTGCACCTGTTGCCTCCCGGCGTCAGCGACGAACAAGCAGTCATGCTCTCGGACATCCTTCCCACCGGATTCGAAATAGGTGTCCAGTACGGCCGGGTCAAGCCCGGGGACAGCGTGGCTGTGGTGGGTGCAGGGCCGGTGGGCCTGGCGGCGATCACCACGGCAGGACTGTATGGCGCCGCCACCGTGGTGGCCATTGACCTGGACGCCAACCGCCTCCACAAAGCAAAGGAGTTCGGGGCGACGGACACGGTCCTCTCCGGCAGCGCTGATTGGAAGGAACAGGTCCTTGCCCTCACAGGCGGCTACGGCGTCGACGTGGCCATCGAAGCGGTGGGCGTGCCCGCAACGTTCGCTATGTGCACCGAGATTGTCCGGCCGGGCGGTTCGGTGGCCAACGTGGGCGTGCACGGAAAACCGGTGGAACTGCACCTCGAAGATCTTTGGATCCAGAACATCAACATCAGCATGGGCCTGGTGAATACCAACACCACGCCCATGCTGCTCAAGCTGGTATCACAGGGAAAGATCCGTGCGGAAAAGTTCGCCACCCATCATTTTGGCTTCGATCAGTTCCTCGATGCCTACGACACCTTCTCCCGCGCTGCCGAAACCAAAGCGCTCAAAGTGGTCCTCAAGCCCTGAAGCGTCCAGCTAAACGGGAGAATCCGGTCCAAAGCGGGCCGTACCGAAAGCCAGTTCCTACAACCAGTCGGCGGAAAAATCCACTGGAGGCCACCACCGCGTCCGTGACCTTACCGCGAACGTGCGCCCGGTGAGGTCCGTGGGCGTGAGGGCCACCAGGTGGTCCTTGATACCGGGCTGCCACGGTTCCCGGTCGGCGTCACCGTCCGGCAGGGACATCCGGGTTTCGTCGAAGGGTTCCGGCCTGCCCTTCGCCACCACGCTCCAGACTTCCGTGGCATACGGATTGAGCCCGTCCACCTCGAAGGCGGCAACTGCACCGCTGAGCAGCGCGCGGAGCTTCGTGCCCGGCGCGGTGCGGAAGACCAGCGTTTCCCCAGTCACGGAGAAATTCACGGGAAAGATCTCCGGAACGTCACCGTTGATGACCGCCAGCCTGCCGATGTAGGACGACCGAAGATACTTCCAGCACTCATCGGCGGGCAGGATTTCGGTTTGAGATCCTGCAGGGGAATCAGTCATGGTACCGATCCTAGGGCCTGGACAGCAGCCGCGCACGGGTGGCGGTTTCACCCAAGGCGTAGCGAAGCCGGGACTGGAGATGCCCCGGCCGTCGTTTTCTTCTATAAGGCCCCAACAGGGCAAACCACCGCCACAAGCGTATAGAACGGAACATGGCGGATCAGGGCGGAAACGCAGGCAGGAGGTGCGCCGTGGAGCAGGCGCCGGAACCCCAGCAACCGGAGGACGACGACGTTCTGGATGCCTATTCCCGGACCGTCATGCGGGTAGCGGCTGCGGTGACCCCGCATGTGGCGGCGATCGAGATGACTGCCCAGCGCCGTAATGGCCGGGTCAGGGTGGGAGCGGGCTCGGCCGTACTTTTCACGGAGGACGGCTACCTGCTCACGAATTCGCACGTCGTGGCCGGTACCCGGCAGGGCTACGCTGTCTTTGGCGACGGCACCAGGATGGAACTCGAGCTGGTGGGCGCAGACCCCCTGTCCGATCTCGCGGTGGTCCACGGTTCCCGGCCCAAGGTCCGGCCCGCCGTGTTTGGCGCGGCGGAGACCCTGCGTGTGGGGCAGCTTGTGGTGGCGGTGGGGAACCCCCTGGGTCTGGCAGGTTCCGTGACCGCAGGGGTGGTCAGCGGCCTGGGCCGTGCCATACCTGTCTGGTCAGGCGGTAACCGGCGTGTCATCGAGGACGTCATCCAGACGGACGCGGCCCTGAACCCCGGAAACTCCGGCGGTGCGCTCGCGGACACCCATGCCAGGATCGTGGGCATCAACACCGCGGTGGCGGGCGCCGGCCTGGGACTGGCCATCCCCATCAACGCCACCACCCGCAGGATCATTTCCGCGCTGCTGGCGGACGGGCGGGTGCGCCGCGCCTACCTTGGCCTTGTCAGCACTCCCATCCAGCTCACACCCAGTGCGGTGATCCGGACCGGGCTGCGCGAAGGACTTCGTGTCGTGGAGGTGCTGCCCGGTTCGCCCGCGGACAAGGCGGGCCTGTCCGCAGGGGACATCATCATCACGGCGGGTGGCCGCGCCGTGAACAACGCCGAGAGCCTGCAGCGGCTCCTGTTTGCGGACGCCATCGGCCAGCCGCTCGACGTGGCAGTGCTGCGCGACGGCGCCGAACTGCACATCACCGCTGTTCCGGAGGAAATGACGGGAAACGGCACGGCTTAAGGTTCGACGGCGGTCAGGCACCCTGGGCAGGCAACGCCCGGTGACCTACGGACGAACCGGGGGCGCTTCCACGTCCGCGATGCCCACGAAACGGGTCCCCACGCCGTCGTACTCGCTGCGGACGTGGCCGGCGCGGACAGGCGGAACCTCCGCTGGGGCGTGGTGTCCGCACACCACGTACGTAAAGTCGGGCCACCACTTCTTGGGCCGCGCCGCTTCCTCATAGCCACAGACGGCGCATTCCAAGTGCACCCAGACGGGCCGCTTTCCCGTCCGGTTGGCGCGCGACTGCACCAGCCAGGGCGGGGGATTGTCCAGGATGGCACGGAGCTCGGCCTCCGTCATCCACTTGGGCAGGCCATGGCGCTGTGCCATTTCAAGGGGAACATCAAGGGTTATTGCCGCGTCGCGTCTGCTGATCATCACCTTCAACCATACGGGAGGCGGCCAAATCGCCTGGCCGGGCCTGGCCGGGCCGGGCCGGGCTGGAGCCGGGCTCCGGAACTCAGCCGACCAGGGCGATGCCCGCGGCCGCAGCAGCAAAGCCCAACGCAAGGTTGACCGCCACGTTCAGCACCGCCGAGCCGAACCGTGCTTCGCTGAGCAGGCGGATGGTGGCCGTGGTCCAGGAACTGAAAGTGGTGAGCCCTCCGGCCAAGCCGGTGGCCAGACCCAGCTGCCATTCGGTGCCCAGTCCCAGTCCGGTGGTCAGGCCGTGGGAGAGCCCGATGACGAAGCACCCCACCACATTGACCAGCAGGGTGGCCCAGGGCCAGTGCAGGGCTCCGCGGCCGTCCGCGCGGACGCTTCGGATGCTGCTGTGGTGCGCAAACCAGCTGTCCACCCCGAACCGCAGGAGGGCGCCGGCCACGCCAAATACCCCCACCAGGGCCGCAGCGATCATGGCCGGCCATCCCGGCTGCACGATAGGAACCTGCCGGTCCGCCACCCGGCGCCGGCGGCCGCCAGGCCGAGGACCAGGGACAGGCCCAGATAGGTGATCCATACCGGGTGGGCGGAGGCGCGCGCCAGCTGGTCCGAGGCGTAGATGACTGCCGAGAAGGTGGTGAAGGAGCCCAGCAGGCCGGGTCCCACCGCTGCCCGCAGCCAGAATGCCGTGTGCGGGCGGGCCATCCAGACTGTGGTCAGGGCCGCCAGGACGAAACTGCCGCTGATGTTGATGGCCAGCGTGGCCCAGGGGAGGGAGCCGGGTGCGTCCGGGAATGCCAGCCCCAGCCCGTACCGCAGTTCGCTGCCGATCAGCCCGCCGGCGGCCACGGCCAGCCACGCCGAGCCGTTGGGCATCGCCACGTCAGGATCCGCCCAGGACGCAGCCAGGGTGCGGGGTGTCGCTGGAGACCCACAGCGCTGAGGCGATTTCATCGGCCAGGTCGTAGTCCCGGGGCGTGCCCGAACTGCCGATCCGCACCACCATGGGGCCGCCAAACGGGCGCCGTCCCACCACCTCCACCTCGGCATCGAGGTCGATGTCCTGGGCGGCGAGGTACCGCAGCAGCTCTGGGTTGTCATCGCTGATCCGGGTGATCCGGCCGCTGTGGCCTTCGTCCAGTTCGGCGAGCAGGTGGGCGCGCGGCATCAGTACCTGGCCGTCGGCGGTGGGGATGGGGTCGCCGTGCGGGTCCCGCTTAGGGTCCCCGAGCTTCGCCGCGACGCGTTCAATGAACGTGTCCGAGACCGCGTGCTCCAGCTGTTCAGCTTCATCGTGGACCTCGTCCCAGCTGTAGCCAAGGCGCTGGACAAGGTAGGTCTCGATCAGCCGGTGGCGGCGGACCATGGCCAGGGCCAGCCGCAGGCCGGCCTCGGTGAGGGTGACGGCGCTGTACGGCTTATGGTCCACCAGGCCCTGGTCCTTGAGCTTGCGGACCATCTCCGAAACCGAGGAATTGGCCACGCCCAGCCGCTGTGCCAGCTGCGAGGACGTGATGGGCTTGTCCTGCCATTCCGTGAACGAATAGATGACCTTGACGTAGTCCTCGATCGAGGAGGAGGGCGCGCTGGTCTTCACAGGTTCAAGCCTACCGGTTGGGCCGCGGCGGCAGAGTCCGCTGCACTGGTCATGCCTTGACCGCGCGCCAGGCGAGCGTGAGGTAGGGAAGGTGGATCTGCTGGTCCGGGGCGTAGGCAAGGTGCTCGTGCAGGTACCAGTCCAGGTTGGCCAAGACCTTGGCCCTCGTTGCCTCGTTGGCGCGCAGGTAGTAGCTGCGTGACTTGGTGAGCTCCATCAGGTCCGTGGTCGTCACAGTGTCCTGCCAGTGGCTGACGTGTCCCTCGAGACCTTGGAATTCAGGCCCCACGACGGGTTTGTGGCCAGGCCGGTACACGTCACCTGCGTGCATGATCCGGGAAAGGCGGTGTACCCAGGGCACGGAGGTGTCCAGCTGGTTCCATACCAGGCCCAGGGTTCCATGCGGGCGCAGCACCCGGGCGAGTTCGGTACTTGCGGCCAGCGGGTCGCACCAGTGCCACGCCTGGGCAACGGTTACGACGTCGAAGCTGGCGGTGGGAAGGCCGGTCACCTCGGCGGAGCCCACCACAGCTGCGGCGCCCGGGCAGTGGGTCTTCAGCTGGGCGAGCATGTCCGCGGAGGGGTCGACGGCGGTGACGTCCAGGCCCAGGTCCAGCAGCAAGGAGGTGAACTTTCCGGTACCCGCGCCGACGTCCAGTGCCTCATGGGCGCTGGTGGGCACCAGCCAGCGGACCGAGTCTTCCGGATATCCGGGGCGGACGCGGTGGTAGTGCCCGCCGCCGTCCTGGAAGCTCTGGCCAAGCTCCCGGCGCCGCCCGTGATCGAGCCTGGGGCCACCCCGAACCAAGCGTGGCCTCCTTCGTGTGCTGCCGATGTGGACGTCTCTCGAATGTACCGCACGGACGGTCACCGGCTGGTGCCCCAAGGGGCACCCTCTTTGCTGTAGCTGCTCAGTCGTCGATGCAGGGGGCCGCGCCGGCCGTTCCCGGCGTGTTGGGCGCCCAGTGCGGGTAGGTGCGGAAGTCGTTGGCGGGGACCCAGCGCCCAGCGTCCACCACGTAGTCCCACCCCAGCCCGTTGCTGCGCAGCGCACGGATACCGGCGAGGAGGCGTTCGGCATCCTCCAGCCGTGAGCCGATGCCAAAACTTGCGCGGAGCGAACCGGACGGCAGGCCAAGGCGCTTCAGCAGGGGATGGGCGCAGAAGCGTCCATCGCGCAGGCCCACGCCGTGCTCGGCGGCGAGATAGGCGGCCACCAGCCCCGCGTCGTAGCCCTCCACGGAGAAGTTAACCACGCCGATGGTGTCCGTTTCCGGGTTGCTGTCCTTGAAGATCTGGTGCACGGTAACGCCGTCGATGTCCTGCAGGCCCTCCACCAGGAAGGAGCGGATCGCGGCTTCGTGGGCGTGCCACCGGTCCTGGTCGAGCTCAGCAATGACCTGGGTGGCGCGGGCCAGCGTGGCGGCTCCGAGGACGTTCGGCGAGCCCCCCTCATGGCGGGCCGGGCCGCTGGCCCAGCTGACGCCGTCGAGCCTTGCTTCCTTGACCGCGCCGCCGCCGGCAAGGTGCGGGACGCCCGCGTCCAGCCAGTCAGGCCGTCCCACCAGGACGCCGGCGCCGAACGGTGCGTAAAGCTTGTGGCCGGAAAACGCGAGGTAGTCGATGTCATCCGTGCTGATGTCCACCCGGCGGTGCGGTGCCAGCTGGGCCGCATCCACCACGATCCGTGCGCCGTGCTGGTGGGCCAGCGCGGCCAGGGCGCGGATGGGAAGGATCTCGCCGGTGACGTTTGAAGCGCCGGTGACGGCCAGCAGGCTGACCCCGCCCTGCTCCAGCTCCGCGCGGACGGCGTCGAGGGTGCCGGTGATCGTCTCCGCGGCCACGATGCTGCGGTGCGGCACGCCCTGCCACGGCAGCAGGTTCGCGTGGTGTTCGATGTCCAGGTAGAGGACATCGCCGTCAGGGCGGCCATGGGTGACCGGGAGGCAACCTGCCAGGAGGTTCAGCGAGTCGGTGGTGTTGCGGGTGAAAATGACCGAGTCGTCCGGGCGGCCGCCGACGAAATCGCGGACGATGGTGCGCGCGTTCTCGTAGACAGAGGTGCTGATCTGGGAGGCGTATCCTGCCCCCCGGTGGACGCTGGCGTAGTAGGGCAGGATTTCGTTCAGGTAGGCGGACACCACGGAGAGTGCAGGGGCCGAGGCGCCGTAATCCAGGTTTGCGTACCGCACGTGGCCGCCGGTGATCAGCGGCGCCTGGATCTCGGCTCCGGTGACTGCCGCGAGGGGCCGGCCGGCAACGGCATGCCGTTCAGCAACTGCCGCTTCGGTGCTGACGGGCTGGGGGGAGACGGTGGCAGTTGTCACAGAGACCTCACTTGAATACAGGACTCCGGCATAGTGGAATCCGCGCTTGCCGCATCCGCTCCGGACCGGCCTGGTCGTCACCCGGGGCACCCCACCGCGAATGGAGGGTTGCCGGCCAGCAAACCGGGGTTTAGCGCTGGCACTCGTGACCTGGATAAAAGCGTAGGACATGCGGCTGACAGGACTGAACCCGCAGCGATTGTTAAGCGGTTTGTTACGCGATTTCGAATAAACGGCGGCGGACACCCCCATCGGGAGGTGTCCGCCGCTGCTTTATTCGTTTTTTCGGGGAAAAGCCAACCGTTACAGCAAATCGTCCAAATAAGGGTTCAGGCGGTGCAATACCTCTGAGTGCAGGATCGAGTTGGTGGCCAGCGCGTTCCCGCCGAAGGGGCCGTCCTCGCCTTCCAGCGACGTGAAACGGCCGCCGGCCTCCACGACGATCGGCACAAGGGCGGCCATGTCGTAGAGGTTCAGTTCCGGTTCGCAGGCGATGTCCACGGAGCCCTCCGCCACCATGCAGTACGACCAGAAATCGCCAAAGGCACGGGTCCGCCACACGTCCTCGGTGAGGCCCAGGAACTCGTCAAGGTTTCCCCGTTCCTTCCAGCCCGTGAGGCTGGAGTAAGAGAGGGAGGCGTCCGATAGTGTCGAGACGTTGGAGACGCGGAGCCGGGTGGCAGCTGCCAGGGACCTGCCCATGTATGCGCCCATACCCTTCGCCGCCCACCAGCGCTTGCCCAGGGCCGGGGCGCTGACCACGCCCACCACCGGCTCGCCCTCGTCGACGAGGGCGATAAGGGTAGCCCAGACCGGAACGCCGCGGACGAAGTTCTTGGTCCCGTCAATGGGGTCGATGATCCAGCGCCGCGACCCGTGTCCCGTGCTGCCGAACTCCTCGCCCAGGACCGCGTCCCGGGGGCGGGAACGCGAGAGCTGGCCGCGGATGGCTTCTTCGGCGGCCTTGTCCGCATCGGTGACCGGCGTCAGGTCCGGCTTGGTCTCGACGTGGAGGTCCAGGGCCTTGAAGCGGCTCATGGTCTGGTCATCCACGGAGTCGGCCAGGACATGTGCCAGGCGCAGGTCATCGTTGTAGCTCGAAGCGGGTTGGATCATGGTTCCAAACTACAGTCTGCGCACGCTTCTGCCGGGGAGAACGCGTCAGTTGACGCTGCCGAGCTCCTTGGTTTCCTGTGCTTCCAACCTTGGATCCGTGCCGAGCAGCCGCCGCAGCGACGCCAACCGGGCGGGACCGGTGGGACCTGCGTGTCCGCCCGCCACCCAGTCGTCGAGGCCGCAGTTCACTGCAATTGCCGTGTGCTTGCAGCCCCGTTCGCAGTTCTCGATGCCGGGGGAGAGGTCGGGGAAGGAGCGCAGGATCCGGTCGGGGTCCACGTGGGCGAGGCCGAAGGACCGGATGCCCGGAGTATCAATGATCCAGCTGCCGGCCGGAGCGTCCGCGAGGCGCAGCGCCAGGGCAGAGGACGACGTGTGCCGGCCCCGTCCCGTCACGGCGTTCACTCCGCCGGTGGCCCGCTCGGCCCCAGTAAGCGCGTTCACCATGGTGGACTTGCCCACGCCTGAGTGCCCGAGCATGACGGTGACCTTGCCGCCCAGGTGGGCGCGGAGGGCTGCCACCGCGGTGCTGTCCAGCCGGGCCGAGAGGCCGTCGTCGGAGCGCGCGTCGATCCCGGAGGCCTGGGCGTCAGCGGTTCGGCTGATGATCACCGGGAAATCCAGGTGGGTGTAGTTGGACAGCAGTTCCGCTGGATCCTTGACGTCGGCCTTGGTGACCAGCAGGATCGGCTCGATACCGGCGTCGTACGCAGCCACCAAGGCACGGTCGATGAATCCGGTCCGCGGCTCCGGATTGGCGGCCGCCACCACGATCACCAGCTGGTCCGCGTTGGCCACCACGGCACGTTCGATTGGATCCGTGTCGTCGGCGCTGCGCCGCAGGAGCGTTTTGCGGTCCTGGATCTTCACCAGGCGCGCCAGCGTGTCCGGTGCCCCGGAGACGTCCCCCACGAGCGAGACGAAGTCGCCGGCAACCACCGGCGAGCGGCGAAGTTCGCGGGCGCGTGCCGCAATGACCACGCGTTCGTTGTTCGAGTCCTCACCCACGACTGCGGTGTACCGCCCCCGGTCCACCGTGATGATCCGTCCGGTGACCGCATCGTCGTGGCTGGGACGGTCCTTGGTGCGGGGCCTGGAGCCCTTCTTGTTGGGCCTGATACGGACGTCGGACTCGTCCCAGGAGTCAGTGCGCCGTGCCACCGCTGGGCTCCTCCGGTCCGGATGCCGCAGCGGCGTCCTGGGCCAGCATGCCTGTCCACAGCTGGGGGAAATCGGGCATGGTTTTGGCGGTGGTGGCGATGTCCTCCACCTGTACGCCCTCCACTGCCAGGCCCAGGATGGCGCCTGCGGTGGCCATTCGATGGTCCGCGTAGCTGCGGACGACGCCGGCGTGCAGCGCGGCGGGCCGGATCACCAGGCCGTCGCTGGTTTCCTCTGCGTCCCCGCCGAGCCGGTTGATTTCCGCCACCAATGCAGCGAGCCTGTCCGTCTCGTGTCCGCGCAGGTGGGCGATCCCGGTGAGCCGGGATGGGCCCGTGGCCAGCGCGCACAGGGCTGCGACGGTGGGGGCAAGCTCGCTGGTGTCCGCGAAGTCGCCGCCCTTGATCTCCGGGCCGCCGGTGACAGTCAGGACGCCGTCGGACAGGGTGACGTGTGCGCCCATTTTCACGAGAATCTCGCGCCACAGGTCTCCCACCTGCTGGGTATCCGCCGGCCAGTTGGGAATCCGAACTGTTCCCTTCGAGGCCAGGGCGGCCGCCAGGAACGGTCCGGCGTTGGAAAGGTCCTGTTCGATCCGCTGGTCGAAGGCACGGATTGGCCCGGGTGCCACCACCCAGTGGTTGGGAACGGAGTCGTCCACGGACACGCCGGCGCCGCGCAGGACAGCCACGGTCATGTTGATGTGGTCCAGGCTCGGCACCGGCTTTCCCACGTGCTCCAGGTGCAGGCCCTCGTCGAACCTCGCCCCCACCAGGAGGAGGGCGGAGACGAACTGGGACGACGCGCTGGCGTCGATCACCAGATGGCCGCCCCGCACCGCGCCCTTGCCTTCCACCACGAACGGGAGCGACGACGGAGCGGAGCCGTCTTCGGAGGCAACGGCCACACCGAGGGCCTTAAGCGCCTCGATGATGGTTCCCATGGGGCGCTTCCGGGCGTGCGGGTCGCCGTCGAAGACGCTGGTTCCGTTGCGGAGCGCCGCCAGCGGTGGAACGAACCGCATGACCGTGCCCGCCAGCCCGCAGTCGATCCTGGTCGGGGACGCCTCAGCCGCTGCCGGCAGCGGAACCACTTCCAGGTCAGGGCCAAAGTCGCCGTCCCCCGGCACTTCCGTGATAGTGGCGCCCAGCTGCCGGAGCGCATCGACCATCAGTGCCGAATCCCTGGAGTGCAGGGGTGCGCGCAGCCGGGACGGGCCGTCCGCCAAGGCGGCCAGGACCAAGTACCTGTTGGTCAGGGACTTTGATCCCGGAACCGTCACGGTGGCATCGACGGGCCGGGACGCAAAGGGTGCGGCCCAGTGCTCGACAGGTGTTCCGGACCCGTCCCGGGTGGCAGCTGTTGCGGTCATTCGTGCTTATGCTCCCGTGGCGTGTACGGCGCGGCGTACGGCTTTGTCCGCCTTGTTCAGCTTCTTGGTGGTGGTCCGGCGCGCGTCGGCAGCAAGGTGCGAGGCATTCCTGCGGGCATCGGCGGCCAGGTGTTCGGCACGCCAGGCCAGGCCCGGCTTGCCCGCTGTGTCCACCGAGGCCAGCAGCGCGCCGCCGCTCAGCGAGAGGTTCTTGAGCAGCTGGTTCCGGCGGTTTTCCCGCCCTTCCTTGCTGCTGATATCCGCACTGCGCCACTCAACAAAGGTGTTAAGCAGCGAAATCACCGTCAGGAGGCCGGCTGAAAGCCTGGAGAACTTGCCAAGGCCGAACAGGACGCCTGCTCCCACCTGGGTTCCGCCGATGACGCGCGCCAGCGTCTTCTCGCTCGCCTGGAAGGGGAGCGAAGCCGCCGCCTTACGCAGGAGCGGCGAGAGCTGCTGGGCGGTGTCGTCGGAGTTCTTGAGCTTATCCAGTCCGGCAAGAACGAAACTGGAGGCAAGCATGGGCCGGGCGAGCGTGCGGACAAAGGACATGAATTTCCTCCTGGATGGACGAGCCGCGGCAAGCGGCGGAGTCGGTCCTAGTCTTGCACTTTTGGGGAATATTTGCCCGCTGAGGGCGGTTATCGATGTCGGGTCCGTGACAGGGACCCAGGCGATCATTCACCCGATACAGAGCGGAGTTGGGCCTTGGGGAAGGTGTTGGACGAAACCAGACCGGCGGGGCCGGTGGCATTGGATACTCTTGCCGCGGAGCCGCTGGAGTACGGCATGCCCCGGGCGGGAAGCCGGACAGTAGACTTGAAGGCAATGAGCACCTTGGATCCGGCCGCCGCGGCCATGTATGAGGCCACCCCTGCCGAAGTGAACGGCAAGGCGGGAGCCGCGCCCCTCCCGTCCGGTCAGGATGGTCCTGGTTCCCGGGCCGCCGACGCCGACGCAAATGACAGTACCGAACTGGATGTCTCCGCGGAGACCATGGAGCAGCGCCGCCTTCGCTTCGAGCGGGACGCCATGCAGTACGTGGACCAGCTGTATTCGGCTGCGATGCGCATGGCACGGAACCCGTCGGACGCGGAGGACCTGGTCCAGGAGGCCTACACCAAGGCCTTCTCGGCGTTCCACCAGTACAAGCCGGGAACCAACCTGAAGGCGTGGCTGTACCGGATCCTCACCAACACGTACATCAACCTGTACCGCAAGCGGCAGCGTGAGCCCTTGCAGTCCAACTCGGACAGCATTGAGGACTGGCAGCTGGCGCGGGCGGAGTCGCACACCTCGAGCGGACTGCGGTCCGCCGAGGCCGAGGCATTGGACCACCTCCCGGACTCGGACGTAAAGCGGGCGCTGCAGGATATCCCTGAGGAATTCCGCCTGGCGGTCTATTTCGCTGACGTGGAGGGCTTCGCCTACAAGGAAATCTCAGACATCATGAACACGCCCATCGGCACCGTGATGTCCCGGCTCCACCGCGGTCGGCGAATGTTGCGGGACATGCTCGCGGAATACGCCGCCGAGCGGGGATTCAAAACAGCCGTGGATACGTCGGAAGCGGCAGGAAGCAAAGCACAGGAGAACAGGAAATGAGCGATTGCCAGGGATTGGGCGACTGCGACGACACCCGGATGCAACGCATCTACGAATACCTTGACGGGGCGCTGACCCGCGAGGACTTGACCGAGATCAAGAACCACCTGGATGAGTGCCCTGAGTGCACCCAGCAGTACGACCTCGAGTGCGTCATCCGCAACATGGTCAAGCGCTCGTGCAAGGAGTCCGCTCCGGATAACCTGAAGAACGCCATCCTGGACAGGATCCACGCGATCCGTCCCGTGGAGGCATAGGCATAAAGCGCCGGCCTCCGGATCAGGGCCGCAGACAGCAAAGGACCCCGTAAGCCGAATGGCTTGCGGGGTCCTTCGCTTGAACCGTGTTCCTGGCATTTGCCTAGGTGTTGGGGCGCTTCCCGTGGTTCGCGCCGCCACGCTTACGGTCACGACGCTTGCGTGCACGCTTGCTCATAGCTGGCCTCCTTACTGTTGGTACTCAAAAGAGCTGCCCTCCAGTCTCCCACATGATGTGGCGCCCCGCGAACCGGGAAACGGCGAATGACCTGCGGCAGTGCCTGCAGGTCATGCCCTAATGCCGCAGGGTGCTGCGGATGGCTGCCCGGGCGTCTTCCAGGACAGTACGGACAGTTTCCAGGGTCACCGGGCCTATGGGCTCGCGCAGGGCGTACCGGCGCAGTTCTGCACGGAGGTCGTCACCGAAATGCTGCAGCATCAACTCCACGTCACGCCGTTGCACCGAGGCTGCAATGCCGTTCTCCACGCCCGCCAGGTCATCCCGGCGCCGGTCCAGCTCTGCGAGGCCCGCGGGGGTGATGTGGTAGTTGGTGCGGCGCCCGGCCTGCTCAGTGGACACCAGGCCGTCCTCCTCGAGCTTGCCCAGCCTCGGGTAGATGGTCCCGGCGCTGGGTGCATAGGTCCCGCCAAACCGGTCCCGGAGCGCCTTGATGAGTTGGTATCCGTGTTTGGGCCCGCTCTCGAGCAGGGCCAGGAGGTAGAGGCGCAACGCACCGTGTGCGAAGACGGGCGGCATCAGCGTTCCGTTTCGCCGCCGTCAACGGATGCCGGAGCGTGGAAGATGGAGGTCTTGCCCGACACCGAGTTGGTCCGCACCAGCATCAATTGGCCATCCGGCCCGGCGATGGTCTCCACCTTGCCGTTGGCCAGGAGGCACTGCTGTCCGTCCAGAACCACCGCACCGCCGGCCGACTTGGCCACAATGTCCACGCCTACGTCATGGGGCAGGCGGATGGTGAGGTCCCCGGAAACCGAGTTGGAGCCGAAATCCCGGGTGAAATCGAGCAGGTCGAAGCTGAGGTGGCCGCTGACCGTGTTGGTGCGCACATTGGTGAAGTGGCCGGACGCAGTAACCTCACCGGAGACGCTTTTGGCGGTGAGTACGCCGCGGTGGTCCCGGACAGCCACGTTTCCGCTGATGGTGTTGACCTGGAGTTCGCCGGACGTGCCCTCTGCTGCCACCGTGCCGGAGACGGTGTTGAGGCGGACGTGGGCGGAGGTGCCGGAGACCAGGCCGTCGCCGCTGACAGTTCCCGCTTCGACCTCTGTGCCGCCAGGAACGGCAACGGTGATGACGGCGGAATTCCCGCTGTTGTGATTGACCGTCTCCATGAGGTTCTTGAACCACCCCTGCGCGCCGTGCAGCTGGTGCCGGACCTCCAGCCTGCCGCCACTGAGGGAGACGGCGACGGGGTCGCCGTGGACCTCGGACACCTCAATCCGGACCACAGGTTCGGCATGCGCCACGACGCGGAAGCTGCCGCGTACCATCCCCAGCTTCAGGGACGCCACGTCTCCTACGACGATGGTCTGCGGGCTCTCGACAGTCCAGGTTTCCTCAGCCACGGTCCCTCCAAAAGACGATATATCGCGTTGCCACTACAACTTATCGCCGCAGGCGGACCGGGTCAAGATATATCTCGAAGCCTACTGCGGTGCTTCCAGGCCCAGCCACTGGAACCAGCCGCGGTGCAGAACCAGCCACGCCATGAGGCCATATCCGGCCTGACCGGGTGTGCCGCCGTTGGCGGCCAGGTCCTGGCGCCACTGTTCGTGGTTCAGGAGGGGTGAGAAGGTGTCGACGTAGAGGTGCTTGCGGCGGGTGGTGACATCCGCAAAGGCGGTGTTCAGCTCGTCAAGGCGCCGGTTCTGGGCCGGATCGAGAGTGGGGGGCGGTCCCACCACGAAAACCTCGATCCGGTTCTGGGAAGCCGAGTCCAGGATGTTGGCCAGGTTCAGCCTGCTCCGTGCCGTGGACAGGCCAAACTCGATATCGCGTCCGGACAGGCCTATAACGAGCCGATTCTCCGCTTGGGCGCTGAAGCGGCGGCCTGCTTCGTCCAGCCACCGCGCCGCCAGCCCCTCAGTGCCTTCCTGGGGGCAGGGGAGCGCGTAGCTTTCCAGCAGCATGCCGTCCTGGGGAGTGCGGGCCAACACCCGGCCCAGCCAGCCAAGCGCACGGGGATCGCCCAGTCCGGCCAGCAGTTCATCTCCTACAGCTGCGATCCGCAGCTTCCTGTCTTCCACGCGTTCCTCTTTACTTCGGTACGGGTCTACTTCGGACGGCATCTGCCGCCGTCGCCGCCGCGGCTGCGGAGGTTGAAGGCGGCGCTGTCCATCCATTAAACAGAACTGCCCGGCCGGAGTCTGGTATTTCGACGTCCGGCCGGGCAGCCTTACTGCTTACTTCCTGTCAAATGCCTGCTTCAGGAGCGCATCCTGTTCCGCAGCGTGGCGCTTCATGGAACCGGCGGCCGTGGAGGCAGAGGCCGGCCGGGACACCAGGCGGACGCGGCGGTCGAGAATCTCCGGCAGGTTCAGGCCGATGAATGGCCATGGTCCCTGGTTTGCAGGCTCGTCCTGGGCCCACACCACCTCGGCGTTCGGGTACTTGGCGAGTTCCGCAGCGATCTCCTGGTGCGGCAGCGGGTACAGCTGCTCCACGCGGACGATGGCAGTGGTCTGGTCGCCGGTCTTCTGCCGGGTGGACAGGAGATCGTAGTACAGGCGGCCGGAAACCAGGAGGACGCGCTCGACGGCGGTGGCCGGCAGCTGCTCATGCTCACCGATCACCGGGCGGAACGTGCCGTTGGTGAAGTCCTCCACCGACGAGGCGGCGGCCTTCAGGCGCAGCAGCTGCTTCGGCGTGAAGATGATCAAGGGCTTCCGTGGGCGGCTGTAAGCCTGCCGGCGCAGCAGGTGGAAGTGCGAGGCGGCCGTGGTTGGGTTGGCCACGATCATGTTGTCCTCCGCGCACAGCTGCAGGAAGCGCTCGATCCTTGCCGAGGAGTGGTCCGGGCCCTGGCCTTCGTAGCCGTGCGGCAGCATCAGGACCAGCGAGGAGCGCTGTCCCCACTTCTGCTCTGCGGAGGAGATGAACTCGTCGATGATGGTCTGTGCACCGTTGACGAAGTCACCGAACTGGGCCTCCCAGAGGACCAGGGCATCCGGACGCTCCACGGAGTAGCCGTACTCGAAGCCCATGGCCGCATATTCGGACAGCAGGGAGTCGTAGATCCACAGCTTGGCCTGGTCATCAGAGAGGTTGCCCAGGGGCAGCCATTCCTTGCCGTTGGCGCGGTCGTGGAATACGGCATGGCGCTGGACGAACGTTCCGCGGCGGGAGTCCTGGCCGGCCAGGCGCACGGGGACGCCTTCCATGATCAGGGACCCGAAGGCCGCGATCTCGCCGAAGCCCCAGTCGATGCCGCCCTGGCGGGACATCTGCTCGCGCTTTTCGAGCAGCTGCTTCAGCTTGGGGTGGACGGTGAAGCCCTCGGGGATCTCGACGTGGGCCTTGCCGATCCGGGCCAGGGTCTCGGCGCTGATGGCCGTGGAGGCCGGCGCGTTTACGCTGGAATCGGACTGCTGGGCCTTGGGCCGTTCGATGTCGGACACGGCGGCGGAATCCGCGGTGACGATCGGAATCGGTGAGGTCTGGGCGGCGTGGGTCTCGGCGAAGACCCGCTCCAGCCGTTCCTGGTAGTCGCGGAGCAGCTGCTCGGCTTCTTCCTCGGTGATGTCCCCGCGGCCAATGAGCGACTCGGTGTACAGCTTGCGGACGGAGCGCTTGGCTTCGATCAGGTTGTACATCAGCGGCTGGGTCATCGAGGGGTCGTCACCCTCGTTGTGGCCCCGGCGGCGGTAGCAGACCATGTCGATGACAACGTCCTTGTGGAAGCGCTGCCGGAACTCGTAGGCAAGCTGGCCGATGCGGACAACGGCCTCGGGGTCGTCGCCGTTCACGTGGAATACCGGTGCCTGGATCATCTTGGCAACGTCCGTGGAGTACGTGGACGAACGCGAGGACGACGGGGCGGTGGTGAAGCCCACCTGGTTGTTGACCACGATGTGGATGGTGCCGCCGGTGCGGTAGCCGCGGAGCTGGGACAGGTTGAGGGTTTCGGCCACAACACCCTGTCCGGCGAAGGCTGCGTCACCGTGCACCATGATGGGCAGGACGGGGAATGATTCGCCCTGGTCCAGCCGGTCCTGCTTGGCCCGAACGATGCCCTCAAGGACGGAGTCCACGGCTTCCAGGTGCGACGGGTTGGCGGCGAGGTAGACCTTGGTTTCCTTGCCGTTGTCCGAGGTGAACGTGCCTTCGGTGCCCAGGTGGTACTTGACGTCGCCGGAGCCCTGGACGGAGCGGGGGTCCTGCGTGCCCTCGAATTCGCGGAAGACCTGGGCGTACGTCTTGCCGGCAATGTTGGTCAGGACGTTGAGGCGGCCGCGGTGGGCCATACCGATGGCGACCTCGTCCAGGCCGTCGTCGGCTGCATCGGACATGATCGCGTCCAACAGCGGGATCAGGGACTCGCCGCCCTCAAGGGAGAAGCGCTTCTGGCCCACGAACTTGGTCTGCAGGAACGTCTCAAAGGCCTCGGCAGCGTTCAGCTTGGAGACGATCCGCAGCTGCTCTTCCCGGCTGGGCTTGGAGTAGGGGTGCTCCAGTTGGTCCTGGAACCACTTGCGCTCGGCAGGTTCCTGGATGTGCATGTATTCGATGCCGGTGGTGCGGCAGTAGGCATCGCGCAGGACCCCCAGGATGTCGCGGAACTTCAGCATCGGCTTGCCGCCGAAACCGCCGGTGGGCCATTCGCGGTCCAGGTCCCAGAGGGTCAGGCCGTAGGTGAGGACGTCAAGGTCCGGGTGCTTGCGCTGCACGTATTCCAGCGGATCGGTGTCGGCCATCAGGTGGCCGCGCACGCGGAAGGAGTGGATCAGCTGCTGGATCCGGGCCACCTTGTTGATCTCGTCAGCGGGGTCGACCTGCAGGTCGGGGCTCCAGCGGACAGGCTCGTAGGGGATGCGCAGGGCTTCGAAGATCTCGTCGTAGAAGTTCTGCGCGCCGAGCAGGAGCTGGTGGACCAGCTTCAGGAACTCGCCGCTGCCGGCGCCCTGGATGACCCGGTGGTCGTAGGTCGAGGTCAGGGTGAGGACCTTGCTGATGGCGTTCTGGGCGATGATCTTCTCGCTGGCGCCCTGGAACTCGGCGGGGTAGTCGAGGGCGCCGACGCCGATGATGGCCGCCTGGCCCTTGGAAAGACGCGGTACCGAGTGCACGGTGCCGATGCCGCCGGGGTTGGTCAGGGACACGGTGGTGCCCTGGTGGTCCTCAGCGGTGAGCTTGCCGTTGCGGGCGCGCTTGATGAGGTCCTCGTAGGTGTGCCAGAACTCGGCGAAGTTGAGGGTCTCGGCCTTCTTGATGTTCGGGACCATGAGCAGGCGGGTGCCGTCAGGCTTGGGCATGTCGATGGCGATGCCGAAGTTGACGTGGGCCGGCTGGACCGCGACAGGCTTGCCGTCCACCTCGTCGTAGTACACGTTCATCGACGGGAACTGGGACAGGGCCCGGATCACGGCGTAGCCGATGAGGTGGGTGAAGGACACCTTGCCGCCGCGGGCACGGGCCAGGTTGGAGTTGATGACCACGCGGTTGTCGATGAGCAGCTTGGCGGGAATGGCGCGGACGCTGGTGGCGGTGGGCACCTGGAGGCTGGTCACCATGTTGGTGGCGATCGCCTTGGCCGGGCCGCGGAGGACGGAGACGACGTCTTCCTCGGGAGCCGTGGGGGCCTTAACGTTCTTGGGCAGCTGGGCCGGGATGGGCTGCGAGCCGGTGCCGGCTTCGGTCTTCTTGCCGCCATCGCGCGCTTCGGTTGCGGGGGCCTTCTTGACGGGCGCGGGGGCTGCTGCAGGGGCAGCGGCGGCCGGTGCGGCCGGGGGAGTGGCAGGGGCAGCTGCCGGCGACGGTGCCGGTGCTGCGGGAGCCGTTTTTACGACAGGGAGTTCCCGGGTGGGAGGGTTGACGGCGTGCGCGGAATTTCCGTTGGAAGATGAACCGTTGCCCGAGTCGAAGGATTCAAACAGGGGCCACCACTTGGCGTCCACTGCATTCTTGTCCTGTTGGTACTGCTCGTACAGTTCGTCAACGAGCCACTCGTTTCCGCCAAATTCCTCTGGTAGACGGTGGCTTGGCTGCTCTGGCACTTGAAATACGCCTCTTCCATGAGTTTGATTTCTCTTTGGCCCCCCGGTGCTTCAGCACTACGTTCGAACCAGTCTCTGTCCTCTGAACCCGGACCTTTGCAAGTCTAGTGAGCTTTCCGTGTTAACTGCCAATAAGGGTGACCCAAATCATGATGTGGCGGAAGGGGGCCGAAATATGGCGGCTATCCGGTGTCGCCGCCACGTCCCCGGGCCAGGACTTCGCCTCCTTCCGGCCGCCGGAACAGGGCGTTTTCCGCCGTCCGGCCGGGCCTTGCGGCAAGGGGTGCTCCTGTAGACTGAAATTCTTATGGACAGTAAATCTAGGTGCCGGCCTGGGCGCTGTCAGCGGAGCATGAAGAGAAGCGCCGCGCAGTCCGCCCACAGAGCCGGCAAACCCCGACAACGCGCCCATCACCAGCCAACGGCCCAGCTTGCCGCAACCCGCACGGACCAGGCATCGGTATCTGCCGACCATCCTCCGCCGGGACGAAACAGCTTCCCGACCTTCCCATTGAGCACGCTTGAGGCATTTTCCGCACGTCAGGCGGGATGCTGAATGGAGTGGCTTCTCCTTGCAGCAGGCTTGCTGCTGATCGCCGGCACCGGATTCTTTGTTGCCGTCGAATTCTCCCTCATCGCCCTGGACCAGCCCACTGTCCAGCGGGCAATTGACGACGGCGACACGGGGGCAGTGCCCCTGCTCACCTGCCTCAAGTCCCTGTCGACCCAGTTGTCCAGTTGCCAGCTCGGAATCACCTTGACCACACTGCTCACCGGTTACGTCATGGAACCGTCAGTAGGCCGCCTCCTTAAGGCGCCGCTGGCCGCCGTCGGGCTTCCCTCCGTGGCGGTCGAGTCCGTCTCGCTCATCCTGGCGATGGTCCTGGCGACGCTGCTGTCCATGCTCCTGGGTGAGCTGGTGCCGAAAAACATGGCGATCGCGCTGGCCTTCCCCGTGGGCCGCGCCCTGGCGGGGCCGCAGCTGGTTTTCACCGCGATCTTCAAGCCGGCCATCCTGGTCCTCAACGGCTTTTCCAACAGGATCCTGCACATCTTCGGGCTGGAAGCCAAAGAGGAAATTTCGGGAGCACGGACGCCGGCGGAGCTTGCTTCCCTGGTTCGCCGGTCCGCGGCTATGGGAACGCTCGATGCCGGGACCGCCAACTTCATTGCCCGCACCTTGAATTTCTCGTCGCGGACAGCAGCCGACGTGATGACCCCGCGCATCCGGCTGGAGACGATCGACGCCGACCAGCCGGTGTCCGATGTGGTGGATGCGGCACGCAGGACCGGGTACTCGCGGTTCCCCGTCATCGGTGACTCGGCCGATGACATCCGCGGCCTGGTGCACATCAAGAAAGCCGTTGCCGTTCCGTGGGAACGCCGCCAAAACCTCGAAGCCGGCGCCATCATGACCGAGGTGCTGCGCGTGCCGGAGACCATCCACCTGGATGCGCTGCTGGCAGAACTGCGGGAAGGAAACCTGCAGTTGGCCGTGGTTCTGGATGAATATGGCGGAACCGCAGGCATCGCCACCCTGGAGGACCTGGTGGAAGAGATCGTGGGGGAGGTGGCGGACGAGCACGACAAGGTCCGCCCGGGACTCCTGCAAAGCGCCTCCGGCGACTGGTATTTCCCGGGGCTCCTCCGGCCCGACGAACTGTCCGAACAGATCCCGGGGTTGAGTGTTCCCGACGAAGCGGCCTACGAAACCGTGGGCGGCTATGTCATGAGCAAGCTGGGCAGGATCGCCGTCGTGGGCGACACAGTGGCCGTCAACGGCGGAACACTGAGCGTCACCAGGATGGACGGCCGCCGGATCGACCGCATCTGCTTCCACCCGGCAGCAGCAGAAGCGGCTGCGCAGGATGCCAATGACAGGAGCAAGCCATGAGCGACTGGGCCGGAATACTCTGGCTGTGCTTCCTCCTGCTGGGCAACGCTTTTTTCGTGGCTGCTGAATTCGCAATCATGTCAGCCCGCCGCAGCCAGATTGAGCCGTTGGCAGACACCGGGTCCAAGCGGGCCCAGACCACCCTGCGCGCCATGGAGAATGTCTCCCTGATGCTGGCCTGCGCGCAGTTGGGAATCACCGTCTGCTCGCTGCTGATCCTGCTGGTGGCCGAGCCGGCCATTCACCACCTTCTTGCTGTTCCCATCGAGACGGTGGGCCTGCCGTCGGAAGTGGCTGATGTCGCTGCCTTCGCAGTGGCCCTGATGCTGGTGACGTTCCTGCACGTGACGTTCGGCGAGATGGTGCCCAAGAACATCTCCGTGTCCGTGGCGGACAAGGCAGCCCTGTTCCTGGCTCCGCCGCTGCTGTTCATCTCGCGCCTGGTCCACCCCGTGATTTCAGTCCTTAACTGGTCGGCCAACCACATCCTGAAGCTGATGCGGGTGGAACCCAAGGATGAGGTGACGTCCTCCTTCACACTGGAGGAGGTGCAGTCGATCGTGCAGGAGTCCACGCGCCACGGTTTGGTGGACGACGACGCCGGGCTCATCACCGGCGCGCTCGAGTTCTCCGAACATACGGCGCAGGACATCATGGTGCCGCTTGAAAAGCTCGTCATGCTGCCGGCTTCCACCACCCCGGTGGAGTTCGAAAAAGCCGTCAGCCGTACGGGTTTCTCCAGGTTCCCGATGCTGGATGACGAGGACATGCTTTACGGCTACCTCCACGTGAAGGACGTGCTGTCCATTCCGGAATCAGGTTACGAACTGCCGATTGCCGAAAGCCGCATCCGCTCGCTCGCCAACCTTTCCCTGGGTGACGAGATCGAAAAAGCCATGTCCGTCATGCAGCGCACCGGGTCGCACCTTGCCCGCGTGATCGGCCCTGATGGCAACACAAGGGGCGTCCTCTTCCTTGAGGACGTGATTGAACAGCTTGTCGGTGAGATCCGGGATGCAACCCAGGCCACCGGCATTCGCCGACTGGGGCAGCCGAACGGAGGCTGACCTACCGTGGCGCCCCTCGGGCAGGCAGGGGCGCCCCGGCCCAACCAGTCCCCGTGAAACCTAAATAGGAATCATTCGCATTTGGGTATAGGCTTGTGTCTGTCGCCTTCCCTTCCTGTGTGAACTGAGGTTTTTCGTGCGCCGTACAGCCACTGCCAGCTCCTTCCTTGCCGCCCTGACAGGCGTCGGTCTCCTGCTCAGTGCATGTAACGGCCAACCGTCGCAGGCCCCGGATGCGGAGCAGGGTATCAACGTGGTGGCATCAACGAACGTTTACGGCGACATTGCCCGGACCATCGGTGGTGACAAGGTCAAGGTCACCTCGATCATCAACAACGCCGGGCAGGATCCGCACTCGTACGAGGCGACCGCCCAGGACCGGCTGGCCGTGTCCAAGTCCCAGCTGGTCATCGAAAATGGCGGCGGCTACGACGACTTCATCCATACCTTGGTGGAGGGCAGCAGGATCGACAGTGCAGGCGTGCTGACCGCCGTCGAAATTTCCGGGCTTGCCCACCCGGAGGATGCCACGGCCGGCCCGTCGGCAAAACCCGCGGAGGAGTCCGGCGCACACAGCGGACACGACCACGGCGGCCTGAACGAGCACGTGTGGTACAGCCTGCCGGCCATGGAGCGCGTGGCCGATGCCATTGCGGGCAAGCTGGCGTCGCTGGATCCGGCCTCGGCCGCCTCCTTCACCGCCAACGCGGACTCCTTCAAGTCCTCCCTGTCACAGCTTCACTCCAAGGTGGACGCCATGAAGGCGGCTACGCCGGGCAGCCGCGTAGCAGTCACGGAGCCAGTCCCGCTCTACCTTTTGGAGGAGGCCGGCCTGGTCAACGCCACGCCTGAGCAATACACCGCTGCCATCGAGGAGGGCAGCGACGTTCCTCCCGCGGTTCTGAAGGAGGCCACGGACCTGGTTGGCTCGAAGTCCGTACGCCTCCTGGCCTACAACGCCCAAACGGAAGGCCCGCAGACGGAGGCACTCAAGAAGGCAGCCGAATCCGCTGGTGTTCCGGTGGTCGACTTCACCGAGACCCTGCCTGAAGGCAAGACCTACCTGCAGTGGATGACGGACAATGTGAACAACATCAGCAAGGTTCTGGAGACAAACTAGGTGAAATCCGTCGTAAGCCTCAAAGGGGCGTGCCTCGCGTTTGGTCAGCGCACCCTTTGGGAGGACCTGGACCTGGACATCAGGCCCGGGGAGTTTTTCGCCGTGCTGGGCCCCAACGGCAGCGGCAAGACAAGTTTCCTCAAGGTCCTGCTGGGCCTGCAGAAGCTGCAGTCCGGACAGGCAACCTTGGGCGGCCGCCCGGTGGAACGGGGCAGCAGCCTGATCGGCTACATTCCCCAGCAGAAGTCGTTCGCGCCGGACACCCCCATGCGCGCCCGTGATTTGGTGGCCCTGGGCGTGGACGGCCACAAGTTTGGGATCCGGCTTTCAGCCCGCAAGACCAACCGCAGGGTGGACCAGTTGCTGGAACTGGTGGGAGCCTCCGACTACGCCAAAGTCCCGGTTGGCCAGCTCTCAGGCGGAGAGCAGCAGCGGCTCCGGGTGGCGCAGGCACTGGCCACGGACCCAAAGGTGCTGCTCTGCGACGAACCGCTGCTGTCCCTTGACCTCCACCACCAGCAGGCCGTCAGCGCCCTGATCCACCAACAGAGCCGGGAACACGACACCGCCGTCGTCTTCGTGACCCATGAAATCAACCCGATCATCGACTACGTGGACCGGGTCCTGTACCTGGCGGGGGGACGCTTCCGCGTGGGGGCGCCGGAAGAGGTCATGACCACCGAAGTGCTCTCAGACCTCTATGGCAGCCACGTGGAGGTGATCCATGCCAACGGCAGGATCGTCGTCGTCGGCCTGCCGGATGCCACCACGCATCACCACCACGAGGCGGACGCGCTGGCAGGGGAGGTGGCCTGATGGACGCCGACAGCATCCTGGGCGCCATCTTCAACTTCGACAACTATGGCGAACTGCTGGTCCTGGTCCAGAACTCAATCTGGGCAGGCGCCATCCTGGGCCTCCTCGGCGGGCTGGTGGGAACATTCGTCATGAAACGGGACCTTGCCTTCGCGGTCCACGGCATCTCCGAACTTTCCTTCGCAGGTGCCGCCTTTGCCCTGCTGGTTGGGGCGGACGTGGTGTTTGGCTCGCTCATAGGCTCGGTGGCGGCCGCCCTGCTGCTGGGCCTGATGGGGGTCCGGGCCAGGGATAAGAACTCCATCATCGGCGTCATCATGCCCTTCGGCCTGGGACTTGGCATCCTGTTCCTTTCCCTGTACCAGGGCCGTGCGGCAAACAAGTTCGGCCTGCTGACCGGCCAGATCGTCTCCGTGGACACCGTCCAGCTGCAGGCCCTGGCGGGGACCGCCGTCGTGGTTGTGCTTGTGCTGGTGGCCGTGTGGCGTCCGCTGAACTTCGCCAGCGTTGACCCGGAGCTCGCCGAGGCCAGGGGAGTGCCCGTCCGAACGCTGGGAATCGTGTTCATGATTGTGCTGGGCGTCAGCGTGGCCCTGTCCATCCAGGTGGTGGGGGCCCTGCTGGTGCTTGCCCTGCTGATAACGCCCGCAGCCGCGGCGCTGCGGGTAACGTCGTCGCCGGCAGCGGTGGTGGTCCTGAGCGTGGTCTTCGCCGTGACGGCAACCGTGGGCGGCATCCTGCTGGCCCTGGGGGGACGGATCCCGATCAGCCCCTACGTCACCACGTTGTCGTTCCTGATTTATGTGGTGTGCCGCATCATCGGTTCCGTGCGCGACGCCCGGGGGATCAACGGCCGGGTCCTTACAGTTTCCCGGCAGCCTTAAGGGCGGTGCAGTCGGGGCAAAGGCCGAAAATTTCCACGGTGTGGTCCACCTCGGTGAACCCGTGTTCGGCCGCCATGCGCACCGCCCACGTTTCCACCGCGGGTGCTTCCACCTCCACTGCCTTTCCGCAGTTCCTGCACAGCAGGTGATGGTGGTGGCCGGTCACGGCGCAGCGCCGGTACACCGCCTCGCCGTCGCCGTTGCGCAGCACGTCCACCAGGCCTTCGTCGGCCAGTGACTGCAGGATCCGGTAGGCAGTGGCGAGCGAAACGGAGACGCCCTGGTTCTGCAGGATCCGGTAAAGCTCCTGCGTGCTGACAAAGTCATCGAGATCGTCCAGGGCCGCGCTGACGGCCTTCCGCTGTTTGGTGACGCGCTGTTCCTTGCCGCCTCCTGCCGGGGATGGGGCGGCGGAATCAGCCTTGACGCCGATCGGCATGGACGAACTCTCTTCCGTGGGAGGCAGACATCAAGATTACCAGTCGGTGCCTGGCAGCCGGATTTCGCCGGCAGGGTTCGTGGACAGCCTTCAGGAACGGAACCTAGGCTGGCGCTATGAAGCTGACCAAGTACACCCATGCCTGTGTCCGTCTTGAGAAGGAAGGCAGGGTCCTGGTCCTCGATCCGGGCACCTTTTCCGAATCGGCAGAAGCGCTGGCGGGGGCCCAGGCCGTCCTGGTGACGCACGAACATGCAGACCACCTTGACACCAAGGCCGTGGTGGAAGCCCTGGAAAAGGATAAAGAGCTGGCGCTGTTTGCCCCAGCGGGCGTCGCCGGCCAGCTGCGCGGGGAAGCCCCGGAGGCAGCGGACCGGATCCACACCGTGGAACCGGGGGCGTCGTTCCAGGCTGCCGGCTTTGACATCCGCAGCTTCGGGGGACAGCACGCCCTCATCCACCCCCAAATTCCCTTGGTGGCGAACATCGGCTTCCTGGTGGACGGCAACGTGTACCACCCGGGCGACTCGTTCATCATCCCGGACGGCATCGACGTCCAGACCCTCCTGGTCCCGTTGCACGCACCGTGGAGCAAGTCCGCGGAGGTGGTGGACTTCGTGATCGGCGTGCGGGCGCCGCGGGCGTTCCAGATCCACGACGGGCTGCTCAATGAGAACGGCCTGGGCATCGTCGAAGGGCACGTGAAGCGGATTGGCGCCAAGTACGGCACGGAATACCGGCACCTGGCCCCGCGCGAGTCAGTGGAAGTCTAGGCCACCGCCCCGGTCCACTCCCCGGTGTCCAGGAAGCGCGCGATTGCCGCTTCGTAGGGTGCCGGATCCAGCCCCTGGGAAGCCAGCCACTCCTGGTTCCAGTGCGTGCCCGCATAGCGGTCGCCGCCGTCGCACATCAACGAAACGACGCTGCCCCGCCGGCCTTCGGACAGAAGCTGCGCGACTGTTTCCCAGACGCCCCAGAGGTTGGTGCCCGTAGACGGGCCGGCATGCAGGCCCGCGTAATGGTGCAGGTGGCGCATCGCGGCAACCGACGCCGCATCCGGCACCCGGACCATCCTGTCTATAACCGTGGGGATGAAGCTCGGCTCCATCCGGGTCCGCCCAATTCCTTCGATCCGCGAGGGAACGCTGGCGGGCTGTCCATCTGCCTCACCCAGCCAGCCGGGGTAGAACGCGGAGTTTTCGGGGTCCACCACCAGCAGCTTGGTGGGATATGAGTGGTAGCGCAGGTACCGGCCGATGGTGGCGCTGGTCCCGCCCGTGCCGGCGCCCACCACTACCCAGTCGGGGACGGGGTGCGGCTCAAGGCTGAGCTGGCCGAAGATGGATTCGGCGATGTTGTTATTCCCGCGCCAGTCCGTGGCCCGCTCTGCGTAGGTGAATTGGTCCATGTAATGCCCGTTGCAGGTGGCGGCTACGTCTTCTGCCACGGCATACACGTCCGAGGCGTTCTCCACCAGGAGGCAGGAGCCGCCGAATTGCTCAATCAGGGCGATCTTTTCCTGGCTGGTGGTGCGGGCCATGACGGCGATGAAGGGAAGTCCCAGCAGCTGGGCAAAATACGCTTCCGATACCGCAGTGCTGCCGCTGGAAGCCTCGACGATGGTGGTGTCCTGCCGGATCCAGCCATTGACCAGCCCGAACAGGAAGAGGGACCTTGCCAGGCGGTGCTTGAGGCTGCCGGAACGGTGTGTCGACTCGTCCTTGAGGTACAGCTGGATGCCCCAGTGCTCCGGGAGCGGTACTGCATAAAGGTGTGTATCCGCGGAGCGGTTGTTCTCCGCTTTGATGGTGCGGATGGCCTGGTCCGCCCACTCCCGGTCCCTTGCGCCGCTACTCCTGCCGGTGCTGCCCTCGATCGTCACTAATCCAGCGTACCCGCGGTTCGGGAGCCGCCCGTCTAGAGTGGGACCCGTTGGCAAAACAAGGCGTAGGGAGTGCAATGAAGCCGTTGATCGACGTCCCGGAACTTGAGGCAAGGCTTGCCGCCGGATACCGGACGGTCCTACTGGACGTGCGCTGGGCCCTGGGCGATCCGCACGGCCATGAACACTACCTCGCGGAACACCTGCCGGGCGCGGTCTTCGTAGATCTGGCCACTGAACTCTCTGATTCGTCGGTTCCGGACCGCGGGCGGCACCCGCTGCCGGCTCGGGAACAGTTCCAGGAGTCGGCACAGCGCTGGGGAATCCGTAATGGCGACGTGGTGGTTGCCTACGATGACAGTGCCAACATGGCGGCGGCGAGGCTGTGGTGGATGCTGCGTGACGCAGGCTTGGCAGCGGTCTACCTGCTCGACGGCGGCCTGGCCGCCTGGAGGGCCGCCGGACTTCCGCTCGAGTCGGGCCCGGTTCAGCCCAGCCCCGGCAACGTGGAGTTGGGCAGCGGGCACATGCCTGCGCTGGACGCCGGTGCTGCCGCCGGCTGGGCGCACAGCGGACTGTTGCTCGATGCGAGGGCAGGGGAGAGATACCGGGGCGAGGTTGAGCCCGTGGACCCGCGCGCCGGCCATATCCCCGGGGCGGTCAGTGCCCCCACCGCGGGCAACGTCGATAACGCCGGACGCTTCCTGCCGCCGGGGCAGTTGCGGCGGAGGTTTGCGGACCTCGGGGTCCAGGACGGAACGCCGGTGGCGGTTTATTGTGGCTCAGGCGTTACGGCAGCCCATGAGGTTGCTGCGCTGGAAGTTGCCGGGTTCCGGGCAGCGTTGTATCCAGGCTCTTTCTCCGAGTGGTCCAACCGCCCGGAACTGCCGGTGGCGATCGGCGCGGAGCCAGGGGGCGTCGGGTCGGATACCGGAGGCACCGGAGCCCCGGCTGGAAAGTCCGCAGGAGCCGGGGGTAGCGTCGCACTATGACACCAGGACGCCCTGTACCACCGCCCCTTGCCAAACCCATCACCCCGGCCCCGGAAAATGCGCCCGCCCCTGGCAGTGTGCCAGCGACGGAAGCCGGTGCTCTCGCCGCAGCCTACGGTGCAGCGTCCGGGGACAGCGGCCTTGTACCGCTGACAGTGGCCCGCCGGGCACCCAAACCGGACGACGTCGAAATCGCCATCGAATTCTGCGGGCTGTGCCACTCGGACGTGCACGCCACCCGCGGCGAGTGGGGCGGCCAGACCTACCCGCTGGTGCCAGGCCACGAAATCGTGGGAACTGTCAGCAGGATCGGCTCGGACATCACTGACTTCGCGGTTGGTGAGAGGGTAGGCGTGGGCTGCATGGTGGACTCCTGCCGTGAGTGCGACAGCTGCCTGGACGGCCTGGAGCAGTACTGCGAAAACGGCATGACAGGCACCTACGGTGCAAAGGACCGCAGGAACGGTGACGCCATCACCCAGGGCGGCTATTCCTCGTCGATCGTGGTGGACCGCCGCTATGTCCTGCGCGTCCCGGACTCACTGGACCCGGCCGCCGTCGCGCCCCTGCTGTGCGCGGGCGTCACGACGTTCTCCCCGCTGCGGCACTTCGACGTCGAAGAAGGCGACGTGGTGGGCGTGGTGGGCCTGGGCGGACTGGGCCATATGGCCGTCAAGCTCGCCAAGGCCATGGGCGCGAAGGTGGTGGTGTTCACCACCTCGGAGTCGAAGGTCGCCGCCGCCCTGGAACTGGGGGCCGATGAAGTTGTCCTCTCCCGGGACGAAGCCGCCATGGCTGCCGCGGACCGCACCATCGACCTCATCATCGACACCGTTGCCGCCCCGCACGACCTGAACCCGTTCTTCCGCACCCTGCGCGTGGACGGCGCACTGTTCCAGCTTGGCCTGCCGTCGGAAGCCATGCCGCCGGTCAACCCGGGCGCCCTCATCCGCCGCAGGATCGCGTATGCCGGGTCATTGATTGGCGGCATCGCCGAAACCCAGGAGATGCTGGATTTCTGCGCGGAGCACGGCGTGGTGGCCGATATCGAGATGGTGTCCGCCGGCCAGCTGAATGAGGCCTACGACCGGATGGTCGCTGGAGACGTAAAGTACCGGTTCGTGCTGGATACCAGCACGCTGCAGCCAGCCGCCGAGGAGGCAAACGCATGAGCACGCTGTTCACGAAGATCCTGAAGGGCGAGATCCCCGGCCGGTTCGTATGGCGCGAGGACGATGTGTCGGCCTTCCTGACCACGGGCCCGCTCGCCGACGGCCATACACTGGTGGTTCCCACCGAGGAAGTGGACCGCTGGACGGACGCCCGGCCGGAAACCCTTGCCAAAGTCATGGAAGTGGCGCGGCGGATTGGCGCCGTGCAGGTGGACATCTTCGGTGCGCGGCGTGCGGGCCTGATCGTGGCCGGCTATGAAATCAACCATCTGCACGTCCACGTGTGGCCCTCGCGCAGCATGGCCGACTTCGACTTCGGCTCCGCGGACCAGAACCCGGATCCCGCGGTCCTGGACGCCAACGCGGAGAAGCTGCGTGACGGGCTGCGCGCAGCCGGCTACGGGGAGTTCGTTCCGGCGTCCTAACCTTTGTTCCCTGCCCGCCGCTGCTGCGGCGGGCAGGGAAAGGGTCAGTCCCTGCGTGGCGTCATGGCCACCATACCCGCATAGGTGAAGCCGCCGCCAAATCCGAACAACAGCGCGGGGACGTCCGCCGGGATCTTCCCGGAATGCCACCATTTGCTCAGTCCCAGCGGCACGCTGGCAGCGGACGTGTTCCCCGACTCGGTGACGTCGGTGATGACGACGCGGTCCGTCAGGCCCAGGGCTTCCGCCAGCGGCTCGATTATGCGCAGGTTGGCCTGGTGCGCTGCGAGGACCTGGATGTCGTCCAGTCCCAGCCCGGCGCGGGCCACGATTTCACGGGCGCGCTCCGGTGCCTTGGTGAGGGCCCACCGCAGCACTTCCCGCCCGTTCTGGGAGAACCTGCCCAAGGGAGGCGAGATGCGGACGGCGTCCGCCATGCCACCCTCCGAACCCCAGACCACCGGGCCAATCCGGGGCATTTCGGATGGGCGTACGACGGCGGCCCCGGCGCCATCGGCGGTGAGCACAGCCGTCGCGCGGTCCGTCCAGTCGGTAACTGCCGAGAGGGTCTCGGCGCCGACTACGATCGCGTGCGAGGCGCTTCCGCTGCGGATCGCCTGGTCCGCCACGCCGAGGGCATACTCGAAGCCCGAACACGCCGTGTTGACATCCATGATCGCCGGTCCCCGGCGGTTACCGCCCAGGCCAAGTGCCTCGGCTACGCGGCCGGCAGTGTTGGGGGATCGCTCGGCCGCTGTGGTGGTGGCCACCACCACGAGGTCAATGTCTGTGGCCGCAACCCCGGAATCGGCCAAGGCCATCCGGGCTGCGGGGATTGCGAGGTCAACCACGGTTTCACCCTCACCGGCGATATGCCTGGTGACGATGCCGGTGCGCTGGCGGATCCACTCGTCGCTGGTGTCCATCATGCCTTCGAGCTCATGGTTGTCCATGATGCGCGCGGGCTGGGCGTGGCCGAGCCCGGCGATCTCTGTCCCTGCCGGTCCTTGGGCAAGCGTGAGCTTCATGTGTTCCTCTCGTAGGGGAGTGCTAGGCGGGTGCCAGCGCCTTGTTGAGTACGGCGCGGATACGTTTCTCGGAGACGGAGTAGGCCGTGCCGAGCTCGACGGCGAACAGGCTCACCCGAAGCTCCTCGATCATCCAGCGCACCTGGGTTAACTCCTGGCCCGCACCCCGTCCCGGCAGTAGCGCCGAGACAGCGTCGTCATAGTCGTCCTCGAGCCGCTGCACCACTGCCATATTGAGGGCATCCCGCTGGACGTTTCCGGGCAGGCGTTCCAGCCGCTTCTCAATTGCGGCCAGGTAGCGCGGCAGCTGGCTCAGCTGGGCGTAGCCCGTGCGTGCTACAAAGCCGGGATACACCAGCTGCTCGAGCTGGCTTTTGATGTCGTTCAGTGCGCTGATCAGGGCCAGGCTGGTGGTTCCCTTGAGTTGCTTTTCGATGCGCCGGGTGCTGGACAGGATCCGCTCGACGACGGCAGTGACCGAGAAGACTGTGTCGATCAGTTCCGCGCGCACCACCTCATACAACGCATCGAAGGCCTTGCGGTCCCACGGAAGTTCCACAGGGGTGAGCTTGTCGATGGCCGCCAGAGCGCAGTCTGCGATGAGGGCGGACACCGAACCGTGCGGGTTCTGGCTGAAGGTAAGCTTCTCGGTGTTGCTGAGGTGCTCCAGGACGTACCGGTCAGGCGCCGGAACGCGCAGCGCCAGCAGCCGGATCACGCCGCCGCGCATTGCCTCGGACTGTTCCTCCGCGCTCTGGAACACACGCAGCGACACCGAGGTCCGCTGGTCCACCAGTGCCGGATAGCCGGTGATGGTGTGGCCCTTGACCATGCTGCTCACCTGACGCTCGATGGTGCCGACAGTCCACTCAGTGAGGCCATCCTGCTCCACAAACCCAGCCGCGGCAGGGGCTTGCGGCACCCGGGCGGCCTCCTGGCGCGTGCCCGGCCCGCCGTCGGACGCCTTCCCGTTGCGCCGCTTGGACGTGCCGGCAGCGCCGGGCGCCGTGGATGCCGGGGTGGCACCGAGCGATTCGGCGATGGCGCGGCGCGTGGCCGGTGCAAGCCGTTCCTGCAGTTCCGCAAGGTCCTTGCCTTCGCCCAGGACCTTGCCCTTGCTGTCCACCACTTTGAAGCTCACCCGCAGGTGCGGCGGGACGGCGTCCCAGTTCCAGGAGCCGGGCGGGATGATGGCGCCCCGGATCCGCCGCAGGGCAAGCTCCAGGGACGGTTCCAACTCGTCCTTGGCGGGATCGAAGTCCGTTTCGAGGACGGCCACCGCCTGCCGGGCGACGTCTGGGGCGGGGACGAAGTTCTTGCGGACCTGCTTGGGCAGTGACTTGATGAGCGCTGTCACCAGCTCTACGCGCTGGCCCGGAATCAGCCACCGGAACGGCGCGTCGTCGAGCTGGTTCAGGAACAGCACCGGCACTTCGGCCGTGACACCGTCGGACGGATCGGGGGCAGAGCCCGGCGCCACGGGATGGAACTCATACGTCAGCGGGAGCTCGAAGCCCTTGTGCAGCCATGTCTTCGGGTACGCCGACTCGTCCAGGTCGTCGGCGTCGTCGCTTAGGAGCAGCGATTTGTCGTAATCCAGGAGGTCGGGGGTGTCCCTGCGGGCATCCTTCCACCACTTGTCGAAGTGCCGCTCGGAGACCACGTCGGGTCCGATCCTGGCGTCATAGAACTCGAACAACGTCTCGTCATCCACCAGCAGGTCGCGGCGGCGCATGCGGGCCTCGAGTTCCTCCACCTCGTGCAGGAGGGCGCGGTTGCGGTGGAAGAACTTGTGGTGGGTTCGCCAGTCGCCCTCCACCAAGGCATGCCTGATGAACAGTTCCCGGGCCACCACCGGATCCACCCGGCCGTAGTTGATGCGCCGCTGCGCGATGATCGGAACGCCGTAAAGGGTCACCTTTTCGTAGGCCATGACGGCGCCCTGCTTGGTGGACCAGTGCGGTTCGCTGTAGCTGTGCTTGACCAGGTCCGGAGCCACCTGTTCGGCCCACAGGGGATCGAACTTTGCGGCCACCCGGGCCCACAACCTGCTGGTTTCCACCAGCTCGGCGGCCATGACGAACGTGGGGGACTTTTTGAACAATGCGGAACCGGGGAAGATGGCGAACCGGCTGCCCCGGGCGCCGGCGTATTCGCGCTTGCGCTCATCCAGGATGCCGATGTGGCTTAGGAGCCCGGAGAGCAGGCTGATGTGGATGCCATCGTGGTTGCCTACGGGGTCGGCCAGGCGCTTGTTGTCCAGCGTGATGCCCAGAGGCCGGGCGAGCTGGCGCAGCTGGGTGAAGAGGTCCTGCCATTCCCGTACGCGCAGGTAGTTGATGAACTCGGCGCGGCACAGCCTGCGGAAGGCTGATGAGGACAATTCCTGCTGCTTCTCCTGCAGGTAGTTCCAGAGGTTGAGGTAGCCGGTGAAGTCGGAATTCTCATCGCGGAACCGGTTGTGTTTTTCCGCAGCCAGCTGCTGCTTATCGGTGGGACGTTCGCGCGGGTCCTGGATGGTGAGGGCCGCCGCCAGGACCATGACTTCCCGGACGCAGCCCCGTTTTCCGGCTTCCACGATCATCCGGCCCAGGCGGGGATCAACGGGCAGTTGGGCGAGTTTCTGCCCGACGGCGGTGAGCCCGCCGCCTTTGGTTCCGTCCCTGCCGTCGGCTGCTTCCGCCCTGCCGTCCTTGCCCTGCGTGCGTGGGGGAGCAAGGGCGCCGAGCTCGCGAAGGAGGGTGACGCCGTCGTTGATGGCCCGGGTTTCCGGCGGTTCGACGAAGGGGAATTCCTCAACATCCTTGGGGCCTTTCGCCACGCCCATCGCCGTCATCTGGAGGATGACGGCTGCCAGGTTGGTCCGCAGGATTTCGGGGTCCGTGAACCGGGGGCGGGACTCGAAGTCCTCCTCGGAGTACAAGCGGATGGCGATGCCGTCCGACACGCGGCCGCAGCGGCCCGAACGCTGGTTGGCCGATGCCTGGGAGACGCGCTCAATGGGCAGGCGCTGGACCTTGGTGCGGTGCGAATACCGGGAGATGCGCGCCGTACCGGTATCGATGACGTACTTGATGCCCGGGACGGTCAGGGATGTTTCCGCCACGTTGGTTGCCAGCACGATCCTGCGCTTGCTGCCGGGGTGGAACACCTTGTGCTGCTCCTGCAGGCTCAGGCGGGCGAACAGGGGGAGTATCTCGGTGTTGGCGAGTCTCCGGTTGGACTGGATGCGGGACTGCAGGGCCTCGGCGGCGTCGCGGATCTCGCGTTCACCCGAGAAGAACACAAGGATGTCCCCGGGCGCTTCCGCTGCCAGCTCATCCACGGCGTCGCAGACGGCATCCAGGGGATCGCGGTCCTCTTCGAGCTCATCGTCGGAGGCCTCCTCATCGTCCGCGGCCGGCTGCGTGAGGGGGCGGTAGCGGATCTCCACGGGGTAGGTCCGGCCGGAGACTTCGATGATGGGTGCCGGACTTTCCGGGGTGCCGAAGTGGTTGGCGAACCGTTCGGGGTCGATGGTGGCCGAGGTGATGATGACTTTCAGGTCCGGGCGCTGCGGGAGGATCCGCTTGAGGTAGCCCAGGATGAAGTCGATGTTGAGGCTGCGTTCGTGCGCCTCGTCAATGATGATGGTGCTGTACTTGCGCAGGAGTCTGTCCCGCTGGATCTCGGCGAGCAGGATGCCGTCGGTCATCAGCTTGACCTTGGTCGCCTTGCTGACCTCACCTGTGAACCGGACCTGGAAGCCGACCTCCTGGCCAATCTCGACGCCGAGCTCCTCTGCGATGCGCTCGGCTACCGTCCGGGCTGCCAGCCGCCGGGGCTGTGTGTGCCCGATGAGGCCCTTCTCACCCAGACCCAGCTCAAGGCACATCTTGGGAATCTGGGTCGTTTTCCCGGAGCCGGTCTCGCCGGCGATGATGGTCACCTGGTTGGCGGCGATGGCGGCCATCAGGTCCTCGCGGCGCTCGGAAACCGGCAGCTCGGCGGGATAGGAGATATGAAAAGTCATGGCTGCAGACAGTCTACTGCCGCCACCAACGGCCCTTTATGCCAATTCCGCCTGCAGCGCAGCCTTCAGCTTTGGGCGTCGGCGTCCGCATCGTCGTCCTGCCCGGGACGGAACGCACCGGCAGATTGCTCGGAGGCAGCCCGTGCGGTGTCGACCAAAATGCGCCACGGGCCGGTAAGGGCCCGTTCAGGCAGGGCAGCCCTCCGCTGCCCTGCCGTGATGGAGTAAATGAAACGGTCCGGCTGCGGAGCCTCGAAGGCGGCGGCCGCGGCCCGCGGGGTGCTGGGAACCGCATCCCACGGGCAGGCCTCCACAATGGGCTGCCACTGGCTCAGGTCGCTGTCTGTCTGGGCGTCCACCGTCCACACCCTTGTCATGGCCGCGATCCCGCCGGTGCGCTCCACCTTGATCTTCATGGCCTGGCCCCTGGGCTTCCATTTGGCCCCGCGGCCACGAGCGGGCCCCAGGGCAGCGGTTAAACCTTGACCTTTACAGTTTCCCACGCGGCCCCTACGGCGTCATGCTCCCGCGAAGCGGCGCCGAAAAGGTCGGCGGCGGCACGCATTGTGGCGCGGGCAAAAACCGTGAAGGTTGCCGCGGCCGGCAATGAGCCATTGGTCAGGGTCTCGTACCAGATCCGGCCGGGCGCCTCCCAGGCACAGCCGCCCAAGGCAGACGCCACCTGGTAAAAGGCGCGGTTGGGGATGCCGGAGTTGATGTGGACGCCACCGTTGTCTGCGCTGGTCCGGACATAGGAGTCCATGGAATCGGGCTGTGGGTCCTTGCCCAGCACGTCGTCGTCGTAGGCGGTCCCCGGTGCTTTCATGGACCGCAGGGCGAGCCCCTGGACCTTGGACGTGAAGAGGCCTTCGCCGATCAGCCAGCTTGCCTCCGCAGCTGACTGGTTTTTCACGAACTGCTCCACGAGCGCGCCGAAGACGTCCGACATCGATTCGTTCAAGGCACCTGCCTGGTTCCGGTAGGCAAGGCCGGCCGAGTATTGGGTTACCCCGTGCGCCAGTTCGTGTCCAATGACGCTCAGAGACTTGGTGAAGCGTTGGAAGACGTCACCGTCACCATCGCCGAACACCATCTGGCTGCCGTTCCAGAAAGCGTTGTCGTACAGCTTGCCGAAGTGCACCGTGGCGTCCAGCTTCAGCCCGCGCCCGTCAACCGAATCCCGTCCGAAGGCGTCCGCATAAAGGCGGTGCGTGTGCCCCAGCCCGTCGTAGGCTTCGTCCGCGGCGGGATCGCCGGTGGCGGGCCCGCCTTCGCCGCGTACAAGCCTGCCCGGGAGCGTTTCCTCCCGGCCCGCATCATAAATGGTGCGGCTGACGGGCCCTGGTTTTACCTGGCGCAGTCCGGGCGGGAGTGCCGGCACAGCCTGTGCGCGGGCGGCCTGGAACGACTCGACGTGGCCCAAGGCGTTCCTGGCAGCGTTTGCCGCCGATGAGAATCCGGGCGCATCCTGCTGCGCGAGCCGCCGCAGCAGGTAGGGCGGAACGATGGAACAGAACTGAACGTGCATGGCGTACTCCCTCAGCTAGGTGTTTTCAGCCTATGAGGGGCCACCGACAATCAGTGGCAGGCCCGCCTCAGGGAATTTATTGGCCTGCCGGGCGCTGCAGCGCGCTCCGGTGGGTACGGTAGGCGCATGGCTCAAACCGAAACCCCCGCCAAGTCCGGCTCCACGCTGCTGACGGTCATCGTCGCCTTCGCGGCCAACACGCTCGTGGCCGCGGCGAAGACGGTGGCGGCTGTCCTCTCCGGTTCCGCCTCGATGGCCGCGGAGGCTGCACATTCCTGGGCAGACACCGGAAACCAGGTCTTCCTGTTCTTTGCCGAGCGGCGGTCTTCCCGCCCCCGGGACAAGAGCCATCCCATGGGCTACGGCCGGGAAGCCTACGTCTGGTCGATGTTCGCCGCTTTCGGTCTGTTCACCGCCGGCGCGGTGGTGTCGATCATGCACGGCGTCCAGCAGATTTTTGAGCCGGAACCCGCATCGGACTTCGTGGTGGCCTACGTGGTCCTGGGCGTGGCCTTCGTCCTGGAAGGGATTTCGTTCGCCCAGGCCTTCCGGCAGACCCGGAAAGCGGCCCATGAGCTGGAACGGCACACGCTTGAACAGGTCCTCATCAGTTCAGATCCCACCCTGAGGGCAGTCTTCGCCGAGGATGCGGCGGCGCTGATCGGCCTCGTCGTGGCCTTCGTGGGCGTGTTCCTGCACCAGGTCACAGGATCACCGCTGCCGGATGCGATCGGTTCGATCGCCGTCGGCGTGCTGCTCGCCGTCGTCGCCGTCGTACTGATCGACCGCAACAGGCGCTTCCTGGTGGGGCAGGGCGTCACACCCGACATTGAACGGTCCATGGCCCGCCGTGTGCTGGAGCACCAGGACATCGCCCGGCTCACCTACCTGCACCTGGAATTCGTTGGCCCGCGCAAGCTGTACCTCGTGGCGGCCGTGGATCTCCAGGGGGACCACCCGGAGCACGAGGTTGCGGTGGTCCTGCGGCGGATCGAGCGCGAGCTGGAGGACCACGAAACGGTGGAGGAGGCTGTGCTCACCCTGGCCACGATGGACGAGGCAGCGCTGCGTTTCTGAGGGCACACGTCCCGCTCAACAAACGAAAACCCCGCCGCTTCAATGAAGCGGCGGGGTTCTTTGGTGCCCTCGATAGGATTCGAACCTACGACCTTCTGCTCCGGAGGCAGACGCTCTATCCCCTGAGCTACGAGGGCAATCCGGATATCCTGCCGTTCCCGGCGGGACGTCCTAGAGCTTAGCAGGAAGGTGCCCTGCAAGGGAAAACCGCCTCCGGCGCCGGCTCCGGAGGGCCGGAAAGGCGGGCTCAGTAGCCCGAAAAGGAGTCCGTCCGCACCCGGCGCGCGCCTGCACGGCCGGCTGCACGGCGGAGTGCCGCCACGCTTGCGGGGGAGCCGGAGACGTAAACGTCCCGCCGGGAAATATCGGGTACCAGTGCGGCAAGGGCCGCTCCGTCCAGTCGGCCGTCCGCACCGAAGCTTCCGGCGCCAGAGAGGCTGCCGGCGGCAGGGGCCAGGCCCGACGGCGGCACGGACCCGTCTGCGAGCCGCACCAGCACGCGCACTCCGGAACTCCGTAGTTCCTCCGCGTAGGCCACCTCCTCATTGCTCCTGGCCAGCACCAGGATCACCGCGTCCCGTTCCTGCAGCGCACCCGAGGCCAGATACGAGATGAACGGTGTAATTCCGATTCCCGCCGCGACAAGAAGCACGGGCCGGCGCGGATCGCGTGGCAGGACGAAGTCCCCGCCCACCGCCGTGGCAGCCACCTCATCGCCCGGCCGGAGCGCCAGCAGCGCCTCCTTCGCCGCAGACAATGACCCGTCCGTCCGCACGCCAAACTTCACCAGGCGGCCGCCTGGGCCGCCCGCAAGGCTGAAGACCCGGCGTCGTCCTTTTCCGTCCGGCTTGGCCTGGGGAAGATCCAGCTCCATGTACTGCCCGGGAAGGAAGCGCACCGGCCGGGCAGGTTCGAAGGAGAACTCGGTGGTGGCGGGCGTCAGCGGGCGGGCGCCGGCGAAGCGGAGTTTCACGGCTCCGCGCTGGCCCGCCAGGAAGGCCAGCAGGTTGCCCGCAAGCAGCGCTGCCTCCGGTGAATTGGCAAAGATTCCCAGGTTCCAGGGGACCGCGAAGAGCACGCCCACCAGTGTTGCGAGCGCCAGCTGCTGCCAGCGCCGTGGCGGCAGCGTCAGGGGCTCGGTGAGCATGAATCCCACAAAGAAGAGCACCGGCCGCTGGGCCAGGGCCTGCCAGGCGCCCATCCCCGCTGTCATGCCGGCGCGAAGCAGCTCGAGCATGATGATGGCAGTGGCCACCGCCGTAAACAGCGACGCCATCAGGAGCTTGCGTGTCCGGTACAGGACCAGCAGCACGCCGGGGACCAGCAGCCAGAGCATGGCGGGCGTCGCTGCCCACCACGTGGCGATGTTCAGTCCAGTGAGTCCGGTGGCGAAGGCACCTGCGGCGGCTGGGTTGAAGATGTGCCGGCCACGCCACGCCAGGGTGTATTTGGACGCGGACGCCAGGATGCAGGCCAGCGCCACTCCTGCCAGGTCCATCGACTGCAGGGACGGCCAGAACAGGAAGTAGAGCAGCAACCCGGTGATAAGCGCCGACTCCGTGTGGGGCCGGACCCGGAAGAGCGCCGCCATGGCCCTGTTGGAGGCATAGGTCAGGGCCAGGCACAATGCCAGGTGCGCCAGCATTTCCGGGATGCCGAACGTCAGCCAGCCCAGCACGTTCAGCAGCAGGCTGTAAGCGGCCAGTGCCGACAGGACCAGCAGGACAAGCCGGTACATGGTGAACCTGCCGACGACGGTCTCCACGCGCCCGGCCAGGTAATGCGCAGGGCGGGCTTGGGGTGCTTCCACAGGGTTCATGAAAACAACGCCCCTTCAAATCCGGCGGAATAGGCGGCGCTGCCGTCGGAAAAGACGGTCAGCCAGGAGAAGTCGAAGGTTTCCTGCAGCGTTGCCCCTGGCACGAAGAAGAGCGCCGTGGCGAGCGCGTCAGCCACCAGGGCGGTGTCTGCCAGCGTCCAGGTGGCGACGGCGGTGCGCACCGGGTGGCCGGTGGTTCCGTCCAGCACGTGGTGAAGTCCGTCGCCCCAGGCACGGCGGTTGGCGGCGGAAGCACAAAGAGCCCGGCCGTCCAGATGGATCATGCCGATCGCCTGCTCCGGGTTGTAGGGATGTTCGAGCGCTACGCTGACGGGTCCTGCGCCGCGGGCCAGGAGGTCGCCGCTGGCATCGATGAGGAACTCACCCATACCGGTGGCCTCAAGTTCCGCCGCCAGGAGGTCCACCAACAGCCCCTTGCCGGCGGCGCCGATGTCCAGTACCACAGGGGTGCTGGCGGTCAGGACTGTTCCGGACCAGCGAAGGACCGCCTCCCATTTTGGCGCCGGGAGGGGCGGGCCGGCGGGCAGGAGCGAATATGCTGCGTCATACCCCAGACGCTCAAGGCTGCCGCCAATCAACGGCGTCATGGCCCCACCGGTAAGCCGATAGAGCCGGCCGTACAGCTCGCCGAGCGCGGCGGCCTCGCCGGGAAATTCATACTGCCCCGGCTCCCTGGCCAGTTCCCCGACCAGCGAGTCGGAGCGGAAACGGGACCAGTCGGCGTCGAACTTTTCGACCCTGTCCAGCAGGCGCCTGCGAACGGACGCCGGCAACGGCAGGGGAGTGCTGACTGCCCAGCCGGTGCCGATCCCCTGAAACGAGAAGTCCTCCCAGTCCGCCACGGGCACCGCCTACTGCGCCTCGGACTTGATCTTCTCCACTGCCTGGTTGAAGCCTCCGCTGGTCAGCGAGGAACCGGCAACCTTGGAAACGTTCAGTTCATCGATGTTCTTACCCACCACCTGGGCTGCAATGCCACCGGCAAACTGGCCCTGGAACTTCCGCGTGTTCGGATTCGACGGGTGCTGGGTGATCTGCACGTCCGTGACCTTTCCCGCGGCAAGGGTCAGCTGGACGCCCACGGTTTCGGTGCCGTTGGGCGAAACGTAGTTTCCATCGGCGTTGTAGGTGCCGTCCTTGTACTCGGCCCCGCTGGCGGCCAGGGAGGAGGATCCTGGGGTGGGTGCCGGGGCGTCGGCGGGTGTGCTGTCGGCGGACGAGGGTGCGCAGCCGGCGACGGTTCCCGCCAGCGACAAGCCGGCGATACCGGTAAAAAGACCGTTGCGGACTGCGTGCATGGATGGGCTTTTAGGGCTGGAGGGTCTCATGACGGCTCTCGATTCACTTTCGGGGCGGTACCGGATCACCGATGCCGTGCGGCAGTGGCTATGCTCTTGTCAACGCCGGATGCATGCAAATGGTTCACGTATGGCGGGGCTCACTCCTTTCCGTGACGCCGGGCGCAGTCACGGCCGCCAAATTCTTTGCTGTCACTGGCCCCCGGTAGGCTAGAGGGGTGACTCCCGAAGAACTTTCCCTCGCCATATCCGCCTGCCTCAAGGACGCCGTCGCCGCCGGCGATATTGCCCTTGCTGTATCAGCCATTCCGGCTGACGTGCGCGTGGAGCGACCCAAGAACCGGGAGCACGGTGACTGGGCCACCAACATTGCCCTCCAGCTCGCCAAGCAGGCGGGCACCAACCCGCGCGAGTTCGCCTCCATCCTCAGCAGCCGGCTCAAGGCCATCGACGGTGTTTCCGCCGTTGACATCGCGGGCCCGGGCTTCCTGAACATCACCGTGGACGCCGCAGCCGCCGGTGCCCTGGCGAAGGCCATCGTCGAGGCCGGCCCGGACTACGGAACCAACACAGCGCTCGCGGGGCACACGGTCAACATGGAGTTCGTCTCTGCCAACCCCACCGGTCCGTTGCACATCGGGCACACCCGCTGGGCCGCGCTGGGCGACTCCATCGCGCGTGTGCTGCGCGCTTCCGGCGCCGATGTTACGGCCGAGTACTACATCAACGACGCCGGCTCGCAGATGAACACCTTCGCCAACTCCGTGTACTCCCGGCTGCATGGCCTTCCCGTGCCGGACGGCGGCTACCCCGGCCAGTACATCGCCGATCTGGGACATGAGGTACTTTCGGCGCATCCGGACATCCGGGAACTCACCGAAGTTGCCGCCCTGCCGGTGATCCGCGCCGCCGCCTACGAAGCACAGATGAAGGACATCAAGGCCACGCTGGCAGACTTCGGCGTCGCGTTCGACGTCTTCTTTTCCGAGCAGGAACTGCACGACGCCGGCGCCATCGAAAGTGCCGTGGCGCGCCTGCGCGAACAGGGCCACGTGTTCGACGACGGCGGGGCGGTCTGGCTGCGGACCACGGACTTTGGCGATGACAAGGACCGCGTGATGATCCGCGCCAACGGCGAGCCCACCTACTTCGCCGCCGACGCCGCCTACTACCTGTCCAAGAAGGACCGCGGCTTCACGGAGAAGATCTACCTCCTGGGTGCCGACCACCACGGCTACATCAACCGGCTCAAGGCCATTGCGGCCGCTGCAGGCGACGATCCCGAGGTGAACATCGAGGTGCTGATCGGCCAGCTGGTGTCGGTCAACGGAGCAAAGCTGTCCAAGCGTGCCGGCAACATCATCGAGCTCAAGGACCTGATTGACTGGCTGGGCAAGGACGCCGTCCGCTATTCGCTGGCGCGTTTCCCGGCGGATTCGCCCTTGACCCTGGACCCGGACCTGCTGAAGAAACACAGCAATGAGAACCCTGTGTTCTACGTCCAGTACGCCCACGCACGTTCGCGCGGCGCTGCGCGCAATGCCGTTGACGCAGGCGTGGAGCGCACTGTGGACGGCAAGGACAGCTTCGACGCTTCCCTCCTGGACCACGCAACCGAAAACGAGCTGCTGTCCTACCTGGGCAGCTACCCGTCGATTGTGGCCAAGGCCGCGGAGCTGCGCGAACCGCACCGGGTGGCACGGCACCTCGAGGCCATCGCCGGCGCGTACCACCGCTGGTACGACGCATGCCGGATTGCCCCCATGGGTGAAGAACCCGTCACCGACCTGAACCGCACCAGGCTCTGGCTCAACGACGCCACCAGCCAGGTACTGGCCAACGGCCTTGACTTGCTTGGCGTCTCCGCGCCGGAACGGATGTGATTCCCATGCCTGCACAGGACACCAACCCTGCATCTCCGCTGGCCCCCGAATGGCTTTCGGTCCCGGCCGACCTGAATGTCCTGGAGCCAAAGATGTGGGCCAAGGATGCCGGCCGGAACGAGGCCGGTGAACTCACCCTGGACGGCGTTCCCGTGAGCGACCTCCAGCGGAAGTACGGCACCCCGCTGTTCGTTATGAGCGAGAACGATTTCCGGGCCCGGGCCCGGGCCTTCAGCGATGCATTCAACGATGCGTTCGCGGACATCTGCGGCGGAGTGGACGTCTACTATGCCGGCAAATCGTTCCTGTGCACCGCCGTGGTGCGGTGGGTCGAAGAAGAGGGACTGCGGCTGGACACCGCCTCCGGCGGTGAGCTCGCCGTCGCGGCGAAGGCCGGGATTCCTGGTGCCGACGTTGCCCTGCACGGCAACAACAAATCCGACGGCGAGATCCACCGTGCGCTGGACATGAAGCTCGGCCGGATCGTGGTGGACAGCCTCAGCGAACTGGTCAGGGTGGGCGCCATCGCCGAACGCCGGGGGGAAGTGGCCAAAGTCATGCTCCGGCTCACGCCGGGCGTCCATGCGCACACCCACGAATTCATTGCCACGGCCCACGAGGACCAAAAGTTCGGCCTGTCCATGGCCGCCGACACCACTGACCAGGCCGGCGTCTCCGCTGCCGAGGAGGCAGTGGCGGCGGCAGCTGCGCACCCCGCCATCGAACTGCTGGGCCTGCACTGCCACATCGGCTCGCAGATCTTCGAACCGGACGGTTTTGCCCTGGCCGCGCAGAAGCTCCTGCGCTTCCTGGCCGCCATGCAGGAAAAATACTCCATCATCATGCCGGAACTGGACCTCGGGGGCGGCTACGGAATCGCCTACACGCCGGTGGACACGCCCCGCCCCGCAGCGGAGATCGCGAACGCAATGGCCGCCGTCGTGCGTTCCACCTGCGCTGAGCTTGGCATCGACGCACCCCGCATCTCCATCGAGCCCGGACGCGCCATCGTGGGCAGCACCACGTTCACCCTGTATGAAGTGGGCACCCTGAAGACCGTCCACGTGGACGCTCCCGCGGCGTCCGGCGACGGTGACGCGGGCAACAACGTTACGTATCCGCGCCGCTATGTTTCGGTGGACGGCGGCATGAGCGACAACGCCCGGCCGGTGCTCTATGACGCGGATTATTCGGCTGTCCTGGCCTCCCGCACGTCCGGCGCGGCCCCGCAGCTGTCCCGCGTGGTGGGCAAACATTGCGAGAGCGGCGACATAGTTGTTAGAGATGTATATCTGCCCGAGGACGTGGCAGCCGGTGATCTGCTCGCTGTCCCGGGAACCGGCGCCTACTGCTGGGCCCTCTCGAGCAACTACAACTATCTGGCCCGGCCGGGCGTTGTCGCGGTGCGCGACGGATCTGCCCGGCTGATTGTCCGCGGGGAAACCGAAGAAGATTTGCTGAGCCGCGACATGGGAGCCTGAATGACGGAAATGCGAACGCTGAAAGTGGCCCTGCTGGGCTGTGGCAACGTTGGGGCCCAGGTTGCGCGGATCCTCATTGAGGACGCGGACGCCCTTGCAGCACGTACCGGCGCCCGCCTGCAGCTCAGCGGCATCGCCGTGCGCAACGTCAATGCCCCCCGCGACGTGGACCTGCCCCAGGAACTCTTCACTGCCGACGCCGACACCCTGGTCAAGGACGCTGACCTGGTCATCGAACTCATGGGCGGCATCGAACCGGCGCGCACGCTGATCCTTTCCGCACTGCGCAACGGCGCCTGCGTGGTCACCGGCAACAAGGCACTCCTGGCACAGGACGGCCCCACCCTCTACGAAGAGGCCGACAAAGCGGGTGTCCAGCTGTCCTACGAAGCCGCCGTGGCCGGAGCCATTCCCATCCTCCGCCCCATCCGCGACAGCCTGTCCGGCGACCGCATCACCCGGGTCCTGGGCATCGTCAACGGCACCACCAACTTCATCCTTGACCAGATGGACAGCACCGGTGCGCAGTTCGCGGACGCCCTCGCAGAAGCCCAGCGGCTTGGCTACGCGGAAGCCGATCCCACTGCCGACGTCGAAGGCCACGACGCTGCCGCGAAGGCTGCCATCCTGGCCTCGCTTTCCTTCCATACCCGTTTCTCCCTGGACGACGTCTACTGCGAGGGCATCACGTCCGTCAGCGCCTCGGACATTGCCGCCGCAAAGGATGCAGGCTTCGTCATCAAGCTGCTGGCCATCGCGGAGAAGTTGGCCGGAGCCGACGGCAACGAAGGCGTCTCCGTCCGCGTCCACCCCACCCTCCTGCCACGCGAACATCCCCTGGCCGCCGTCCGCGGTGCGTTCAACGCGGTGTTCATTGAAGCCGAGAACGCGGGCGAGCTGATGTTCTACGGCCAGGGCGCCGGCGGAACCCCCACCGCGTCGGCCGTCCTGGGCGATCTTGTGTCAGCAGCCCGCCGCCTGGTCCTTGGTGGTCCCGGACGCACCGAAACCACCACCGGCCATGTTCCGGCGCTGCCCATCGATGCTGCCACCACCAGCTACTACATCGGGCTCGACGTCGCCGACCAGCCCGGCGTCCTGGCCAGGATCGCCCAGTTGTTCGCCGAGCACGGCGTCTCCATCGAAATCATGCGGCAAACCATCCACCGCGACGCCGGGTCCAACGTGGAATCGGCCGAACTGCGGATCGTCACCCACCGCGCGTCAGAGGCTGCCCTTGCGGCCACCGTCGAGGCCGTGAAGGGCCTGGACGTCATCAACTCAGTTACATCCGTTCTGCGGGTAGAAGGAGTCTAAGTGGCTCACCAATGGCGCGGAGTCATCCGCGAATACGCTGACCGTCTGCCCGTGACGGAATCCACCAGGGTCATCACCCTGGGCGAGGGCGGCACCCCGCTGGTGCATGCGCAGAAGCTCTCCGAACTCACCGGTTCCGAGGTCTACCTCAAGGTGGAGGGCATGAACCCCACCGGCTCGTTCAAGGACCGCGGCATGACCATGGCCATGACGGCGGCAGTCGCGTCGGGGGCCAAGGCTGTCGTCTGCGCTTCCACCGGAAACACTTCCGCCTCCGCGGCTGCCTACGCAACCGCCGCCGGCCTCAAGTGCGCCGTGCTGGTTCCTGAAGGCAAGATCTCCATGGGCAAGCTCAGCCAGGCCATCGCCCACGGCGCCACCCTGCTCCAGGTGGACGGCAACTTCGACAACTGCCTGGACATCGCCCGTAAGCTGGGGGAGTCCTATCCTGTTTTCCTGGTGAACTCCGTCAACCCCGCCCGCATCCAGGGCCAGAAGACCGGCGCCTTCGAAGTGGTCGACGCCCTGGGCGACGCACCGGACATCCACGTCCTGCCCGTGGGCAACGCCGGCAACATCACTGCGTACTGGAAGGGCTACAAGGAGTACTCCGCTCCCTTCGAATCCGAGACCGCCGGCACCCTGCCCGCAGTGTCCACCAAGACCCCTGCCATGTGGGGCTTCCAGGCCGCCGGGGCAGCCCCCTTCGTTGCAGGCCACCCCATCACCGAACCCGACACGATCGCCACGGCCATCCGCATCGGAAACCCCGCCTCCTGGGACGGGGCCGTGGGCGCCCGTGACGAATCCGGCGGACTCATCGACGCCGTCACCGATGAAGAGATCCTGAACGCCCACCGGTGGCTGTCAGCCAGGGAAGGTGTCTTCGTGGAGCCCGGCTCCGCCGCAGGCGTGGCAGGCCTGCTGAAGAAGCACGCCGCCGGCGAAGTTCCCAGCGGAAAGAAGATCGTCATCACCGTCACCGGCCACGGACTCAAGGACCCCCAGTGGGCCCTGCGCACCGAGGACGGCAGCGACGTCCAGCCGGTCAAGGTCCCGAACGACGTGGTTACCGTCGCCGCCGAGCTGGGACTGGAAGAAAAATAGCCTTGGACACCACCTCGCAGGCCGCTGTTGGACTGCAACTGATTGAGCCGGGCCAGTGCGTCACTGTCCGCGTACCCGCCACCACGGCCAACCTTGGGCCCGGCTACGACAGCCTGGGCCTCGCCCTGGCCCTGCACGACACCCTCACCGTGGAAAGCCTGGATACGGACGAACTCGTGTTCGAGCTCAGCGGCGAGGGTGCCGACACCCTGCCGCAGGACGCCAGCCACCTGGTGATACGCGCCATGGAGGCAGCTTTCGAGCGCTTGGGTTACCGTCACGGCGGGCTGAAGGTGACCGCCCAAAACGTCAACCCGCACGGCCGTGGGCTGGGCTCCTCCGCGTCCGCCGTGGTGGCTGCGGTGTCGGCCGCCAACGCCATGGTGCCGGCCGAAAGCCAGCGTGGAAAGGAGTGGATCCTCCAGCTCACCAGCGAACTGGAGGGTCACCCGGACAACGTGGCACCCGCCATTTTCGGCGGACTGGCGCTGTCATGGCAGGACAGTGAGCAGTACAGCAGCACCAGTGCCACCGTTGCCGGAACCGTCATCCCCATCGTGGCAGTCCCGGACTTCGAACTCTCCACCGAAGCGGCCCGCGCACTGCTGCCGGCATCGGTGGGACACCATGCCGCGGCGATGAATTCCGGCCGCGCGGCGCTGTTGATCCATGCGCTGACGCAAAAGCCTGAATTCCTGTTGCCGGGCACGGAGGATTACCTGCACCAGAGCTACCGCGCCGAGGCCATGCGGCCCAGCGCGGCCCTGATCGGCGCGCTGCGCCGGGCCGGGTACGCGGCCGTAGTGTCCGGGGCTGGACCCACCGTCCTGGTCCTGGCCAACGGTGAGCTGCAGGCAGCTGACGCACTGGCTTTCATCCAGGCCTTTACGGCAGAGAACACGCCGGACATTGGCTGGCGTGTGCTGAAGCTCGCAGTGGACGTCGAAGGTGCTAAGGTGGACTTGCACCGGCGGTAATTCCGCCTATCTGATCTGCTCCTGCATTCAGTTGCTATTTGATCTACGACTGTGAATGTATTCCGGTGCCGCCTGCTTGGTCTGTCGCAGGAATCTGCAGCATCCAACTGCCCCTGAACCGTCAGTCCGGCGTTGTGCCATGGGCGCAGCGCAAGGTGAATCAGTATCCGGCCCTGCTGGCCGAAATCCAACCGGCAAGGCCGAACAATCCCGGCTGCAGATCTGAACTGCAGCCCAGATCAAATCATCGCGTCCAGCTCCCAGTCTGGACGCCGTCGAGGGGGAAGGATCCTTCGTGACCGAAACCACTGAGCTGTCACCAGCTGTGGAACACACAACTTCTGCTGCCGAACCAACGGCTGCACCCGCCAAGAGCAGCGGCCTCGCCGGCCTGAAGCTCGCCCAGCTGCAGGCCCTTGCCAGCCAGCTCGGTATCTCCGGCGGATCCCGCATGCGCAAGGGGGACCTGGTCTCGGCCATCTCCGCCCATCGCGCCGGGACCCTCACCGCCAAGGCCCCCGCAAAGTCAGCGGAAAAGGCTCCGGAAAGCACCGTGGCTCCGGCTTCGACCGCACCGGCTTCCGCGGTGGACGCCCCTGCCGCAGAAGCTCCTGCAGCGGAAGGCACCCGTGCCCGTGGGCGTGGCCGCAGCCGCCGCGCCGTCAGTGACGGCGTGGTTGCCCCCGCAGCCGAAGCTCCCGTCGTGGAGACCGCAGCCGCGCCCGCCCCCGCAACTGTCGAAGCGCCGTCGGCCGCTCCTGCGGAAGCACCCGAGGCGACGGAAGGTGCTGCAGAGCGCCGCCAGCCGCGCACCCGCAACCGCCGCCGCAGCGAAGCCCCTGCCGCCTCCGTCCAGGAAGCCCCGGTGGAAACCCCGGCAGAGCAGCCGGCCGCTGAACAGCGTTCCGGCGAGCAGCGTACCGAAGCCCCCGCAACTGAAGCGGGCGACGCCGGCCAGCGCACCGAACGCCGTGAAGGCGGCCGCACCCGTGGCCGTGACCGCGATGCCGACGGCGGCCGCGACAACCAGGGCAGCCGCGAGGCAGGCCAGCGTGAAGGTGGCCGGGATAACCGCGACAACCGCGACGGCGACGATTCGGACGGCGGAAACCGCCGCAACCGCCGCAACCGCCGTGACCGGAACGACCGCTCCGGCGGCCAGGACCGGGACAACTCGCGCAATGACCGCTTCCGGGACCGCAACGACCGCCGCCGCGGCCGCAACCAAGGCCCGGACGTGGACGACGTCGAAGTCACCGAAGACGACGTCCTGCTGCCGGTTGCCGGCATCCTGGACGTCCTGGAGAACTACGCGTTCATCCGCACCTCCGGCTACCTGCCCGGCCCCAACGACGTCTACGTCTCTTTGGCGCAGGTCAAGAAGTACAACCTGCGCAAGGGCGACGCCGTAGTCGGCGCCATCCGTGCACCGCGGGAAGGCGAGGACCGCAGCCAGCAGTCCAACCGCCAGAAGTTCAACGCTCTGGTCCGCGTCACCTCCGTCAACGGCAAGACGCCGGAAGAGCTGAAGGACCGCGTCGAGTTCGCCAAGCTCGTTCCCCTGTACCCGTCCGAGCGCCTGCGCCTGGAGACCGACCCCAAAAAGATCGGCCCCCGCGTCATCGACCTCGTGGCACCGATCGGCAAAGGCCAGCGCGGCCTGATCGTCTCCCCGCCCAAGGCAGGCAAGACGCTCATCCTGCAGTCCATCGCCAACGCGATCACCACCAACAACCCTGAGGTCCACCTCATGATGGTGCTGGTTGACGAACGCCCCGAAGAAGTCACGGACATGCAGCGCACCGTCAAGGGTGAGGTCATTGCCTCCACCTTCGACCGTCCCGCCGACGACCACACCACCGTGGCTGAACTCTCCATCGAACGCGCCAAGCGCCTCGTGGAAATGGGCATGGACGTGGTGGTCCTCCTCGACTCCATGACCCGACTGGGCCGTGCCTACAACCTGGCAGCACCGGCCTCCGGCCGCATCCTGTCCGGTGGTGTGGACTCCGCAGCGCTCTACCCGCCCAAGCGCTTCTTCGGCGCCGCCCGCAACATCGAAAACGGCGGCTCACTCACCATCCTGGCCACCGCGCTCGTCGAGACCGGTTCCAAGATGGACGAGGTCATCTTCGAAGAGTTCAAGGGCACCGGCAACATGGAACTGCGCCTGTCCCGCCAGCTGGCCGACAAGCGCATCTTCCCCGCAGTCGACGTCAACGCCTCCGGCACCCGCCGCGAGGAAAACCTGCTGTCGCCCGAAGAAGTCAAGATCATGTGGAAGCTGCGCCGCGTCCTCTCCGGACTCGAAACCCAGCAGAGCCTTGAACTGCTCACCAACAAGATCCGGGAAACCCAGAGCAACGTCGAGTTCCTCATGCAGGTCCAGAAGACGACGCTTGGTGCGAAGTCGGATAACGACAAGTAGCTGAGTTACGGGGCGGGGTGCGGATACCTCGCGTGGTTCGCCGCGCGGGTTTTCCGCCCCCGCCCCTTCGCGTGGCGGCTCAGTCCTGACGGACTTGAGCCGTCACGCTCCGGCAGGCCCGAAGCCACTCCCGGGGCGGAAAACCCGCGCGTCGGTCGTCCGGCTCACCGTACGCCCGGCCTGCTTTGGGATTGGATTCCTGCGCCCCACTAAAATGGGCACAGAACGAAAGAGGTTTATAGATGTTTGAGTCCGTACAGGGCCTGCTTGATGAGCATGATGCCATTCAGGCGCAGCTCGGGGATCCTGCTGTTTATGCTGACCAGCGGCTGGCCCGGAAGCTTGGGCGGCGGTCGGCTCAGCTCAATGGCATTGTTGAGGCGTACCACAAGTGGGAGGGCCTCCGGGATGATCTTGCCGCTGCCAAGGAGATGGCTGCCGAGGATCCCGAGTTCGCTGCCGAGGTGCCTGAACTCGAGGCCGCGCTGGAGACTGCTGCGGCCAAGCTTCGCCGCCTGCTCATTCCGCGCGATCCGGACGACGCCCGCAACGTGATCCTTGAGGTCAAGGGCGGCGAAGGCGGCGACGAAGCTGCCCTGTTCGCCGGCGACCTGCTGCGCATGTACACCCGGTACGCGGAATCCCGCGGCTGGAAGACCGAAATCATCTCCGCCACCGAATCCGACCTTGGCGGGTACAAGGACGTCCAGGTGGCCGTCAAGGGCAACTCGAACGATCCCGCCGAAGGCGTTTACGCGCGGCTCAAGTTCGAAGGCGGCGTGCACCGCGTGCAGCGCGTGCCCGTCACCGAATCCCAGGGCCGCATCCACACGTCCGCCGCCGGCGTGCTGGTCCTGCCCGAAGTGGACGAGCCCGAAGAACTCGAGATCAACCAGAACGACCTCAAGATCGACGTGTACCGGTCCTCGGGTCCGGGCGGGCAGTCCGTGAACACCACCGACTCCGCCGTCCGAATCACGCACCTTCCCACCGGCATCGTGGTGGCCATGCAGAACGAGAAGTCGCAGCTGCAGAACCGCGAAGCGGGCATGCGCGTCCTGCGGGCACGCATCCTGGCACATCAGCAGGAGCAGATCGACGCCGAAAACTCGGCCCAGCGCAAGTCGCAGATCCGCACCATGGACCGCTCGGAGCGCATCCGCACCTACAACTACCCTGAAAACCGGATCGCGGACCACCGCACTGGCTACAAGGCGTACAACCTGGACCAGGTCATGAACGGCGACCTGGAACCGGTCATCCAGTCCGCCATCGAGATGGACGAGCAGGCCCGCCTGGACGCCATCGGCGACTGACCGGAACTACGCCATGATCGAGCCCACCTCAGCGGCGCCGTCCCAGACCCTGGCCGCGGCGGTCCGGGAGGCCGCTGCGCTCCTGGCGGAAGCCGGTGTGCCGAGCCCCCGGGCCGATGCTGAACTCCTGGCCGACCACCTCCTCAACGTAGGGCTGGGGCGACTCCGCTCTTTGATGCTGGGTGACACCCCCGCACCGGAAGGCTATGCCGAACTCGTGGCCGAACGTGCCCGCCGCATCCCGCTGCAGCACATCACCGGGGTTGCGCACTTCCGCTACCTGGAACTGGCAGTGGGGCCCGGGGTGTTCATCCCGCGACCCGAGACGGAGTCCGTTGTCCAGCTGGCCATCGACCGCGTCAAGGGCATGCCGCATCCCCGGATCGTGGACCTGGGGACCGGCTCCGGTGCCATCGCCGGCTCCATTGCCCACGAGGTACCCGGCGCAGAGGTCCACGCCGTCGAATACAGCCCCTTCGCGCACGCCTGGGCGGCTAAGAACCTGGCGCCGCTGGGCGTGAACCTCATCCTGGGGGACCTGCGCGACGCTTTCGCCGAACTTGACGGAACTGCCGACGTCGTTGTTTCCAACCCCCCGTACATCCCCGCCGAAGCCATCCCCAACGAACCCGAAGTAGCCCTGCACGATCCTCCCGAGGCACTGTACGGCGGGGGAGCGGACGGCATGGAACTGCCGACGGCGGCAGCGGCCTCCGCTGCCCGGCTGCTGCGGCCCGGGGGGTACTTCGTCATGGAACACGCCGAAGTCCAGGCGGGCTGGATTGCCGCCATGCTTGCCAGCAGCGGAACCTGGACAGCCATCACCACGCACCTGGACCTGAACGGCAAGGAGCGCGCCACCAGTGCCGTGCTCGCGGACCAGTCCACACGGAATGAAAGAATGGGCCAGTGACCACAACTTATGACTGCACCATTGACGACGAGCGGGCCCGGGGCCTGGAACACGCGCAGCGTGCCATCAGCGAAAAGAAGTGCGTCGTGCTCCCCACGGACACGGTTTACGGCATCGGCGCGGACGCATTCTCACCCCAGGCCGTCACGATGCTGCTGGTATCGAAGGGACGCAGCCGCACCATGCCGCCGCCCGTCCTGATTCCGCGCATCAACGCCCTGGACGGCCTGGCCACCGAGGTATCGGCGGACGCCCGGAAGCTCGCCGAGGCCTTCTGGCCCGGCGGCCTGACCCTCATCCTGCATGCGCAGCCGTCCCTGGACTGGGATCTTGGCGAAACCAAGGGCACCGTGGCGCTGCGGATGCCCGCCGACGACGTTGCCCTGGAACTGCTGACCCTGACCGGTCCGCTTGCCGTTTCCTCCGCCAACCGCACCGGCCAGGCCCCCGCCCAGACGGCCGCAGCGGCGCGCGAACAGCTTGCAGACTCGGTGGAGGTGTACCTTGAAGGCGGCGCCCGCCCGCTGGAAGGTGAGGCCGGCGTACCCTCAACCATCGTTGACGCCACAGGGCCCGTCCTGCGCGTGGTGCGCACCGGCGCCGTGAGCCTGGACCAGTTGCGGGAGCACGTCCCGGGCGTCCTTGGCCTGGGCGAGATCCCGATGGCTGAAGCGGAACCCGCACCGGAGCAGCAGGCCTCAGGGGATGCAACGGACGACGCCGGTCACGCACCTGCGGTGTCCGGTTCCTCCGCGGTGACGGCTACTGACGCAGAACCGACCACGCCGGCCGGGAACCAGCAGCCTTGATGGCCCTGGACCGCCAGCAGATCCCCGTCCTGGACGTCCACGCGACACCCCTGCGCGTTTCCGAGCTGGTCGAGGAGCTCAACCGGTTCATCGAAGACGGATCAACCCGAACCGTCCTGGGCCATAACCTGCACAGCGTCACGCTCACCTTGTCCGATGACGGCTTCCGCCGCTTATATGAAGAAAGCGACGTGGTGCTCCTGGACGGCGCCCCGGTGCTGTGGCTGTGGGGGAGGACCGGTAACGCCGAGGGCCCGGTGATGGATTACCGGCTGGGTTCCACCGACTGGCTGCCTGCCCTCCACGAGGTGCGCGGCCTGGAGCGGATTGCCGTGATCGGCGCAGGCGCGGAAGCGAACGCGGGCGCCGTCAGCAGGTTGAAGGACATCGTTCCCAGCGCCCATGTCGCCGGCTTCCCGGGGGAGGGCTGGGGACCTGCCCTTGAGGACGAGGTTGTGGCGTGGCTGCACCATGAGCAGCCCCAGTTGGTCCTGCTCGGACTCGGCATGCCACTCCAGGAGGAAGTCCTGCAGCGGCGGCTGCGCGACATGCCGCCTGCCGTCTACTGTGCCGTGGGCGGCGCCATCGAACAGTTGGCCGGTGTGCAGAAACTTGCTCCTCGCTGGCTGGGCAGGATGGGACTTGAGTGGGCATGGCGCCTGCTCCTGCATCCCCGCCGTGTTGCCTATCGCGTGCTGGGGGAGCCGTGGGTCCTGCTGTGGCTGCTGGTTGCCCGGCGGATGAAAAACCGGGGCAGGGCCTAGAACTTCTGGTCCTCCAGCGGAGCGAAGCCCTTGCCGCGAAGGCCGGTGCTGAACGAACGCGCCCAACCCAGGAAGCCCCGCAGGTCGCGGCGCTGCAGGAAGTAGCCCAGGTAACCGCCGACGTCGGCCACGAACGATCGCACCCGGAAGTACCGGCGGATGAGGTAGCCCCGGTTCCGGTAGTAATAGAAGCGCTTGAAGGCGGAGTCCGGAACGATCACGTGCCAGCGGGCACCGTAGACATGCTGGGTTTCCGAGAAGGCATGCGGGTGCGTAATGGCGGTGGTGGTCACCGTGCCGAACCGTACCCCCGCCTTGCGGAGCCGGATGGTGAAATCCACCTCGTCGCCGCGGATGAACAGGCGCATGTCGGGCAGGCCGACTTTGAAGAACACGTCTGACCGGATCAGCGCGCCGTTGAAGAAGTGCCCGTCGTCGGGCAGGAAGCCGCGCTTTTCAACCTCCGCGCGGTCGTGCGTGACTTTGCCGTCAAGGCGGAAGAAAAAGGACAGCCGGTCGGGATTTCCGGGCGCTGTCACCAAGGGGACCACCGCTTCCAGGTCGCGGGCCTCAGCCTCACGAAGCAGCGTGGCGAGGCATTCCGGATCGGCCGGCTCGGCGTCGTCGTCCATCATCCAGACCCAGCGCGCGCCGCTGGCCACCGCCTTGAGCGCAGCCAGCGCGAACCCGCCGGCGCCGCCCAGGTTGGCTTCGGAGCGGACATAGTCAACGTTGGGGTGCGCCGCCGCCACCTCCGCAGCCGGGGTGGTGCCGCTGTCCACCAGGCAAATGGTGTCCACGTGGCGGCTCTGGGCGTTAATCGACTCCAGCAGGACGGACAGTTCCTTGGGCCGGTCGAAAGTCACGGCGGCAACCGCAATGCGGGGGGTCATGGGGGTCCTTTCCGCATGGCTGCCAGGGAGTTCCCCACCTGTTGTGCGCCCGTGTGGCGCGGAGCCATGGTGCCGGTGGCACTAGTATCTTTGACTAGAGTCCACTGTAATACAGCCCTGTAAGGCGCTGCGCGTAAGTCTGGCGCACTGCCTGCTGCGCGCTCGGCGACGGAGAAGTTTCATTTATCGAAGAACAGATTCCCGGCCAATGAGCCCTTCCACCACGGACCGGCTGCCGGCACAGCTGAACGGCTTCGACACCATTACTCCCCAGACGGTGCCTGCCCCATGATCATGTACCTGCTTATGGGGCTGACGGCTGCCATCGTGTCCTACGCTGCCACGTGGGGCGCCCGGGTGGTGGGCCACAGGCTCGAGCTGCACCTGCCCATCCGCAGCCGGGACATGCACTCCATCCCCGTTTCCAGGCTGGGCGGTGTCGCGATCTTCCTGGGGATCATGGTGGCGCTGGTCGTGGCCAGCCAGTCTTTCTTCGTCAAAGACATCTACCGGAACAATTTCTCACCCTGGGGGGTCCTGGCCGGCGCAGCCGTGATCGTCCTGGTGGGCGTGGCGGACGACCTGCTGGACATCCGGTGGTGGGTCAAGCTGATCGGGCAAAGCGCAGCCGGCCTGACAGTGGCCCTCTTGGGGGTCCGAATGACCATCATCCCCTGGATTCCAGAGCCCATCTACCTGCAAAACGAAACGCTCCGGGTGGTGCTGACAGCTGGGCTGATCGTCACCACCATGAATGCCTTCAACTTCATCGACGGACTGGACGGGCTCGCCGCCGGGGTGGCCATTATCGGCGGCACGGCTTTCTTCTTCACCGCCTACTGGGTGCACCGTAACGCGGTGCTGCTGGACTACTCGGATCTGGCGACCCTCATCACGGCCGTGCTGGTAGGCGGCTGCCTGGGATTCCTGCCGCACAACTGGTTTCCGTCGAAGATCTTCATGGGTGATTCCGGCGCCATGCTGATCGGACTGCTCATGGCTTCGGCCGGTGTGGTGTCCACGGGGCAGATCTCCTCGGGCCTCTACGACCGCGCGAACGGCATCTCGACGGTGATCCCCATCCTGCTTCCGTTCGCCGTCCTGTTCCTTCCGCTGCTGGACCTGGGACTGGCCGTGGTGCGCCGGACGGCCCGTGGACGTTCCCCGTGGTCGGCGGACCGCGGCCACCTGCACCACAAGCTCCTGGACATCGGCTACTCCCACCGCACCGCCGTGATCCTGATGTACCTGTGGACGGCAGTGCTCTCCTTCGGTGGCCTGGCGTTCGCAATCTTCCCCTGGCAGATCGTGCTTGCGGTCGACATCTTTGCCACGCTGGTCATGGGACTGGTCACCGCGTGGCCCTACCTGGCGCGGGGAAACGGGGAAACCAGGGCGTAACGCCGGTTCTGAATTATTTCTATCTCGTGTAGAATTTAGTGGCAGCCCAAGCTGCCACTCCACCCCCTGCCTCCTGGCGTTTTGCCATGTGGTGCCGACGATTGGGATCGAATGACCTCCAACGCCGAGTCCGGACCTGCCTCCGGCAATGGTCCCGTTGGCGCCTCCGGTCCCACGCCTTCACTGTGGCTGAACCTGCTCAAGCGCAGTTCCATCGCCGCGGCGGCGGGACTTGTGCTGTGTGCCATCCCGGCCGCCCTCCTGAACGGGTTCACCGGCGCCGTGTCGAGCGTCCTCGGTGGCCTGCTGGTGATGCTGTTCTTTGGCATCAGCCTGCTGGTGGGGCACTTCGTGGGACGCCGCAACCCGTCGGGGGCGATCGGCATGTTCGTCGCCACCTACTTCATCAAGGTAGTGGGCTTTGCCGTGGTCCTGTTTGCCATCGGTGCTCCGGAATGGCTCCACGGCCGATGGTTCATCATCGGCGCGGTGGTTGCCGTCGTCCTTTGGCAGGCTGCAGAAATCCATGGCTTCAGCCGCGCCCGCCTCCAGATCTACAACGATCCAGAGGACAGGGGAGCAACCGATGCGTGACCCGAAGAAGTCCGCGGGCGCTGCCCACGGCAAACGTGGATCCAACAGCTCCGCGCCCGCTGCTTCCGACGCTTCCAACGATGGCGGCTACAACGCTGGAATGGCTGTATTCAGCTACATCATTGGCGGAATCATCGTCTGGAGTTTGATAGGGTGGGGACTGGATTATCTGTGGGGAACGCGCTGGATCGTGCTCGCAGGCGCTCTGCTTGGAGCCGTCGGAGGTTTCTACCTTTCCCACATGCACGGCCTCACCAGTTCCCGCAAAAATGCTGATGAGCGCCATGCTTCCAGCGCACCGTCCCAGGACGGAGAAGATAATGCCAAATAATTTCACAGGGGGAACAGCAGGCTGTCAGGCTGCCGGACCCCGCCCAACGCCCAATGATGGACACTGCAGAGAGGAAACGCGTTGATCGCGCTTGCGCTCCCGGCCCAAGATTCAGGAGAGTTCACTCCTCCTGGTATTAACGAAATGCATTTGCCGGCAATCCTGCCGTGGGGTGCCGCAGAAGGATTCTCCAAGCAGATGCTGCTGGTCCTCCTCTCTGTCGTCTTTATCGCCGTCTTCTTCGTGCTGGCCGCACGCAAGCAGCAGCTGGTACCCGGCAAGCTCCAGTTCGCCGGCGAGGCCGCCTACGGCTTCGTCCGCAACGGCATTGCCAAGGACATCATCGGCGGCAGGGACTTCATCAAGTACGTCCCGCTGCTCTTCAGCCTGTTCTTCTTCATCCTGGTCAACAACATCTACGGTGCCATCCCGGTGTTCCAGCTCCCCACGTTCTCGCACGTGGGTGGAGCGTACGTGCTCGCCGGCCTGGTCTACATCACCTGGATCGCCATCGGCGTCAAGAAGAACGGCCTGCGCTACTTCAAGCTGGCCACCGTCCCCTCGGGGGTACCGTGGTACATCCTGCCGATCGTCATCCCCATTGAGATCATCTCCAACTTCGTAGTCCGGCCGGTCACCCACAGCCTCCGTCTGTTCGCCACGATGCTCGCAGGCCACCTCATCGTGATGATCGCCGGCTCCGGCATTGAGTACCTGATCATGCAGGAGAACGTCCTGCTGAAGGGCACCTCGGTCCTGGTCCTCGCCGGTGCCATCGCCATGTACATGCTCGAGGCCCTGATCATGGTCCTGCAGGCCTACGTCTTCACGCTGCTGACCGCGATTTACATCGAAGGCGCGCTGCACGCCGACAGCCACTAGGCACCCCGCCGGGGGAGCCATGCTCCGCCGGCACACCACAGTCTTCCCCTCGCGGGGATGAAGCAACCCAAACAACCTGCCGCACAAAGCGGCATCTTGAAAGGAAAAAAAATGGAAGGCTCCATCAACGGCTCCCTCAACCTCATCGGCTATGGCCTCTCGGCTATCGGCGGTGGTATCGGTGTGGGTCTCGTGTTCGCTGCCTACATCAACGGCGTCGCACGCCAGCCGGAAGCCCAGCGCGTCCTGCAGCCGATCGCATTCCTTGGCCTGGCGCTGACCGAAGCACTCGCCATCCTGGGCCTGGTCTTCGCTTTCGTTCTCAAGTAAACCTTCAGAACCTCAGCGAACATTCAGAACCGAGTAGATAAGGACGGGTGAAATATGCATCAGCTGATCATCTCAGCCGCCGCTGAAGGCGACGTCAACCCCCTTGTTCCCAATGCCTGGGAAATGCTGGTTGTCTTCGTGGGCTTTGCCATCCTCTTCTTCATCGTGGTCAAGTATGTTGTCCCGATGTTCGAGAAGACCTTTGCAGAGCGTGCCGAGGCCATTGAAGGCGGCATCGCCAAGGCTGAAAAGGCCCAGGCTGAGGCGTCTGCTGCACTCGAAGAGTACAAGCAGCAGCTGACCGACGCCCGCACCGAAGCCAACCGCATCCGTGAGGAAGCCCGCGCCGAAGGTGCCCAGATCCTCGCGGATCTCAAGGAGAAGGCGGCAGCAGAGTCTGCCCGCATCACGGCACAGGCTCACGCGCAGATCGAATCCGAGCGCCAGGCGGCCGTTGTGTCCCTGCGCTCTGAGGTTGGCACCCTGGCCACCACCCTTGCCGGCCGCATCGTGGGCGAGTCCCTCGACGACGACGCACGCGCAGCGCGGGTAGTGGACCGCTTCCTGGCAGATCTGGAGTCCCAGAACGCAGGTGCAGCAAAGTAATGGCAGGCGTATCGAGCGAATCGCTGGCAACAGCGCTGGCAGAGTTGGAAGCAAAGCTTCCGACTGCGTCGCTGCAGCTGGCAAAGGAACTCTTCGGAATTCTGGGAATGGTGGACAGCTCGGCTGGCTTGCGCCGCGCCCTGACTGACCCGTCCCGCAACGGTGACGAAAAGTCGGCGCTGGTCAAGCAGCTGGTTGGCGGAAAAGTCTCCGCTGATGCTGCAGACATCGCAGGCGGACTGGCCAGCCTACGCTGGGCCAACGCACGTGATATCGGCGATGCACTCGAGACTCTTGCCGCAACGGTGGTCATTTCCGTTGCTGAAAACAAGTCGGCCGTTTCTGCCTCCGGAATCACTGGCCTGGAAGAGCTGGAGAACGACCTGTTCTCCTTCAACCAGGCTGTTGCCTCCAGCCACGAGGTACAACGTGCTCTGTCCGAACCACAGGCCAGCAGTGCAGCCAAGGTTGCACTCGCGGAGAAGCTTGTGCCAGGTGCCAGTGAGGAAGCGAAAGTCCTCATTGCCCAGGCTGTGACCCAGCCCCGCGGTATCAAGCCCACCCGGTTGGTGCAGCGGTTCGCTGAATTGGCAGCCAAGCGGCAGCAGCGCTGGATTGCAACGGTCAGCGTAACCCGTCCTTTGACGCAGACACAGCTTGCCCGCCTGCAGGCTGGCCTGAATGCCATGTACGGGCGGGAACTGAAGGTCAACCTCAATGTTGACCCGGCACTCATTGGCGGCATCCGCGTCCAGGTTGGTGACGAAGTGCTTGACGCTTCGGTCCTCACCAAGCTGGGTGAGCTGCAGCGCCAGCTGGCCGGCTAGCCGGACAAGCACAATACAACTGATAGAAACCCCGGTCACCGTTTGCGGTGATCACAAACAGGAGAGCAGGGACTGCAGATGGCCGAATTGACCATCAACGCCGACGACGTCCGTAATGCGCTGAACGAGTTCGCGGCGTCCTACGAACCCGGGAACGCAGAGCGCGTAGAGGTCGGCCGCGTAACCACCGCTAGTGACGGCATCGCCCGTGTTGAGGGTCTTCCCTCGGTCATGGCGAACGAGCTGCTGCGCTTTGAGGACGGCACCCTGGGCCTGGCCCAGAACCTTGACGTCCGCGAAATCGGCGTCATCATCCTCGGCGACTTCACCGGCATCGAAGAAGGCCAGGAAGTCCACCGGACCGGACAGGTTCTGTCCGTGCCCGTGGGCGATGCCTTCCTTGGCCGCGTTGTCGACCCGCTGGGCGTGCCCATCGACGACCTCGGCGAGATCAAGGCCGAGACCACCCGCGCACTGGAGCTTCAGGCCCCGGGCGTAACCCAGCGCAAGTCGGTCCACGAGCCGATGCAGACCGGCCTCAAGGCCATTGACGCGATGATCCCGATCGGCCGCGGCCAGCGCCAGCTGATCATTGGCGACCGCCAGACCGGCAAGTCCGCCATTGCGATCGACACCATCATCAACCAGAAGGCCAACTGGGCCTCCGGTGACGTGACCAAGCAGGTCCGCTGCATCTACGTTGCCATCGGCCAGAAGGCGTCCACCATCGCCGCCATCCGCCAGACCCTCGAGGACAACGGCGCACTGGAGTACACCACCATCGTGGCATCTCCCGCCTCTGACCCCGCTGGCTTCAAGTACCTGGCACCGTACGCCGGCTCGGCCATCGGCCAGCACTGGATGTACGGCGGCAAGCACGTCCTCATCGTGTTCGATGACCTGTCCAAGCAGGCCGAAGCCTACCGCGCCGTGTCGCTGCTGCTGCGCCGCCCGCCGGGACGCGAGGCTTACCCGGGCGACGTCTTCTACCTGCACTCCCGCCTGCTGGAGCGTTGTGCCAAGCTCTCCGACGAGCTCGGCGCCGGCTCCATGACCGGACTGCCGCTGATCGAGACCAAGGCGAACGACGTGTCCGCCTACATCCCGACCAACGTCATCTCCATCACGGACGGCCAGATCTTCCTGCAGTCCGACCTCTTCAACGCCAACCAGCGCCCCGCTGTTGACGTGGGTGTTTCGGTGTCCCGCGTTGGCGGTGCCGCTCAGGTGAAGTCCATGAAGAAGGTCTCCGGTACCTTGAAGCTGGACCTGGCCCAGTACCGAGACATGCAGGCGTTCGCGATGTTCGCATCCGACCTGGATGCAGCGTCCCGCCAGCAGCTGACCCGTGGTGCCCGCCTGATGGAATTGCTCAAGCAGGGCCAGTACTCGCCGTTCCCGGTCGAGGACCAGGTCGTCTCCATCTGGGCCGGTACCAACGGCTACCTGGACGACGTTCCGGTCGAGGACATCAGCCGCTTCGAGTCTGAGTTCCTTGAGCACCTGCGCCACAAGTCCTCGATCCTCACCACGCTGGCCCAGACCAACGTGCTGGACGATGACACCGTTGCAGCCTTGAAGTCCTCGATTGTGGACTTCAAGAAGGGCTTCTTCGGCGAGGGCGACAACCTGCTGGTCGGTGCCGGGCATGAAGAGCATGCCCCCATCGACGAGGCCCAGGTTGACCAGGAAAAAATCGTCAGGCAGAAGCGCTAGTTCCACTGGCCGAGTGTGCCGGGCCCACGGGTCCGGCACACCCGGTTCACGGAACGCTAGGAAAGGATAAGTATGGGAGCCCAGATCCGGGTCTACCGCCAGAAGATCAGCTCGACCACGTCGATGCGCAAGATCTTCAAGGCGATGGAACTGATCGCTACCTCGCGCATCGGCAAGGCCCGTGCACGTGTAGCAGCTTCACTGCCTTACGCGAACGCGATCACACGCGCCGTTTCTGCTGTCGCCAGCCAGAGCGAGATCGACCACCCGCTGACCACTGAGCCCGAGCAGATCCGCCGTGCCGCCGTCCTGGTAATCACCTCGGACCGCGGCCTTGCCGGCTCCTACTCGGCCAGCGTCCTCAAGCAGGCGGAAGGTCTCATCGAGCTTCTTCACGAAGAGGGCAAGGAAGTCAAGACCTACGTCGTCGGACGCAAGGCACAGGCCTACTTTGATTTCCGGAACCGCGAGTATGCGCGGGTCTGGACCGGAGGGACCGATGCGCCTGAGTTCGCCACGGCACGCGAGATCGGCGAAGCACTGCTGTCGGAATTCGCAACTGAGTTCGAAGAGGGCGGCGTGGAGGAGATCCACGTTGTTTACACCCGCTTCAAGTCCATGGTCACCCAGGAGCCGACGGTCATCCGCCTGCTGCCGCTGGAGGTCGTGGAAGAGCAGGCCGAATCTGAGTCTGACCTTCTGCCGCTGTACGAGTTCGAGCCGGAAGCGGAGCGGGTCCTTGACGCCCTCCTGCCGCGCTACATCGAATCCCGTATCTTCGCGGCCATGTTGCAGGCAGCAGCCTCCGAGCTCGCCGCGCGCCAGCGGGCGATGAAGTCCGCGGGCGACAACGCAACAGACCTGATCAAGAAGTACACGCGTCTGCGCAACACGGCCCGCCAGGCTGAAATCACGCAGGAACTCTCCGAGATTGTTGCCGGTGCCGACGCCCTCGCGTCCTAGCCTCCACTGCCTCGGTTCCCGCGGAACCTGCACCACCACAGATACACTTAACCCCACGCCATCTACTGAATGAAGTGAGAGAGATGACTGCCACTGCTACCGAACACGTAGCCGCAACGTCCGGTGCATCCGGCCGTATTGCGCGCGTAATCGGCCCGGTTGTCGACGTCGAATTTCCGGCTGACGCAATCCCGTCCATTTACAACGCTCTGACAACCGAGATCACCCTCAACGGTGTCACCAAGACCATCACGTTCGAGACCTCCCAGCACCTGGGTGACAACCTCGTTCGCGCCATCTCCCTCCAGGCCACCGACGGACTCGTCCGCGGCACGTCCGTGGTGGACACTGGTGCCCCCATCTCCGTTCCCGTCGGTGACGGCGTCAAGGGCCACATCTTCAACGTCCTGGGACAGCCCCTGGACGTTGCCGAGTCAGAGTTGGAAATCACCGAGCGCTGGCCCATCCACCGCAAGGCTCCCAGCTTCGCTTCGCTCGAAGGTTCCACCGAGATGCTGGAGACCGGCATCAAGGTCATCGACCTCCTCACCCCGTACATCAAGGGTGGAAAGATCGGCCTCTTCGGCGGCGCCGGCGTGGGCAAGACCGTGCTCATCCAGGAAATGATCACCCGTGTTGCGCGCAACTTCGGTGGTACGTCGGTATTCGCCGGTGTTGGCGAGCGTACCCGTGAGGGCAATGACCTCTGGGTTGAAATGGAAGAGGCAGGCGTCCTCAAGGACACCGCCCTTGTGTTCGGCCAGATGGATGAGCCGCCGGGAACGCGCCTGCGCGTGGCCCTGTCCGCGCTGACCATGGCGGAGTACTTCCGCGATGTGCAGAACCAGGACGTGCTGCTCTTCATCGACAACATCTTCCGCTTCACCCAGGCAGGTTCCGAGGTTTCCACCCTCCTCGGCCGCATGCCTTCGGCCGTGGGTTACCAGCCCAACCTTGCGGATGAGATGGGCCTCCTGCAGGAGCGCATCACCTCCACCAAGGGCCACTCGATCACCTCGATGCAGGCCATCTACGTTCCCGCGGATGACTACACCGACCCGGCACCGGCCACCACCTTCGCGCACCTCGATGCGACCACGGAACTCTCCCGTGAAATCGCCTCCCGTGGTCTGTACCCGGCCGTGGACCCGCTGACGTCCACCTCCCGAATCCTGGACCCCCAGTACATCGGCAAGGACCACTACAACACGGCCGTCCGTGTTAAGCAGATCCTGCAGAAGAACAAGGAACTCCAGGACATCATCGCCATCCTCGGTGTCGATGAGCTCTCCGAGGAAGACAAGATTGTCGTGTCGCGTGCACGCCGTATCCAGCAGTTCCTCTCGCAGAACACCTACACCGCCAAGCAGTTCACCGGTGTTGAAGGCTCCACGGTCTCCATCAAGGACACCGTTGAAGGCTTCGCGGCGATCTGCGACGGCGAACTCGACCACATCGCGGAGCAGGCGTTCTTCAACGTCGGTGGCCTTGATGACGTCGAGCGCCAGTGGGCCAAGATCCAGGAACAGACCAAGTAATATGGCTGAGCTTGAGGTTGAGATTGTCGCAGCGGACCACTTCGTGTGGTCCGGAGCGGCCAAGATGGTCAAGGCCCGCACCAGCGATGGTGAAATCGGAATCCTGCCCGGCCACTCGCCCCTGCTGGCGATCCTGGCCGAGGGTGAACTGGCAATCCAGCCGGTGTCCGGAGACCGTATTGCGGTGGACGTCGACGGCGGGTTCTTCTCCGTCGACAACAACCGCGTGGTGATCGTTGCTGACAACGCCCAGTTGGGCGGCTCGGCTACCGCTGGGATCCGCTAGCACGACCTTGATGGACGCACCGGGTATTACGTTCATCGCACTGGCAGTCGTGTTCGGATTGCTTATTTTTGCACTGTGCCTTTCGGGGGTGCGCCGCTTCAACCTGCGGCGTGCCCTCGGCACGGTGGACGCCTCCATTTGCGTAGCTGGAAACAGTTGGCAGATGGGGGTTTGTCGTTATCAGGACAACGACCTTGAATGGTTCAAGCTCATCTCGTTGAGTGTCCGCCCCAAGTACACGTTCAAACGCAGCTCCCTTGAGCTGCTCGGCCGCCGGAAGCCTACTGAAGCGGAGGCGGTGAAGGTACAGCCGGACGTGGTGATCGTCGAACTTCGCTACGAGGGGCAGGACCTGCACCTGGCCATGAAGTTCGACGCCTATACCGGACTGTCATCCTGGCTGGAAGCAGGTCCTGTCATTGGCGTGGGGACCTGGCGCTAGCCAACGTGGACTGGCTTTTAGACATCCGGCTCACCGACGGTCCACTCTATGGAACCGTGCTGGTATTGGGAATGGGCGGCGCCGCCTACCTCCTGGTGCCGCCTTGGCGCGCCGCCATGGTTCCGGTCCATCGCGTCCGGGCGTGGGCGGTCCGTATCCTCACGGCCACAGCAGCCGCATTTGCCTTGGTCGGCACGGTCCACTGGGCGCTCATCAACATCTTCACCATCTTCCCCGAGGACTTGCCCGACCCCGTCCTGCTGTGGCTGGTGCCGGGTGTGGCGGCCCTGCTCCTGTGCCTGCTCCGGCTGCCCAGGACGAGTTGGAGCCGCCGCGGGGGAGGGATCCTCGCTGCGCTGCTGGTGGTGCTGCTCTCGGCGATCCAGATCAACGCCTACTTTGGCCTGAACAGGACCGTCAGTGACCTGCTGGGTACGGCCCTGGCCCGCATTCCCGCGCTGGAGCAGGACCTCATGCGCCACACCGGGGAACCCGACGGCCTGCCCCTGCGGGGCTGGAAGCCGCAGGGGGAGTTGCCTGCCGGAGGTGTCCTGCGCAAGTCCGCGATCCCTGGAACGTTGTCCGGGATGAACACCCGCGACGCCTACATTTACCTTCCGCCCGCCTACTTCGCAGCCAACCGCCCCGCCCTGCCGGTGCTGGTCCTGGTCGCGGGCCAGCCTGGCGGCCCTGCCGACTGGCTTACCGGCGGCGCCATCCGCGGCCATATGGATTCTTTCGCCGCTGCCCACAGCGGAGTGTCTCCCGTAGTGGTCATCCCCGATCCCAACGGCTCGCAGTCCGCCAACACCATGTGCATGGACAGCCGGATCGCCAAAGCGGACACGTACCTTTCCCAGGACGTTCCACAATGGATCGGTTCCACCCTGGCGGTGGACACCAACCACAGCCACTGGGCCATCGGAGGTTTCTCTTTCGGCGGCACGTGTGCGGTGCAGATGGGGACCAGGCATCCCGACATCTACGCCGACGTGCTGGCTTTCTCCAGCGAAGCGGAACCGGCAATTGCCAAGGAACGGCAGAAGACAATCGACGCGGCGTTCCCGGGGAACCCCGACGAATTCACCCGTCAGACTCCACTGGAGATTATGAAACACCAACGGTTCGAGACCCACGGCATGTACCTCACCGCAGGGCAAAACGATCCGGAGTTCGTGGCCAACCTCCAGACGCTTGCCGCGGCAGCGCAGAATGCCGGCTTTACGGTGCAGGCACACGTCGTGGAACACACCGGCCATTCCTGGGACACCTCATCCAAGCGGTTTGCCGACGCGCTGCAGTTCCTTGGCGATCAGTGGGGGTTGCAGTGGTGACCACCAGCCAACCCAACCGCACGGCCGCCCTGATGTGGGCCTCCGTCGGACGCCCCGCAGTGCAGCAGGTCCTGCGCACGCTGAAGTCCATGCCGTTCACTCTCGGCGTGGTTGTTGCCTTCCTCGCCACCGCTGCCCTGACCGGAAGCTTCCTGGACGGCCCGCCGGAGCAGCTGCTGGGGCTTGCGTCCGTCAGTGGCCCTGGCCTGCGGGGCGGGCAGTGGTGGTCGCTGTTTACCAGCCTCTTCTTCGCCACCAACCCGCTTGCGTACATCACCGCATCGCTGATGATTGTCCTGCTGCTGGGACTCGCCGAACGAAGGCTGGGCCGCCGGGCCGCCGTAGGACTGTTCTTCGGCGGCCAGTTCGCGGCCGTCACCGTGTTCCTCCTGGTGACCCAGTTGGCGGGATATGTGGGTGACGGCTGGTTGGACACCATGGCCGACGACAACCTGATTGGACCCTACGCCCCGGTGCTGACGGCCGGGCTGGCCGCCAGCGCACGGATCACCCTCCTGTGGCAGCGCCGGCTCCGTACGGTGGTGTTGTCCATCTCGCTGCTCCTGGTTCTCTATGTGGGGCATGCAGAGACCGTCATCGGCCTTATCGGCGCGCTCCTTGGCCTGTTGGCCGGTTGGTGGATCCAGGGGGACCAGGGGCGCCTCCACCGTCACCGGTCCACGGGGCGCGAGACCAGGAACCTGCTGGCCCTCACTGTTGCCGTCTTTGCCGTGGGGCCTATACTGACCGGCATCACGCGGGCGCCCACGGGTCCGCTGGCCCTGCTGCGCGACGTCGTGCTCAGCCCGATGCCCACCCTCAGCCAGCTTGTGTTCAACTGCGGCGCCACGGTGGACGCGTCCTGCCTGGAGACCGGAAGGGCAGGATTTGCCGGGCCGTTCGGTTTGGCCCTGGCGGTGGTGCCGGTCATCCTGCTGCTGATCTGCGCGGACGGCATGCGGCGCGGCCGCCGGCTGGCCCTTAACATCGCCCTGGCCATCCAGTTGGCTGTTACCGCGCTGGCCGCCGTCTACCTTGCCTTGTTCGCCCTTGTCCCGTCCCGCCTGCAGGGCACGCATGCCACGCCGCTGTCCTCGGCCTTCGCGCACGTGCTTCCGCTCGTGGTTGTCCCGCTGCTGCTGGCGGTCGTCCTGTGGCTGAACCGGCGGCAGTTCCGCGTGCAGACGCGGCCAGGCGCCCGGCGCGTGCTCGGTGCGGTGGTCTGCGGAACCTGGCTTGCCCTGGCCAGCTCCTACACGGTGGCCTGGTTCTGGTCCGGGGGACTGGCCCGCGACGGCGGTCTGCTGGGTCTCTTCGCCGAGCTGGCCCGGCAGTACGTTCCGGTGCCCATTCCACAACATTTCCGCCGGGTCTTTCCTGAGCAGGACAGCGCTGAGGCCATGCTGTTCGCCTATTCGGGTCCGGTGTTCTGGCTTGTAGCCCTGGTGGCCGTGTGGTGGGTGCTGGTGGGCCGGCACCACGGCCTCAACTTCGGGCGGCAGGACCGGGACCGCGCCCGGGAGTTGCTCCACCGGGGCGGCGGGCCCTTGTCCTGGATGGCACTCTGGGAGCCCAACACCTACTGGTTCAGCCCGGACGGTGCCGGTGCCATGGCGTTCCAGCAGCATGGGACGGTGGCGCTGACCCTGGGCGGCGCGATCGGTGACCGGGCGGCTGAGCAGCGGGTGACCGAGGGGTTCCTGGATTACTGCCGCAGCCAGGCCCTGGTCCCCGCGCTGTATTCCTGCGACGACACCATGTGGCCGATGCTCAGGGAACGCGGTTTTTCCCGCGTGGCCGTTGCCCAGGAGACCCGGCTGGCGCTGAACGAGCTCGAGTTCAAGGGCAAGGAATGGCAGAACGTCCGGACAGCCCTGAACCGCGCCGCCAAGCTGGGGGTCCACGCGGTCTGGGGCTCCTACCACTCGCTGCCGCCAGCGCTGCGGTCGCGGTTGAACGAAGTGTCCGAGGAGTGGGCGGCCACCAAGTCGGTGCCGGAAATGGGCTTCACGCTTGGGGGAGTGGACGAACTTGATGACGAGGAAGTCCTCTGCTGCTTGGCTGTGGACGGTAACGGCACGGTCCACGGCGTGACAAGCTGGTTGCCCGTGTACGACGGCGGGCGGCTGGTCAGCCGGACATTGGACGTCATGCGCCGGGGCAGCGAGGGATTCCCTGGGGTAATGGAATTCCTGATCGCCTCGGCTGTCCTTGAGCTGCGGGATTCCGTGGACGTTATTTCCCTGTCCGGCTCGCCGCTGGCCAGCCGTCCGGACATCGAGCCCGAGACTGGAGCCGCTGCAGAGGATACGGCCGCGGCTAAGGGCCAGGAGGACGCGGGTGCCACCGACGAGGGAGCGCAGAACCTGGTCAGGATCCTGGATCTGGTAGGCCACGCGCTGGAGCCTGTCTACGGCTTCCGTTCCCTGGCGGCCTTCAAGTCCCGGTTCAAGCCGGAGTACCGGGCGCTCTACCTGTATTACCAGGACCCGCTGCACCTGCCCGCCATCGGCCGGGCGCTGACCCGGGCCTACCTCCCCGGCCTATCCCTGGCGCAGGGCGCCCGGCTGGTCCGTAAATTGGTCACCTGACGCCGGATAGGCTGCCAAAATTGTGCCGCTGTAAAGCACCCCGGGAGAAATCCTGCATTTCGGCTGCGTAATTCCGCACAAACAAAATGGTCCCCGGCGTAAATTGCCGGGGACCATTTGTCGCTGGCGGCCGCGGAAAGCGGCCGGGCGGTTTACTTAGACGACAGTTACGCCGGTGGCCTGGGGGCCCTTGGCACCCTGGCCGATTTCGAACTGAACGCGCTGGTTCTCGTCGAGGGTCTTGAAGCCGCCGGTCTGGATTTCGGAGTAGTGAACGAAGACATCGCCATCGGAGTCGTCCGGGGTGATGAAGCCGAAGCCCTTTTCAGCGTTGAACCACTTAACGGTTCCCTGTGCCATTTATTTCTCCTCATTGTGGAACTTTTTAAGACCGGCACACCTCGTGCCGCCCTTGGTCACTCCGCGAGAAGAATCCTGGATTGCCTTCCCCGGGAGGGGTCCGGCGCTGCAGGAGCTTCGCGCTCGCAACATGTCTTGCGAGCATGAAAAACACCTACACAAAGACTGAGATAAGAATTTCATGCCCATTCCCGCAGGTCAACGGCCCGGACAGCAAAAAAGCGAAAATTTAGGTAAAAAACAGGTGACGAAGAGGCCTGCCCTGAACGCAGCCATTTAGGTGCCTGAAGCAACAAAGGAAAGTCGCTTAGAAGAGCCGCGATTCGCTGTCGTCAACTCCGCGCATGGCGTCGTAATCAAGGGTTACGCAGTCGATCCCGCGGTCGTTGGCCAGCACCTTTGCCTGCGGCTTGATCTGCTGGGCCGCAAAGATGCCCCGCACCGGTGCCAGCAGCGGGTCGCGGTTAAGGAGTTCCAGGTACCTGGTGAGCTGCTCCACGCCGTCGATGTCCCCCCGGCGCTTGAGCTCAATGGCCACCGTGGCGCCGTCAGCGTCCCGGGCCAGGATGTCCACGGGACCAATGGCGGTGAAGTACTCGCGCCTGATCAGCGAGTAGCCCTGGCCCAGCGTTTCGATCTGCTCGGCCAGCAGTCGCTGCAGGTCCGCTTCCACGCCGTCCTTGATCAGCCCGGGGTCTACCCCAAGGTCGTGTGAGGACTCACTGATCTTCTCGTGGATGTTGATGATGAGCCGGTCATCGGTCTTGGCCGACTGCACGGTCCACTGCTCCACCACCCCAAGCTCCAGGTCCACCTCGTCAGGGGACGAAACCCGGAGCGTGGCCGGCGGGCTCATCCAGTTCAACGGCTTGTAGGAACCGCCATCGGAGTGCACCAGCACGGAGCCGTCCGCCTTGACCAGCAGGAGCCGGGTGGCGAGGGGGAGATGGGCTTTGAGCCGGCCAACGTAATCAACGGAGCAATGGGCTATGACAAGTCGCACGCCGTACAGACTATCGCGTGGGCTCCGGCAGGTTATGCCCGACGGCGGGACGCACCTTGGGGGAAGCGGCGCGGGTCAGCGGGCAGGCTGGGGCAGAATGGATACATGCCGCGCTCCAACCGTCCCCGCCGTCCCGTTTCCGGCAGGGCTCCCGTTTCCGGCAAAGGTGCAGGGCGGAAAAGGAACGGGGACGTCCCCGAACTGGACCTGGAGCGTGCGCGGGCCGGAATTGCCCGCCGGGAAAGCGCCCCCGATGGTGAGTGGATGGTGCGGACCATGACTGCCAAAAACGCCGAGAAGACCTACATCTGCCCGGAGTGCTCCACGGCGGTGCTGCCCGGGGTCGCACACCTGGTGGTATGGAAGGACGACCACCTCTTTGGCGCCGCCGCAGGCCTTGCCGAACGCCGGCACTGGCACACCAACTGCTGGCTGACGCGCAGCTACCGCTACCGCTGACCGGCCGGGAACGGCGGATGCCCCCACTGTCGCTAAGCTGGCAGGCATGACTTTTGATCCGGCGTCGTACCAGTTCACCCAGGGCCAGGGCCCCGTTCCCATCCGTGCCTCCACAGTCCTGCCGGCCCGGCGGGAGAACATCGAGCTGCAGACGGAGGACGGCCACACGCTGGTGGGGGAGCTGGCACTGCCTGAATCGGGGCCAGTGAAGGCCACATTAATCACGCTCCACCCGCTGCCGACGCACGGCGGCTTCATGGACTCCCATGTCTACCGCAAGGCCTCGTACCGGCTGCCGGCGCTGGCGGGCATCGCCGTTCTGCGCTTCAACACCCGCGGTACCGCCTCTCCGCGCGGCACCAGCAGCGGCGGCTTCGAGGAAGGAATCGGCGAACGCTATGACGTGGAGGCGGCCGTCCGTTTCGCCGTGGAACGGAATCTGCCCAACCGTTGGCTGGTGGGCTGGTCCTTCGGCACCGAACTTGCGCTGATGTACGGCGCCATCGAGCCCGTGGCGCCCCAGATCGAGGGCGCGGTGCTGCTGTCGCCACCGCTGCACCGCGCAACGGACAAGCACCTGCAGCTGTGGGCGGAATCGGGCAAGCCGCTCACGGTCCTGGTACCGGAGCACGACGACTTCCTGCAGCCGGCGGAGGCCACCGCCCGGTTCAGCGTGGTGCCGCAGGCCCGGGTGGTGGGCGTGGCCGGGGCCAAGCACCTGTGGGTGGGGGAGAAGTATGCTGCCAGGGTCCTGAACGACATCGTGGCGCAGGTCACTCCCGTCCAGGCCGACGCGGAACTGCCGCAGGAGTGGGACGGTCCGACGGCGACTGCCGGGGCCTAGCGGTCAAGCCCCGGGCGCAGCGCCAAAGGCAGGCGCCAAGGGACGGCCCGTTTCAGTGCTGGTCCTGCCGGACCCTCAGTGCTGGTCCTGCCGAACGATGTAAATCTCCCGGAGCAGCAGCAGCACGGCAGCGGCGGTGGGGATGGCGATCAGGGCCCCCAGGACGCCCAGGAGGCTGCCGCCGGCGATCACCGAGATCACGGCCACCGCACCGGGCACGGCAACTGCCTTCTGCATGATGCGCGGTGAGATGAAGTAGGCCTCGAACTGCAGGTAGGCGAAGTAGCAGATGGCGTAGATGGCCGCCACCTGCCAGCCCTCGGTAAGGGACACGAGCGTTACTACAATGCCTGCGATCATCCCGCCAACCAAAGGGATGAATGCCAGCAGGACCACCACGAACGCCAGGAGCAGCGCGAAGGGGACGCCCACGATGGACATCACCACGAAGGCGAAGGTGGCGTTGAGCAGGGCCACGCACGCCTGGCCGATCACGTAGTTTCCCACCGACCGGGTGATTTCCTCCGAGAGGGCGGCCACGCGCTTTCGGCGGGAGCGCGGCGCCAGGCGGTAGCCCCACTTCTTCATGGCCGGCAGCGCTGCCAGGAAGTACAGGCTCAGAACCAGGACGATGAGGGCGCCGAAGAGGCCGTTGGCCACGGTGGACCCGAAGCCCAGCACGCCACCGAAAATACCGCCCATCGCGGCGGGGTCGTTGACGAACTTGTTGACCTCCTCCGTGATGCGGTCGCGCACGCCGAACTGGTCGTCAAGGCTGCGGAAGAAATCCGAGTCCATGAAGTTGCGCATCCAGTCCGGTGCCTGCCGCACGATCTCGGAGACCTGCTCCACGATGGTGGGAATGAGCGTGGCGAAGAATCCGACGACGGCGCCCATCAGGACCGCCACGGAGACCAGGATTCCGGCGGGCCGGGGAATTTTGCGGCTCTCCAGCCAGCCCACCACGGGCTCCAGGCCCAGGGCGATGAACAGCGCCGCCACGATCCACAGCAGCAGCTGCGTGGTGTGGGAGCCGATCCAGTAGACCAGCAGCGCCAGGCCCACGCCCACAGTCCCCATGAAGCCCATGTACAGCGGGTGTTGCGGGGACATGCGCGGACCAGGGTGGCCGAACTGCGGCTCCTCGTCTCCGCCGTGCTCCGTTTCCGGGGCCTGCCCCGTGTATTCGGGTGGCATCTCGAACCGGAGCCTGGGCTGCGCCCCGGGCAGGGGCTGGCGAAGCCGTCGGACCACCTGGCCAAGGGCGGCGGCGGCAGTACCCCTGCGGCGGGCGGTTGCCGCCATGCCCAGGGGAGGCACCGGAGCAGGGACAGGGTCCCTGGGATCCCCGGGATTTGCGGCTGCCGCCGAGGACGGGTCCGTCTTGTCTGTCACTGGTTCTAGGGGCCTGTTCCGTGCGTGGCTCCGCCTTCGCGGGCCGGTGTGATGATCATCGCAAACACTATCAGCAGGCTTGCCACCGCCTGCCTAAGGCGCTGCCCGGGTGCCCACTGGGAAAGGCGGGGAACCGCCTGACAGGGGCCCCTGATAACAGAAAGGTTACTATTGAAGGTAAACCCCCGCTGATGATAGGTGTTTCCCTTGCGTTTAAAGACTGCAGCCGCACTTGTGCTGCTCGGCCTCCTGACACTTTTGGCCGGCATCGGCCAGAGAACCATCTGGGCTCCATCCGAGACGTTTACCGCTTCCGCGCCGGCCGATGCCGCCGCGGCGCCGCTAACGGTCATTGACCAGAAGCTGCGCACCCTGCACGGCGGAACCGTGAAGATCAACATCCAGGGTGACGGCAACTTCATGCTGGCATCGGGCCGCCCCGACGACGTCAATGCCTGGGTCGGCAAGACGGCCCACAACACCATCACCGGGGTTTCCGAGGACGAAAAGTCCCTTCAGGTTGACCACACTGACGGCGATGCTGCCGCCCCCAACCCGGCCGGCTCCGACCTGTGGGTGTCCAGCGAGAACGCGGGCGGCGAGCTTGATTACACCTGGACCCCGCCGGCTGACGGCGAGTGGACCCTCCTGCTGGCCTCTGACGGCACCAAGCCGGCACCCGCCTCCGTGTCCATGACGTTCCCGAACGACACTTCCACGCCTTGGGCGGTGCCGCTGATGGTCCTGGGCAGCCTGCTGATCGTCGCCGGAATCGTCCTGGCGTTGCTCGCCGCGCGCAGGAAGAACGGAGAAGGTGCCGGTGACGGCACCGACGGTGACATCAGCGACGGCGGCAGCAGCAGCTATGCGCGCCGGGCCCGTGCACGCAAAGCCAAGTCGGCGGATGCCGGCTCGCAGAACGAAGGCTCACTGAACCCGGACACATCGAACGCCGGCAACCAAAACCAGGCGCCGTCGTCGTCCTCCTCCAAGGCGACCATGGTGGCAGCGGCTGTTGCTGCCGCCGTGCTGGCTGGTTCCGCCACCGCCGCCCAGGCGGCCACCCCCAGCCCGCAGCCTTCCGGCAGTGCCTCGTCACCGGCCAAGGAAGCATCCGGTCTGCCGGTGCTGCTCGATGCCCAGTTCCGGCGGATCCTGGAGCAGGTCTCCAGCGCCACCGATGCCGGAGACGCAGCCAAGGACGCGGCGAAACTTGCCGGCCGGGTGGGCGGACCTGAACTGGAGATCCGCACGCAGAATTACAAGATCCGCTCGCAGGTCGGCTCCTACGAACCGCGGATGCCGGTGCGCTCCACCAAGCTGCTGACTTACGTGGTCACCAGCGACCGGAACTGGCCGCGTTCGGTGCTGGCCGTGACCCAGGGTGAAGGCAACGTGGTTCCGCAGATCCTGACGCTGGTCCAGAAGTCGCCGCGCGAAAACTACAAGCTGACGGAAACTACGCCCCTCCAGCCGGGCACCACATTCCCCAACATCAGCCGCGGGGGCACTGAGACCCTTGCCGCGTCGGACAAGTCCGGCCTGCTCTACAGCGGCGAGGAAGCGATGTCCGGACTCGCCGACCGGCTTACGTCGGCGGACTCGCCCTTCAAGGACAAGCTCGTCGAGGGCCAGTCCTCGCCGTACATCGCCGACACCCTGTCCTACCAGGCGGAGGTGGTGAAGTCCGGCCAGAACGGCAACTTCTCCTTCACGCACAAGGTGGTTCCGGAGAACACCGTGGTGTTCCGCACCGCTGACGGCGGGGCGCTGGTCCTGGGCCGGATCAACTTCGGCTTCGAAGGCACACCGAAGGCGGCCGGCGACAAGCTCAGCATCGGGGACGACGCCGCTGCCCTGGCCGGCGGCAAGGAAACCACCACGGGAATGGTCCTGAGCTTCGCCGAATCCATGGCGGTCTACGTGCCCCCGGCAGGATCCACGGACCCGATGAAGCTCGTTGCCGCCACCCGCGGCCTGGTCGGCGCCAGCTTCAAGTAGCGCTTGGCTGTATTACCACCGGCAGCGGCCGGAGTGGCTAGAGTGGGAAACATGAGTTCGCCAGCTTCCCGCCCAGTCCCTCCTGCCGCTGCCAACCTGCTTAACCTGCGCGGCGCCGTCGACCTTTCCTCGCTGAAGCGCCCCGCATCCCCATCCGGCCCGGCTCCTTCCGGTCCCGCCGCTGGGGCGGACCAGGGTGCGCAGCCCGGCGGACCCGACGGCGGACCCGAACTCACGGTCAACGTCACTGAAGCGAACTTCCAGCAGCTGGTGGAGTTGTCCGCGCAGGTGCCGGTGGTGTTTGCCCTGTGGGCCGCCTACTCGCCGGAGTCCAGCAGGATGCTTGACACCCTGGACCGCGTGGTGGCCTCCTACGGCGGCCGCCTGGTCCTTGGGGCAGCCGACATCGAAGCCTTCCCGCAGCTTGCCCAGGCCTTCCAGGTGCAGGCCGTTCCCACTGCCGTTGCCGTCCTCAAGGGACAGCCGGTGCCGCTCTTCCAAGGCGCGGCGGATGAGCAGCAGGTGCGCAGCCTCTTCGACGAACTCCTCAAGGTTGCCGCGGCCAACGGGGTCACCGGCAGCCTGGACGCCGGTGCCGCCGGTGCCCAGGAGACTGCGCCGCTGCCGCCCCTGCACCAGGCGGCGTTCGACGCCATCGAGGCCGGCGATTATGCCGCAGCCGCCGAAGCTTATCGCCAGGCCCTGAAGGAAATGCCGTCGGACCATGAAGCCAAGGCCGGGCTGGCGCAGGTGGAGTTGATGGACCGGCTGCAGTCGCTGTCCGCCCGGGACAGGGACGCACTGCGTGGGCTTGCCGCCAATGAGCCGGACAACCTGGACGCGCAGCTTGGCGTGGCGGACCTGGACGTGGCCGGCGGGCACGTGGAGGACGCACTGAACCGCCTGGTGGCCTTCATTGGCAGGAATTTCGGCCCCGAACGCGAGACCGCCCGCGTCCGGCTGCTGGAACTCTTCGACGTGGTGGGCGCCGGTGATGAGCGTGTGGCAAAGGCGCGCCAGGCGCTCGCGCGGGTGCTGTTCTAATGCCGGCCCTGTTCCAGCCGCTGGCCCTGCGGTCCATGGAGCTGCAGCACCGGGGCTGGGTGTCGCCCATGTGCCAGTACAGCTGCGATCCCGACGACGCCCCCGGCGTCCCGCACGACTGGCACCTGGTGCACCTGGGCGGCTTCGCCGTGGGCGGCGCGGCGATGATCCTCACCGAGGCCGCGGCAGTGAACGCCCAGGGCCGCATCAGCCCCCGCGACGCAGGCCTCTACAACGACGAGCAGGCGGCGGCGTGGGAGCGGATCATTTCCTTCGTCCACCGGAACGGTGTGGCCGGCACCAAGATCGGTGTCCAGCTGGCCCACGCCGGCCGGAAGGCCTCCACGTACTGGCCTTTTTCCGGCAAGCACGGCAGCGTTGCGGCGTCCGAGGGCGGCTGGGAAACTGTGGGCCCGTCCACCACTTCCTTTGAGGGCTATGCGGCGCCCGCGGCCATGACCGTGGAGCAGATACAGGGAGTCATCGATGACTTTGCCGCCGCCGCTGTCCGCGCGGTGGATGCCGGTTTTGACACCATGGAGATCCACGGGGCTCACGGCTACCTGCTGCATCAGTTCCAGAGCCCGCTGATCAACCAGCGTGAGGACGAATGGGGCGGGGACGAGGCCGGACGGAACCGGCTGATGTTGTCCGTTGTAGATGCAGTCAGGGCCGTGATTCCGGATTCCATGCCGTTGCTGCTCCGGGTCTCGGCCACCGACTGGGCCCCGGGCGGCGTGGACCAGGCGGCGTCCGTCCGGCTGGCCCGGGAAGCGGCCGCCCGCGGTGTGGACCTGGTGGACGTCTCCAGCGGGGGAGCTGTGGCGCACCAGCAGATCAAGCCGGGGCTGGGCTACCAGACCGGTTTCTCGGCCGCCATCCGGGACGAAGCCGGCGTCGCCACCGGCACCGTGGGGCTGGTGACCACTCCCGGCCAGGCGGAGCACGCCATTGCCACCGGACAGGCCGACGGCGTCTTCATCGCCCGGGCCGCGCTGCGCGATCCGCACTGGTGGCTTCGCGCCGCCTTCGAATTGGGCTACGACCTTCCCTGGCCGCCCCAGTACGAGCGGGCTGTCCCGCGGCGGACGTTCTAAGCCTCGTCTTTTGACCGAGGAGACCGGCCTGGCCGGCAGCAGCAGGCATGATCAGCAAAACCCGGTTGAAGGGCAGCTGGAAGCGAAGATCCTGGAACTCCTGGCGGCAAGGGCGGCAACCTCCACCATCTGCCCGTCCGATGCTGCCAGGGCCGTAGGCGGCGACGACTGGCGCCACCTCATGGAGCCGGCACGGGAGGCTGCCCGGCGCCTGGTGGACGCCGGTCAGGTGCACATCACCCAGGGCGGATCCGTCGTCGATCCCGCCACGGCAAAGGGACCGATCCGCATCCGCAAGGCGCCCTGAGACACCACCCTGTCAGCCCAGCAGCTCGTCCACGTAGCACCAGCGCCAGTCTTCGCCGGGTTCTGCGCTGCGCATGACGGGGTGGCCCGTGTCCTTGAAGTGCCGGCTGGCGTGGCGCCCAGCGGAGGAGTCGCAGCAGCCGACGGTCCCGCAGGCAAGGCACATGCGCAGGTGCACCGGCGAGGTGCCCTCCCGCTCGCACCCGGAACAGGCCGGGTTGTCGGGGACCGGCGCCGGCATGGCAGCCGTCAGGTGGTCGCACACACCGCCCGGCTGGGACAGCCCCTCGCCGCCACCGTCGGCGGCGGAATCGAGCTCATTGAGGGAGGCGTCGAGCATGGACTCCTCCACGTCCAGCCGTTCCAGGACTTCGCTGAGGACCTCATGGGCAAAGTCCCCGCCGCGCCTGAGCTCCAGCACCTTGTCCCGCTCAGCCTCCAGCATCGCCATCCGCAGCTGGGCATAGCGCTGGCTGGGCGTGGCCGCCTCGGCCGTCGGCCTGCCCAGGCGCTCCCAGGCTGCCAACCCGCGTTCCTGCGTCCGGCGCCGCAGCATGTCCATGACCTCCGGCGGGTCGCTCCCGCGCCGCAGCTGCTCCAGCCGCTCCATCCCCGCAGCTGTAGCCAGCTGCATCAGCGAGGCCTGGTTCAGGGCGTCCTCCCGCCGGTCCGGCCCCGGCAGCCCCAGTGCCCGGACCAGGGCCGGCAGCGTGAATCCCTGCAGTACCAGCGTGCCGCCCACCACCACCATGGCCGCCAGGACCAGCACGTTGCGGTGCTGCAGGTCGTCGGGCAGCGTGAGTACCGCGGCCAGGGTGACCACACCCCGCATTCCTGCCCACGACACGATGGCCGGGAACTGCCAGGGCGGCGCCGGGTCCGACCGCCGTACCGAAGGGATCAGGCGGGGCAGGTAGGTCGCGGGGAAGACCCAGACCGGCCGCAGTACCAGCACGGCCAGCAGGACCACCGCGCAGCCGAACCACACGCGGCCCGCTCCGAGCGAATCGTCCTGGACGCTCTCGACGATGGTCCGCACCTGCAGGCCGATGAGCAGGAACACGGAGTTCTCCAGCAGGAACTGGATGGTGTCCCAGTTGCTCCTGGCGCTTTGCCGCGCGGCGCCGTTGGGCATGGACGGCGCCTTGGTGCCCATCACCAGGCCGGTGACGACGACGGCGAGCACACCGGAGGCGTGGATGGCCTCGGCCGGGAGGTATGCAACGAAGGGTGCCATCAGCGATGTGGAGGTGTTGATGGCCACGTTGTGCACCCGTTTTCGGATTTCGGTGAGGACATACGCCACGGCGAGGCCCACCGCCAGGCCGCCGCCCGCGGCCACCACGAACCCGCCGGCCACGTCCAGCGCGGACACCGAGCCCGCGATGGCGGCCACTGCCGCCCGCAGGCACACCAGCGCTGTGGCGTCGTTGACCAGCGATTCGCCTTCCAGGATGTTGACGATCCGGCGCGGCATTCCCACTTTCCGGGCGATGGCGGTGGCCGCCACCGCATCCGGAGGCGCCACCACCGCGCCCAGGGCGAAGGCGGCCGCCAACGGGATCTCCGGAAACAGCCACCACACCACCAACCCCACGCCCAGGGTGCCGAAAATGACGTATCCCACGGACAGCAGCCCAATGGAGCGGCGGTTGGTCTTGAAGTCGAACAGCGACGTGCGGAAGGCGGCCGCGTACAGCAACGGCGGCAGCAGGCCAACCAGCACCAGCTCCGGGTTTAGCACAACCGGCGGAATGAGCGGCAGGAACGATCCCGCCACCCCGGCCAGGACCAACACCAGGGGAACCGGGATATTCAGTTTGCGGCCCAAGGCACTGCCGGCGCACACCACGGCAACGATCACCAGCAAACCCAACGCGATGTCCATTCCGTAAGTCTCGCACCCCGCGGAGCTGGCCCGCGGACTAGGCTGGCACCATGACTGCTCCGACACCTGGCCCGGCGCCGAGTTCCGGCCCAACGGCGGCCCTTTCCCTCCGTGGGCTGGCCAAACGGTTCGGCGGGAAAATCGCGGTGGACGGCATCAGCCTGGAGGTGCCTGCCGGTTCGTTTTTCGGCATCGTCGGACCCAACGGTGCAGGCAAGACCACCACGCTTTCCATGGCGACGGGCCTCCTGCGTCCGGACTTCGGCACCGCCGTGGTGCACGGCGTGGACGTGTGGCAGCACCCGCTGGAAGCCAAACGGCTCATGGGCATCCTGCCTGACGGCGTCCGCCTGTTCGACCGGCTCAGCGGAGAGCAGCTGATCACGTATGCCGGGCTGCTGCGGGGCATGGACAAGGCGGTGGTGGCGGCCCGGGTGGGCGAGCTGCTGGCAGCCATGGACCTTACCCAGGATGCCGGCACGCTGGTGGTGGACTACTCCGCAGGCATGACCAAGAAGATTGCCCTGGCGTCGGCCCTGATCCATGCGCCGCGGCTCCTGGTGCTGGACGAGCCCTTCGAAGCCGTCGATCCGGTATCGGCCGCGAACATCCGCTCCATCCTGGACCGGTATGTGGCCTCCGGCGGAACCGTCATTGTCTCCAGCCACGTGATGGACCTGGTGCAGCGCATGTGCGACCACGTCGCGGTGGTAGCCCGGGGCAGGCTCCTGGCCGCAGGAACCGTTGACGAAGTGCGCGCCGGCATGTCCCTTGAGGACCGGTTCGTGCAGCTGGTCGGCGGACACAGCCACACGGAGGGGCTGGAATGGTTGCGCACCTTCTGAGGCTCAAGCTCACGCTGCTGCGCAACGGACTGCGCCGCAGCCCCTGGCAGCTGGTGGGCATGGCCATCGCCGGGCTCTACGCGCTGGGAGTCGTGGCAACGCTGGTCCTTGCCCTGATCCTGCTCCGGGGCGCCGGACCAGCGACCGCCCATACGGCGGTGGTCCTGGGCGGTTCCGCAGCGGTGCTGGGCTGGGGTGTGGTTCCGGTGGTGGCCTCGGCCACGGACATGACCCTCGACCCGGCCCGCTTCACCACCTTCGCCATACCCATGAAGCAGCTGCTCGCCGGCCTGGCGCTTGGCGGGCTGATTGGCATCCCCGGCCTGGCCACCGCGGTCGTGGCCTTGTCCACCGTGGTCACCTGGTCCCGCGGGGTGCTGCCCGCGCTCGCAGCCCTGCTCGGCGCATGCCTTGGCGTCATGACCTGCGTGGTCCTCGCCAAGGTGGTGACCACAGCTACGGCAAGCCTGGCTGCTTCCCGCCGGTTCAAGGACATCAGCGCCATCGCGTTCATGGTGCCCCTGGTCCTGCTGGGCCCCATCGTGGCCGGCGTCGGGCGCGGCATCTCCGCATCCACGGGGTTCCTGCCGGAGTTCGCCCGGACCCTGTCCTGGACGCCGCTGGGCGCCCCGTGGGCGCTCGGCGGTGATATTGCGTCGGCCCGGCCCGCTGAGGCCGGGGTGAAACTGCTGCTTTCGGTGGCTGTCCTGGGTGCCCTCGCCTGGTGCTGGAAGCTGCTGCTTGAGCGCGCCCTGGTCACCCCGCCCTATGCCGGTGCAGGGAAGCGCAGGAGCGGCAGGCTGGGGCTGTTCGGTGTGCTGCCTGCCACCCCTGCCGGTGCCGTGATGGCAAGGTCGCTCACCTACTGGTTCCGGGACCCGCGCTACTCAGGTTCCCTGGTGGTAATCCCGCTGCTTCCCGTGGTGCTGGCGTTCCAAGGGACACAAACCGGAAGCTACGGCAGCCTGGCCTTCCTGGCGCCGCTGGCCGCCTTCATCCTGGCCTGGTCAATCTCAGCCGACGTCTCCTACGACAACACCGCTTTCGCGCTGCACCTGGCCACTGGCGTCCGCGGCGTGGCCGACAGGCTGGGCAGGGCATTGGCGTGCCTGGCGTTCGCCCTGCCGGTGGTGTTGGTGTTCTCGGTGGGCTACGCGGCGTTCACCGGCAATTGGGCGGCGTTGCCCGGGCAGCTGGGGCTCAGCCTGGGCATCCTCTTCACCGGCCTGGGCCTGTCCTCGGTGGTCTCTGCCCGTTATGCAGTCATCGTCCCGCTGCCCGGGGACAGCCCGTTCAAGAAGCCTCCCGGAAACGTGGGGCAGACCATGGCCGTGCAGTTCGTCGGCATGCTGGTCCTGATCGTTTTGGTCCTGCCCGAGGCCGCGCTGCTGGTGGCAAACGCTGTGACCGGGAACATCCTGTTCGGCTGGCTCACCCTGGCGGCAGGCATCGTCCTGGGCCTGGTCCTCTTCCTGGCCGGTGTCCGGCTGGGCGGCAAGTGGCTGGACGCGCGCGGACCCGAGCTTCTGGCACAAGTCACCGTCAACCGCTGACTTCAAGGAAAGGAACACCATGGAGATTGTGATCCTTGGCGGCAGCAGGCAGATCGGAAAGCTCGCTGCCGACGCCATTGAACAGCTGATCCGGAGAAAACCCGACGCTGTCCTGGGCCTGGCCACGGGCTCGTCACCGCTGCCCGTCTACAACGAGCTCGCGGCGCGGCATGACCAGGGCCTGGACTTCAGCAGGGCCTCGGCATATGCGCTGGACGAGTACGTGGGCCTGCCCGCCGGCCACCCCGAGTCCTACCGCGAGGTGGTCCGCCGGGAATTCACCAACCGGGTGAATATCGCGCCGGAGAACGTCCATGGCCCCGACGGAACCGCGGCCGACATCCCCGCTGCCTGCGAAGCCTATGAACAGGCCATCATCGCGGCAGGCGGAGTGGACCTGCAGTTGCTCGGCGTGGGCACCGACGGGCACATCGGCTTCAACGAACCGGCCTCTTCCTTCGCCTCCCGGACGCGGATCAAAAGCCTGATCGAGCAGACACGCCGGGACAACGCCCGGTTCTTCAACAGCCTTGCCGAAGTGCCCCACCACGTCATCACCCAGGGCCTGGCCACCATCATGGCGGCGCGCCACGTGGTCCTCGTGGCCACCGGCGCGCAGAAGGCCCAGGCCGTCCGCGACTTCGTGGAGGGGCCGGTGGCTGCCATCTGCCCGGCATCCGTGCTCCAGTTCCATCCGCATGCCACGGTCCTGTTGGACGAAGCCGCTGCCTCGGCCTTGAAACTGGCGGATTTCTACCGCCACACCTACGAAAACAAGCCCGCCTGGCAGGGACTGTAGCAACGCCTGCGGGTGCGCCGCCAGGGAGCAAAAAGTACGGCGGCGGCCGGTGCCGGACCCCGCTGCGGGCGTGCCGCCGTCGAACGTCCGGCCGACGGAACGGCTAAGATGGATGGCATGACTAGCATGACGGACCCTCTCGAAAACGACCCGATGCGCGAGCTTTCCGGGGCTGGAACGTCCACGGCCACCATTGAGCGCGAGGAACTGCGCCAGGAAGTGGAGCCGGGCGACCGGGAGCGCTTCGCACACTATGTGCGGAAGGAAAAGATCATGGAGTCCGCCATGACCGGGGAACCTGTCATTGCGCTGTGCGGCAAGGTTTGGACCCCGGGCCGGGACCCGAAGAAGTTCCCGGTCTGCCCCGAGTGCAAGGAAGTCTATGAAGGCCTCCGGCCGGGCAACGACGGCGGAAAGGGTCCGGGCGGCTCGGGCAACGACAAGTAGTGACGGAGACGCTCTTTGGCGGCCCCACCCTGCCTCCGGCCTACCCGGAACGTGCAGCCTGGGGAACCGCCCCGAAACTCCGTGCCTGGCAGCAGGAAGCCCTCGATGTCTACCTGAAGAACAGTCCCCGAGACTTCCTCGCGGTGGCAACCCCCGGTGCCGGTAAAACCACCTTTGCGCTGCGGATCGCTTCCACCCTGATCGATTCGGGTGCCGTGAACCGCGTGACCATCGTTGCGCCCACGGACCACCTGAAGCGCCAGTGGGCCGACGCGGCCGCCAAGGTGGGTATCGCCATCGACCCCAACTTCAAGAACTCCGACGGCCAGCACGGCCGTGGCTTCATCGGCGTCGCCGTCACCTATGCCCAGGTAGCCAGCAAGCCAATGCTGCACCGCGCCAAGACAGAGGCTGCCCGCACCCTGGTGATCCTGGACGAGATCCACCATGGCGGCGAAGCTCTGTCCTGGGGTGACGGACTGCGCGAAGCGTTCGATCCCGCCGTGCGCCGGCTGTCCCTGACCGGTACGCCGTTCCGCTCGGACACCTCGCCCATCCCGTTCGTGGAGTATGCGGAGGACCGGGACGGCATCCGGCGCTCCAAGGCCGACTACACCTATGGTTACGGCAACGCCCTCCGGGACCACGTGGTGCGTCCTGTGATGTTCATGGCCTACTCGGGCCAGATGCGCTGGCGCACCAGCGCCGGCGAGGAGATGGCGGCGTCGCTTGGCGAGGCGGCGGTAACCAAGGACATCACGTCCCATGCCTGGCGGACGGCGCTGAACCCCGCGGGGGAGTGGATTCCCGCCGTCCTGGCCGGCGCCGACAAACGGCTCAGCGAGGTACGACGTACCGTGCCCGACGCCGGCGGCCTGGTCATCGCCACCGACCACGAGGACGCCCGCGCCTATGCCGGGCAGCTGAAAAGGATCACCGGCGAATCACCCACCGTCATCCTCTCCGACGACGCCAAGGCGTCCAGCAAGATCGAGGAATTTTCCGCCGGCGACAAGCGCTGGATGGTGGCCGTGCGCATGGTGTCCGAAGGCGTTGATGTGCCCCGGCTCTCTGTCGGTGTTTACGCCACCTCGACGTCCACTCCGCTGTTCTTCGCCCAGGCCGTGGGCCGCTTCGTGCGTGCCCGCAAAAGGGGCGAGACGGCGTCGGTCTTCCTGCCTTCTGTCCCGCAGCTTATGGCGCTGGCCAACTCCATGGAGATGGAGCGGGACCACGCGCTGGACCGGCCGGAAAAGGAGGACGGCGACGGCCTGTTCAACCCGGAAGATTCGCTGATGGACGAGGCCAACCGGGAGGAGAAGGCCTCGGACAGCCTGACCAAGGGCAAGTTCGAGGCGCTCGACTCGCAGGCCTCCTTTGACCGGGTCCTGTTCGACGGCGGCGAGTTTGGCACCGGCGGCGAGGTGGGGTCCGACGACGAGATGGACTTCCTGGGCATCCCGGGGCTCCTGGACGCGGAGCAGGTGGGGATGCTCCTGCGCCAACGCCAGCACGAGCAGTTGAACCGGAGGAACCGGAAGGCTCCTGCCGCGGCCGCCGAGAGTTCGGTGCCGGCCGTGCCTGACCACAGGATGCTGATGGACCTGCGCAACGAGTTGGCCAAGAACGTGGCCGCCTGGTCTGCCCGGACCGGAACGCCACACGGCGTGGTGCATACCAAGCTACGGACCGTTTGCGGCGGCCCTCCCGTGGCCCAGGCCAACGAGGAACAGCTGAAGTCCCGGCTGCGCAAGCTTCAGGACTGGTTCGTGGGCCGCAAGTAGCGGCTCAGGCGATATCGGCCCCGCCGAGTTCCAGTTCGGCAACGGTGTCCTCCAGGTCCTCGGCGATGCCGGCGGTCAGCGACCGCACCACCGTGACGCCGTAGCCTGCCTGGACGGCGTCAAGGGCGGTGGCCTTGACGCAGTAGTCGGTGGCGATGCCAACCACCACCAGGTCCTCCACGTCGTGGCTCTGGAGCCAGTCATCAAGGCCGACGGCGTCGTCATCCGGCTCCAGCGACTCCGCGTCCATGTCAGCGGCGCCACCGGCCTTGCGCTCCCCGGTGGGGACGGCGTCTTCCGGAGCCAGCAGGCCCTCGAATCCTGAGTAGGCGGCAGCGAACTGGCCTTTCCGGAAGTACGCGTCCACATATTCGGTGTCCAGGTCCGGGTGGAGCTCCGCTCCGCGGCTGCCTGCCACGCAGTGCCGTGGCCAGCTGTCCTTGTAGTCCGGCGTCTCCGAGAAGTGGCTGCCGGGATCAATGTGCCAGTCCTGGGTGGCCACCACATAGTCGAATTCCCTGTGGTGGGAGTCCAGGTACTCGCTGATGGCCCCGGCGACGGCCGCCCCACCCGGAACAGCGAGCGAGCCACCCTCGCAGAAATCGTTCTGGACATCCACGATGATCAAAGCGCGGGCCATCAGTGCTCCTCAGTTGTCTTCATAGAGAGTGGGAATTGCGGCTTCGCCGCGCTGCAGGCGGTTGACCACGGGCGGCAGTTCCGCCATGGAGTCCTCATGGCGCTGCCGCGCGCGGAGCACGCCCTCGTGCCCGGTCCAGCCCGGAATCAGCTCGCCATTTTTCATGAACTGCTGCAGCAGTGGACGGTCGTTGCCGTCGTCCTCCGGGCGGTGGCCCACGCCCACCACCTCGGTGGTGGCCCTGCCGCGTTCGTCCAACTTCCGCAGTGCGTACTTGCGCCCGCCCACGCTTGCCTTGTTCTTGGCCGCTTTGGCCACGGACACGAAGTTGCCGTCATCGTCCGTGCGGCTGACAAGTTTGTAGACCATGCTGGCCGTGGGGGCGCCCGAACCGGTCACCAGCGAGGTGCCTACCCCATAGGAGTCCACGGGGGCTGACTGCAGCGCCGCGATGGCGTACTCATCCAGGTCGGAGGTGACCACGATCTTGGTGTGCTCGTTGCCGAGGTCGTCCAGCAGTCGGCGCACCCATTGCGCCTGGGCCACCAGGTCGCCCGAGTCCAGCCGGACGGCGCCCAGCCGCGGCCCTGCCAGGTCAACGGCCGTGCGGACTGCCTTTTCGACGTCGTACGTGTCCACCAGGAGGGACGTTCCCTCGCCCAGCGAGGCAATCTGGGCCTCGAACGCCTCCCGCTCGGTATCGTGCAGCAGGGTGAAGGAGTGGGCGGCGGTGCCCACGGTCTTCACGCCGTAGCGGATGCCCGCCTCAAGGTTGGAGGTGCTGTCAAAGCCCGCGATGATGGCGGCCCGCGCCGATGCGGTGGCGGCTTCCTCATGGGTGCGCCGTGAACCCATTTCGATGCAGGGCCGGCCACCCGCCGCGCTCACCATCCGCGAAGCGGCGGAGGCGATGGCGGTGTCGTGGTTGAGTACGGACAGCAGGTAGGTCTCCAGCATGCAGGCCTCCGCGAATGACGCCTCCACGATCAGGATGGGGGAGTTGGGGAAGTACGCGTCGCCTTCGGCATAGCCCCAGATGTCGCCGGAGAATTTGTAGTTGGCCAGGTAGTCCAGCGTCTCCCGGTTGACCACGTGCGTACGCTCCAGGAATTCCAGTTCGGCCTCGCCGAACCGGAAGTTGGCGATGCCCTCCAGGAGCCGCCCGGTGCCGGCGACGATGCCGTAGCGCCGGCCGTCGGGCAGCCGCCGCGCGAAAGCCTCGAACACGGACCTGCGGTGCGCGGCCCCCGAGTGGAGGGCTGCCTGCAGCATGGTCAGCTCATAGTGGTCGGTGTAAAAGGACGTGCGGGGATGGTCCCAGCCGGCTGAGGTGCTCACGAAAGTCACTCTAGTAGCCAGCCCCATAGAATGGACAGATGACCATAAGCGTTGCGCCCGGCCCTGATACACAGGAGGGCATCCGGACCGGCACAGCAGAGTCCACCGACTCCCTGACCGCGCCGGACATCCCCTGGAACCTGGTGATCTGGAACGATCCCGTCAATCTCATGAGCTACGTCAGCTACGTGTTCCAAAGCTACTTTGGCTACTCGGAGACCAAGGCGAACAAGCTGATGATGGAGGTCCACAAGAAGGGCAGGTCCATCGTCGCCTCGGGCAGCAAGGAACAGGTGGAGCGCCACGCCGTGGCCATGCACGGGTTTGGGCTTTGGGCCACGGTGGAAAAGGCCAGCGGAGGCTCCGGCGGCAACTCGGGCAGGTCCGGCGGTTCGGGCCAGGGTAAGGGGAAGCGTGGCTAAGGCATTCAAGTACGGACTCAAAGGCATCACCGGTTACCTGGAACCGGCCGAACGGGACCTGCTGCGCAGCCTGATTGACGATGTCATTTCCATGCTCCAGCCGGAGGACCGTGCCGGGCAGGACCCGCTGGCGGCCCTGATCGGACTCGACATGGACGTCGCGGAGCCCACCGACCGTGCCGTCAAGCGGCTGCTGCCCAACGTGGTGAAGGACGACGGCGGTGCGTCCCTTGAGTTCCGCCAGCTCACCGAGCGTTCACTGCGGGAAACAAAGATCGGGGCGCTGCGTGCGGCGGCGCTGGACCTGGACAAGGACGAGATCGTGCTGACGCCCGAGGGCGCAAGGCACTGGTCCATGGCGCTGAATGACGTCCGCCTTGTGCTGGCAGAGCGGCTGGATATCAGGGATGAGGCCGACGCCGAGCACGTCCACCGCATGCAGGACTGGTCCCAGGCCGAGGACGTGGAGAGCTACCTGGCGCTGGTGTACAACTTCACCACCTGGCTGCAGGAGTCCCTGGTCCAGGCCATGCTGCAATCGATGGAATCCCGCCGGTGAGCGACGGCGGCCAGGGGGAGGCCGTCCTTGTGACAGAGCAGACACGAGTCGCTGGACACAAGATGATGACTGACGCTTCCGGCACCGCCTATCCTCGAATAACCATGACAACAGCCTCGAGCGCGGACCCGTCGGCGGAAACACAGCCCGCGGCCGCCGCAAGTGACCTGCCGGCCGCCGCCCCCGAAGCCCGGCCCATCGGCGTCTTCGATTCCGGCGTTGGCGGCCTCACCGTGGCGCGCTCCATCATCGACCAGCTTCCAAACGAGTCGATCCTCTACGTGGGGGACACTGCGCACGGCCCTTACGGGCCGCTGCCCATCGCAGAGGTGCGGGCCAACGCCCTGGGTGTGATGGACGAACTCGTGGACTCCGGCGTCAAGTTGCTCACCATCGCCTGCAACTCGGCGTCGGCCGCTGTCCTGCGGGATGCCCGTGAGCGGTACACCGCCAAGTACGGCATTCCGGTCATCGAGGTCATCCAGCCCGCGGTGCGGCGCGCCGTTGCCGCCACCCGCAGCGGGAAAGTCGGCGTGATCGGAACCTCCGCAACTGTCGGCTCGCGGGCGTACGAGGACACCTTCGCAGCAGCTCCGGACCTGGACATCACCTCGGTGGCCTGCCCCGAGTTCGTCAGCTACGTGGAAGCCGGCATCACCACAGGACCGGCGCTGCTCGCCGTTGCGGAGGAATACCTGGCGCCGCTGAAGGCGGCCGGCGTGGACACCGTGGTGCTGGGTTGCACGCACTACCCCCTGCTGACAGGCGTTATCTCCTTCGTCATGGGCGCCGACGTCACCCTCGTCTCCAGCGCAGAGGAAACCGCCAAGGACGTCTACCGCGCCCTGGCCACCCACAACCTGCAGCGGACCTCTGATACCCCTCCCGAGCACCACTTCGTGGCCACCGGCGACGCCGGGCAGTTCGAGGCGCTCGCCCGGCGGTTCCTGGGCCCGGAGGTGCTGTCCGTACGCCACGTGGACCACGTCGCGGCGCAGTACCCCACCGGCAGCCTGGCCCGCATCACCCCGGAGATGATCGCCGCCGCGCAAAGCGCACGGAACCGGCCCAGGATCTCCAACTTCGTAGGCGGCGGATTTGCCAACGCGCGGCGCACCGGAGGTCCCGGCCTGTGAAGCTGACCATCGTGGGATGCACGGGCTCGTTCCCCGGGCCCGGCTCCCCGGCGTCGTGCTACCTCCTGACCGCCACCGACGGCGACCGGACCTGGAAGGTGGTGATGGACCTCGGCAGCGGTGCGCTGGGGGCGATCCAGCGCTACACGGACCTGGAGGACATCGACGCGATCTTCCTCACCCATTTGCACCCGGACCACTGCATGGACCTCTGCGGGCTGCACGTGGCCATCCGCTGGAAGCCCGGAGGCTGGGGCCGCGGCCGGATCCCCGTCTGGGGCCCCGCCGCCACGGCAGACCGGATGGCCACCGCCTACGGGCTTGAGCTGGACCCGGGCATGCACGAAGAGTTCGACTTCACCAACTGGACCGAACGCGAACCGGTGACCGTGGGCCCCTTCACCGTCACCCCATTCTCCGTCAACCATCCCATCGAGGAGGCCTACGCCCTCCGGGTGGAAGTGGTTGAACCCGGCAAGGACGGCACCCCGGTGTCCCGCGTCCTGACCTATTCCGGCGATACCGATTCCTGCGCGGGGCTTGAGGAAGCTGCCAAGGACGCAGACCTGTTCCTGTGCGAGGCAGCCTTCGAAGAGGGCCGGGACGACGGCATCAACGACGTCCACCTCACCGGCAAGCGGGCCGGCGAGGCGGCAGCAGCTGCCGGTGCGCGGCGGCTCCTGCTGACCCACATCCCGGTATGGACGTCGCAGACCACCGTCATGGCTGAAGCCCGCCCGGTGTTCCCGGGCGACGTTGCCGTCGCCGTGGCGGGCGTGCACTACACCATCTAGCTGCACCTGCCGTCTGTGTGCTGGGGACGTCCGGCGGAGCGGCACTCGATAAGCTAAAGGCATGACATCTGAAGCAACTGCAGTGCCCATCGTGCGCGCCGACGGCCGTGCCCCCGACCAGCTCCGGCCCATCAGCATCACCCGCGGATGGTCCAACCAGGCTGAAGGTTCGGCACTGATCGAATTCGGCAACACCAGGGTGCTCTGCACCGCATCGCTGACACCAGGCGTCCCGCGCTGGCTCAAGGGCGAGGGCAGAGGCTGGGTCACGGCGGAGTATGCCATGCTGCCCCGCGCAACCAACACCCGCTCCGACCGCGAGTCCGTCAAGGGCAAGATCGGCGGCCGCACGCACGAGATCTCGCGGCTGATCGGCCGTTCGCTGCGCTCCATCATCGACACCAAGGCCCTGGGCGAGAACACTATCGTTCTGGACTGCGACGTCCTGCAGGCCGACGGCGGCACCCGCACCGCAGCGATCACCGGCGCCTATGTTGCCCTGGCGGATTCCATCCGGTTTGCCCGCGACAACAAGCTCATCGCCCGGAACGCGCAGCCGCTGATCGATACCATCGCCGCCGTTTCCGTGGGCATCATCGACGGCGTCCCCATGCTGGACCTGCCGTACGTGGAGGATGTCCGGGCCGAGACCGACATGAACGTGGTGGTCACGGGCTCGGGCAAATTCGTGGAGGTGCAGGGAACCGCGGAGGGCGCCCCCTTCGACCGTGACGAGCTGAACCAGCTCCTGGACCTGGCGCTGTTGGGTACGGCCCAGCTCGCTGCCATCCAGCGCGAAACCCTGGCGGACACCCTGTGAGCAGCGTGGCGCCCCGCCTGGTGCTCGCCACGCACAACAAAGGCAAACTCCGGGAGCTCCGCGAACTGCTGCGCGGGCAGGTGCCAGGGCTCGACGTCGACACCCAGGTGGTGGATGCCGCCGCGGCAGGTGCGCCGGACGTCGTCGAAACCGGCGTGACGTTCGCCGAGAATTCGCTGCTGAAGGCGCGGGCGGTGGCCGGCGCCACCGGCCTGGTGGCCATCGCCGATGACTCCGGGCTGGCCGTGGACGTCATGGGCGGGGCCCCCGGCATCTTCTCCGCCCGGTGGGCCGGACGGCACGGTGACGATGCCGCCAACCTGGAACTCCTGTTGAACCAGCTGTCGGATGTCCCGGACGAACACCGTGGGGCCGCGTTCGTGTGCGCTGCCGCCCTGGCCCTGCCAGCGGACGCGGATGGCCCCGGCCGGGAAGTGGTGGAGTACGGGCAGCTGGAAGGCATCCTCTTGCGCGAACCGCGGGGAGCCGGCGGATTCGGTTACGATCCGGTGCTGCAGCCGGCCGGCGAGGACCGCAGCTGCGCCGAACTGTCTGCTGAGGAAAAGAACGCCATCAGCCACCGCGGCAAGGCGTTCCGGGCGCTGCTGCCGTCGATCGTGGCAGCTTTGGAAGCGGCGGGCTAGGAGAAACACGCAAAAAAGGTGCGCACCCGCGTGGGTGCGCACCTTTTTTGCTGCCGCTGGAGGCTGGAGCGTTGCTACTCCGGCCGGCTGCCGCGGATGTTGCGGGGCGTCTTCTGATCCTCTTCCGGGCCGTGTTCCTCGATGAACTCATCCACGGCATCGGTGCCGTAGGCCTGCGCCTGGCGCCTGGCGGACAGGCCGCGCAGGACTTCGATGCCGATGGGAATCACCGAGACCAGCACGATGGCGATGAAGATAATGTCCAGGTTGTCGCGGACCCACGGCACCTTGTCGCCCAGCAGGTAGCCGAGGAGGGTCACGCCGCCGCCCCACAGCACCGCGCCGATGACGTTGAACACGAAGAACTTCCGCTTGCTCATCTGGGCAACACCGACGATCACGGGAACAAAGGTGCGGATGATCGGCACGAACCGGGCCAGGATCAGCGCCTTGCCGCCGTGCTTTTCAAAGAAGGCGTGGGCGTTCTCCACGTTCTCCCGCTTGAACAGCCGGGAGTTTGGCTTGTTGAAGATGGCAGGGCCCGCCTTGGACCCGATGAGGTAACCGGTCTGGTTGCCGATGATGGCCGAGACCACGATCAGCAGGGCCAGGAGCCAGATGTTGAACTTGATGGTGTCCGTGGCCACCAGCAGGCCGGCGGTGAACAGCATGGAATCGCCCGGCAGGAAGAACCCCACCAGCAGGCCGGTCTCGGCGAAGACGATTCCGCATACCAGCAGGACCACCCAGGGGGCGAGGGCAGGATCGGCCAGGAAGACCTGGGGGTTCAGCCAATCGGGCAGGAACGACGCCATTTTCGGCTGGACCGGTCCCGCACCGCCCAGCATGGACACAGCGAGGTCATTCATCACAGGAAAGTTCACCCCTCAAGGGTACTTGACGGGCCTGTCCCGCCCAGGGTGGGGCGCGTGCGGCGGTAAGGTAGGGGCCGTGGGTTTGGACTTTACGGCGATCGACTTCGAAACGGCCAACGGCTTCCGCGGCTCCCCTTGCTCCGTGGGACTGACGAAGGTGAGGGGCGGCAGGATCGTCGAGGAGGCCTCCTGGCTGATGCGCCCACCCTCCGGGTACGACCACTTTGACCATCACAATGTCAGGATCCACGGGATCACTCCTGCCCACGTTGCCGGTATGCCCCGCTTCGGTGAGCTGTTTCCTGAGATCGGTGCCTTCATCGGCGGGGATGTACTGGCAGCCCACAACGCCGCGTTCGACCTGGGCGTGATCCGCTCGGCACTGGAAGTGTCCGGCCTGCCGGGCCCCGCCTATGACTATGTGTGCACCGTCATGCTGTCCCGCCGCTGCTACTCGCTGGTCTCCAATTCGCTCCCGTTTGCCGCCGAGGAAGCGGGCGTCCCGCTGGTCAACCACCATGACGCCACGGAGGACGCCCGTGCCTGCGCAGGCATCCTCATTGACATCGCCGCCCGCAACGGCGCCAACAGCATCGCCGAACTCTATCTCTCCCTGGGCCTGGACATGCCCCGCCAGCAGGCCTTCGATCCGGCCACGGGCGAGCTGTCCAAGCCCAGCCTCGCGGCCGTGGCCGGTGCTTCCGGGAACGGCGCCGCGCTGGTCCGCCGGTTCCAGTCCGGCTGGCCCGAGGAAGGGGCCAACCCCGAACCGAACGCGGACGCCGAGCCCGGCCACCCCCTGTACGCGCAGACGGTGGTGTTCACAGGGCAGCTCTCCATCGAACGCCCGGAGGCGAAGCTCCGCTCGGCCCGGTGCGGCGCCCGCACCGAAAGCCGCGTCACCGCCCGGACTACCGTCCTGGTGGTGGGGGACGGGTTCGTTGCCTCGGACCTGCGCTCGGGCAGGCTCACCGGCAAGGCGCGGCGCGTCCTGGAACTCCACGAGCGGGGACAGGCCATCGAGGTGCTCTCCGAGGGCGAGTTCCTCCAGATGGTGGGCGGGGACATTCCCGGCGGCCCGCAGGGTGCTGGCGCGGACAGCTGGAAGGGCGCTTTGGCACCTGCGGTCAGCGCCTGAGCCCCATGCCCTGACCTCAGGCCCCCTGAGCATCTGCCCTGACCCGTCATGCCCTCCGTTGCCCGCAGTCACGCGGCGCAACAAAGCTTGGCCGCCCGGGCAACAGGCTCCTAACCTTGCGTCATGTCCTCCCTGTTCGCTTTTCCCAATCCCGTCAATGAGTACGCCGCCAGGGTCACCGCCGCGCTGGTGGTGCTGCTCGCCGTCGTCACCGCCGTGGCAGGTTCCGCGTGGGGGCTGCTGGCCATTGCCATCGGGTTCTGGCTCCGGCTGCTTTTCGGCCCGCGGATTTCACCCCTGGCGTTGCTGTCAGTGAAGGTCATCACTCCCCGGCTGGGAAAGGTGCGGCTGGTTCCCGGGCCGCCCAAGCGCTTTGCCCAGGGGATCGGTGCGGCAGTGTCCACCGCCGCCCTGCTCCTGTTCGCTGCAGGCGCGGCACCGGCAGCCTGGACGCTCCTCGGCGTCCTGGTGGTCGCAGCGTCGCTGGAAGCCTTCGCCGGATTCTGCCTGGGCTGCACCATCTTCGGGTTCCTGCAGCGCCGTGGACTCATTCCGGAGGATGTCTGCGAAGCCTGCAACAACATCAGCCTTCGCCGGTCGTAACCTTTACCAACTGATCGGCCATGCCCCGGATGACCTCCGGTGCTTCGAGGTCATTAAGCCATTCCGCCGGCAGGCAGGCCTCCCCGTACAGGGCGCCCAGGATGTTTCCCGCCAGGGAGCCTGCCGTATCGCTTCCGCCGCTGTGGTTCACGGCCACTGCCAGGGCATCCCGGAAATGCTGGTCCGGCTGCCCGTCGGCAGCGCCGGCCGGGAGCGTGGCAAGGACGGCGTAAAGCGCGACGGCGAGGGCCTCCTCCGCGGTCCAGCCCCCGCCCAGTGCCTGGACCAGTTCCTCCGGGCCGGCCAGTTTCCCCACGGCACCAGGTGACTTCTCCGCCAGGCGGATGGCGGCCTCCAGGCGCTCCGGCAGTTCCGGTGCGGCCTCCGGAAGGGTGGCGGCGTGGGCAGCGACTGCGGCCGCAGCGTCCCGCAGTGGCTCCCCGGACACCAGCCGGTGGATCAGCAGGCTGAAGATTCCGGCGCTCTGGTGGGCCACGGGATGCCCGTGCGTCAGGGCGGCGGCATCGGCACTCAGTTTGTAGACGGCGTCGGGCGTGATGTGGGGAATCAGCCCAAAGGGCGCTGAACGCATCACCGTACCGGGGCCCTTTGCGCCGGCATTAACGGGGCGCACCGCGGTTCCCATTTCGCCGGTGGCCAGCCCGCTGATGCAGTCCCTATCGGGGTGCCGGCGCTGCCGGAGCACCTCGTTGCCGTCGATCCAGCGGGGCTGGGGTGCCGGCGCAGACGCCCCGGCGTCCTCGCCCTGCGTCGCCAGCCAGCGCAGGTAGGCCAGCCAAAGGCAGGCGTTCACGTCCGCGCCAACCCCCGCGTTGGCCCATTCCAGTGCCTCCACCAGGCCGTCAACGGTGTAGAGCGTCAATTGCGTGTCATCCGAAAAGTGGCGGGGGCCGGACAGCTCGCCAAGCCCGGTCAGCCCCCGGGCACCGAAGCGTTCCCGGATGTCGTCGATGGAATCAAACTCCACGGCGTAGCCCAGCGAATCTCCCAGCGCCCCGCCCAGCAGGCAGCCGTGGATCCGGGATTTGAGGGTGGGCGCGGGAATACCGCGGTCAGTGCTCATGCTGTCAATGTACCGTCCCCCGCACAAACTCCGCCCAACCCAAGGAGTCCCGGCGCACCGCCAACAGCTGGTGCCCAGCAAACGTACAGCCTGGGCTGGAATACTGCTCGGGTTGCCGTGGCCAGACGGCCAGCACGCACCTGCCTCCCACACGTAAGGTTTCCCCATGAGCACCCCAGCACCAGCCCGCGACGCACTGCAGCCCGGCGGTACTGACACCGCCCCCGGCTTGCTGCCCCGCCTGGTGGCCGAGGCCTTCGGCAGCCTCTTCCTCGCCGTGGCCGGGCTGGGTGTGCCGCTGTTCAGCATTCCGCAGTCCAGCCCAGTTCCTGCCGCGCTTGCTGCCGGCCTGGCCATCACCGCCGCCATGCTCGCCTTCGGGCATGTCTCCGGCGGCCACTTCAACCCGGCCATCACCCTGGGGCACCTCCTCGCCGGCCGGATCCGTGCCGGTGCCGCCGCGGCATACGCCGCCGCCCAGGTGGTGGGTGCCCTGGTAGGCGCCCTTGCCCTGTTCGGGATCCTCCGGACGCTTCCCAGCATCCCGGACAGCCGCACGGCCTTCGACACCGTGGCAGCCGGTTTCGCTGCGCACTCCATCATCCAGGCGCCGCTGGCCGCCGTCGTGCTCCTGGAACTGCTGGGCGCCGCGATCATCGTGGCAGTCTTCCTCGGCGCAGCCGGCCGCAGCGGCAACCGCACCGTGGCCGCCGTCGCCGTCGGCCTGTCCTTCGCGGCCCTGCTCCAGGTGGGCCAGTCGGTGGGAAACCTGCCGTTCAACCCCGCCCGTGCCGTGGCCTCAGCCGTTTTCAGCTCGGGCTGGGCCATGGAGCAGCTGTGGGTCTTCCTGGTGGCGCCGCTGGCCGGCGCTGCCATCGCCGGCCTGGCGTTCCGGATCACCTCGGGCGCTGAGCCTGCCGCGGCCGCTGCGCACCGGGCCTCCGACGACGGCAAGGCCGGTGGCAACCGGAAAGGCACCGACGTGACGGAGGCGGGCCACGTAGACGCCGGTGGCCTCGACGCCGACGGTGTAAACCCGGACGGCCTGGACGGGGACCTCGCGCGCAATGACGACGACGGCGCCGCGGCCCCCAAGGCAGGTGCGGGTACGCCCGCCACGGCCCAGCGCCAGGCCAGCGCGCGGCAGCAGGAAAGGATCCGCGTCAGCGAGGCCCAGGAATTCTTTGACGGTAAACAGCCCTGAAGGCTGCACCGCCACACTGCGTCGCGGCTATTTTCTGAAGTGTCAGTGGCTGCCGATAGCTTAGTAACATGCGGTTACTTCACACCTCGGACTGGCATCTTGGCCGTTCGTTCCACGGCGTTGGCATGCTGGACGCCCAGCGTGCCTTTGTTGACCAGCTGGTGGCAGCGGTCCAGCGCGACGGCGTCGACGTCGTCCTGATTGCCGGGGACGTATACGACCGCGCCCTCCCGGGCGTGGACGTGGTCCACCTGCTTGACGACGCGCTGGTCCGGCTCACTGCCGCAGGTGCCAAAGTGGTCCTCACCAGCGGCAACCACGACTCCGCCATCCGGCTCGGCTTCGCGTCCCGGCTGCTGGAGCGTGGGGGAGTGCACCTGCGCACCAGGGTGGAAGATTTGGCCCAGCCTCTCCTGCTTCCGCTGGGAACCGATGCGGCCGGCAAGGACGCCGTGCTGGCGCTCTACGGTATTCCGTGGCTGGAGCCCCGGCTCGTCAGTGAGCAGCTCGGGGTGGAGACGGCGAGCCATTTCGAGGTCACCCGTGCAGCAACCTCCCGGATCCGGGAGGACATTGCCCGCCGGTCGGAGTCCGCCATCGTCCACTCGGTGGTCCTGGCCCACACGTTCGCCAGCGGAGGCATCAGTTCGGACAGCGAACGGGACCTCAGCATCGGTGGGGTCGGCGCAGTGCCGCTGGACCTGTTTGACGGCTTCAGCTACACGGCGCTGGGTCACCTGCACGGCCGGCAGGAACTGTCCGGCTCCGTCAGGTATTCGGGCTCTCCGCTGGCCTATTCCTTCTCCGAGTCCACCCACCGGAAGGGGGCATGGCTCGTTGACATCGGTCCGGAAGGAGTCGCCGCTGTGTCGGAGGTCCAATGGGAAGCCCCGCGCGCCCTGGCTGTACTGCGGGGAGAGCTGGAGGACCTCCTGGCTGAACCCGCCCACACCTGGGCCGAAGCCGCCTATTGCCAGATCACCCTGACCGACGCCCAGCGTCCCGCCCGCGCGATGGAACGGCTCCGCACCAGGTTTCCGGACACGCTGGTCCTGGCATTCGATCCGCAGGGCGGGGCGGCCACCGCGCAGGCCAGCTATAGCAGCAGGCTTGCCGGGGCACCGGATGACCTGTCTCTCTGCTGCGGCTTCCTGGAACACGTACGGGGACGGAGCGCGGACCAGGCGGAAAAGGCTGCGCTTGCCGCCGCCCTGGAAAACGTCAGGCTGCAGGAGGCATCGCGGTGAGGATCCACCATCTGCGCATTTCGGGGTTCGGCCCTTTCGCGGGCACCGAGGACGTCGACTTCGACCGGCTTAGTGCCCATGGTCTTTTCCTGCTGAACGGGCCTACGGGTGCGGGAAAGACCAGCGTGCTGGATGCCATCTGCTTTGCACTGTACGGGTCTGTTCCCGGGGCCCGGCAGGACGGCAAGCGGTTGCGCAGCGATCACGCAGAGCCCGGGCAGGAACCGGCCGTCACGTGTGAGTTTTCCGCGCAGGGCCGCCGCTTCGAGGTGACACGCTCCCCGGCCTGGGAGAAGCCCAGTGCCAGGGGTAGGAACGGCTTCACGGTTCAACAGGCCAAAACACTGCTCCGGGAGCGGGTGGACGGAACGTGGGTGGAAAAGTCGGCCCGCAACGATGAAGCGGGTGCCGAAATCATGGCGCTCCTGGGCATGGACCGTGAACAGTTCACCCGCGTGGTAATGCTGCCCCAGGGTGACTTCGCTGCCTTCCTCCGCTCCAAGGCTGCCGACCGACTGGACCTGCTGCAGAAGCTTTTTGGTACCCAGCGGTTTGAGGCCCTGGAACAGGAACTGTCCCGCCAGTCCGCTGCCGCCCGCGAGGACGTGGCGGCACTGTCCGGGCAACTCGGACTCCTGGCCTCCCGGGCGGAAACCGAAGCCGCCCCGTTGCAGCTTCCGGAGGACGACGCACCGCCCGCCGAAGATGTTCCCCGCCGCCTTGCATGGCTGCAGGCTTCCGCCGCGCGGCGCCTTGAGGAACTGAGGGACCGCGCCGCTGCCGCGGAGGCCGCAAGCCAGGACCGCCGCAACCAGGCGGATCAGGAGGCCGCGCGGCAGGGGAGGAACCGGAAACTCCAAGCTGCCATGGAGCGGCAGGAGGCCGTGAAGGAAGGGGCCCAACGGCAGGAGGAGCTTCTGTCCCGGCTCAGGCGCCACCGCCAGGCCGAAGTCCTCCAGGGACAGCTGCAGGTGGTGGACGCCGCATCGGCCAAGGTGCGCAGTGCTGCAGCCGGCGCCGAATCCGCCATGACGCTGCTCCGGCTCGCCGTTGGCGATGGCGGGGAACTGGCCCAGCTCGGCCTGGAAACGGCGGCGGAAGCTGCCGATGCGGTGCTGGAGTCCTTCACTTCCGCCGAAACCGCCGGAGCCGGTGAATGTGGCGATGCCGCCAAGGACGGCATGCCCGGGGCCGCGGAAGAACTCGGCCGGCTGCGTTCGCTGCTGGCGGTGGTCGAGGCGCGGCTGCCGGACGAGGACAAGCTCCGGGACCTCCGAAAGCGGCACCAGGCACTGTCCGGGAAGCAGGCAGAACTCCAGCAGGCCGCGGAGACGCTGGGCAACACCGTCTCGCAGCTGCTGGTGGAACGCGAACAGCTGGTGGACGGCATGGACCGGCTGGAAACCCGGTCCACCGATGCCGCACTTCGCCGCAAGGAAGCTGCCGCCGCCGCGGAACTGCTGGACGTGGTCCGGCGCCACGGTTCCGCCGTTAGGGCCCTGGGCCTCGTCAGGGGCCGTCACGGAGACTCGCGGGAGAACCTGTTGGAGGCCAAGCGCCGCTGGTTGGACGTGAGGGAGGCACGCCTGGCCAATGCGGCATCCGAACTGGCCGCGAAGCTGGTTGATGGAGAACCCTGCGCCGTCTGCGGCAGCGGCCACCATCCCAGCCCCGCAGATGCCGGCAGCGGAGGCCCCGGCCTGGCCCAGGAAGAGGAGAAAGCCCACGACATTTACGAGGCTGCGGAGGCAGCCCACGCCTCGGTTACCGCCGAACTTACCCAGGCTGAGCAGGCGGTGGCTGTCCTCGCCGGACAAGGCGGAAACACCCCCGAGGCAGAAGCCCGCGCTGCCGCGGACGGTGCCCTCGCTGCGGCAAACGACGCCGAGCAGGCAACGGAGGAACTCCAGGGCAGGCGGCAACGGCTCGAAGTACTGGATGCGGGCATTGGTCAGGCCCGGTCCGGCATGGCCGAAGCCGAGGCGGACCTCTCCCGGGTCGCTGCCTCCCTTGCCGAACTGGCTGAACAGGCTGCTTCATTGGACAAAGGCCTGGCAGGGCTGCGCGGCGGCCACCTTAGCCTGGACCGCCGGTTGCGGGTACTTGAGGAAGCCGTAGCGGTCCTCGATAAAGCGGTCGAAGCGCAGGCGCGGCTGGATGCTGCACTGCTGCAGGCTGCTGAAGCGCGCGAACACCTTGAGCGTGCCCTGCCGGAGGCCGGCTTCGCCACAATCGCCGACGTCCGTGGCCAGCTCCTCGGAGCCTCTGAAGCCGCGGCCCTGGACGCCGCAATCCGTGCTTTCCAGGACGAAGCCGCCCGGGTGGCCGGATTGTTCGAGTCCGAGGACATCGTGTTGGCAATGGCTGAAGCCGCGGAGGGCTTCCAGATGGACGAGGAACGGCTGGCAGAAATGCGTGCGGGAGCGGCGGCTGCCCAGAACGACGCACGGGAGGCGGATTTGGCGGCGGGTCTGGCGGACCGTTGCCTGGCCTCGCTGACGTCAATTGCTGCTGAATACGAGACTCTGGTCTGCTCGTCACGGGAGCCCGCGGAGAAGGCACAAATGCTCGCCGGACTGGCTGATGCGGCGTCCGGTCGGGGCGAGAACACCTACCGGATGAGCCTCAACAGCTACGTCCTGGCCGCCCGGCTGGAACAGGTGGCCCTCGCCGCGTCGGAACGGCTGGTGGCCATGAGCGATGGTCGCTACCTGCTCCAGCACACGGACGCCAAAGCCGCCCGCGGTGCCAAGTCAGGGCTGGGGCTTGAAGTGGTGGACCAGTGGACGGGCTTCCGCCGGGATACGTCCACCCTGTCCGGCGGCGAGTCCTTTATGGCGTCGCTGTCCCTGGCCCTGGGCCTGGCGGACGTTGTCCAGCAGGAGGCCGGAGGAGTTGAAATCGAGACCCTGTTCGTGGATGAGGGCTTTGGAAGCCTGGACGAACAATCGCTGGAACAGGTGATGGATGCCCTTGAAGGGCTTCGCGACGGCGGCAGGGTAGTGGGCCTTGTCAGCCATGTAGCCGAGATGAAACAGCGGATCGGCACGCAGCTGCAGGTACTCAAGAGCCGGAACGGCTCCACGCTCCGGATCTCCGAAAGCCTGGACGCGCTCGTCTGACCGGGGCCGATATACTGTAACGCGTTACCGGGTTGCGCGCATCGGGAGGAGGGACGGTGCGCACCGACTGAACGAGCCCGGAATTGACCACACAATCTACTCCTTCAAGCACCAGCGACACCCCTGCCCGCGTCACCGCCGCGAACCCGGCGGATGGGAAATCGCGCGGACGCTTTTCGCGCCTCCCGCAGCTGGCAGGCCGGAGCTTCATCCCCCTGGGACTCTTCGCCCGGCTTCCCCTGGCGATGCTCACCATGGGCACACTCACCCTCGTCACTTCCGTCAGCGGCTCCGTTGCCGCGGGCGGAACAGCCGCAGGCGCGGTGGGCATCGGCTCGGCGCTTGGCGCGCCGCTGCTGGGATCCTTGGCAGACAGGAGGGGACAGCGTCCAGTCCTGTTGCTCGCAGCTGCGCTTAATACCCTGGCGGTACTGGCCCTGGTGCTCGCCGCCAATGCCTCTGCGGCAGCCGAAGGTTTTCCGCTTGCTGTGCTGGCAGTTGCCTTCGCAGCCGGCGCCACCAGTCCCCAGGTGGGCCCCCTGGCGCGGGTGCGGTGGATGTCCCTGACGGCCACCGCGGACGCTACGGCTCCGCGCCCCGATCCTGTCCGTGACCTGGATACGGCACTCTCCTACGAAAGCACCGCGGACGAGGTGACGTTCGTCCTGGGACCGGCACTGGTGGGAATCCTGGCCAGCCTCGTTGCGCCCTGGCTTCCGCTGGCACTGGCCGCGGCCATGACCATCACGCTTGTACCGGCCTTCGCAGTCCATCCCACCCACCGGGCGGTTCCGGCCGCCCGCCGGTACCGCCGTGGGCAGCGCCATGCTGAAACGGGCCGGGGCGCAGCAAAGCTGCCGTGGGTGGTGGCCCTGCCCGTCTTTGCCATGGTGTGCATGGGGACCTTCTTTGGCTCTACCCAGACTGCCCTCAGCGCCTTCTCCGCTGGGCTCGCCGGCACCGAAATCGCGGGGCTGCTGTACGCCGTCATGGGGCTCAGCTCGGCTGCCGCGGCACTCTCGGTTGCCTATTGGCCGCGCCGCGCCGGGCTCGCGCTGCGCTGGGTGCTCTGTGCTGTCCTGATGGCGGGACTGGCCGTCCTGCTGCTGGTGCCGTCGTCGCTTTCCATGATGGCGGCGGTCCTGCTGCTTCTCGGGCTGCCCGTGGGCCCGGTGATGGTCACGGTCTTTGCCGTGGGCGGAAGGGTGGCTCCCGCCGGCATGCTGGGCACCGTCATGACCGCGCTGGCCAGCGGGATTGTCGCCGGAACCGCCCTTGGGTCCTCTGTTGGCGGGCAGTTGGCGCAGCTGCACGGGCACGGTGCCGCGTTCCTTGTCCCGGTCGGCGCCGCGCTGGCGCTGGCGCTGCTGGGTGCGGCAGCCGCCGTCGTGCTCCGCCGAAAGGCCTGACAGCACACCCGGCACGGCGCATCCCGGCCCGTCCGGCCGCTGGTTCGACCTGTTCTGCTACGCGAGCTGGCTCTCGATCCGTGCCGCGCTTTCGGCGATGGCCGCGCCCACGGCTTCCGGGTCCTGGGCGGAACGGATATAGACGACGGCGAGTGCGGCCGGACGTCCGCCGGGCACCCGGACCGGGGCTGCGAGTGAGGAGACCCCGGCAATGACCTCGTCGTGGCTGGCCGAGTAGCCCTTCCTCCGCGCTTCCACCGCCTCCGGCCGGTACGGGATCCCCGTGTCCAGCCGGTCCCACTCCGGCTCGGTAAGGGCCGATTGGATGGCAATACCGGGCGCCCCGGCGTTGATGGGGTGGCGCGTGCCGGGACGCTGGGCCACGCTGGCCCCCGAGTGCCTCGGTTCGACCGTAACGAGCGTGATGCAATCGTGGTGGTCCCACACCGCCACGAAAGCCGTCATGTCCAGCGAGTTTGCCAGCTGGGTGAGCTCCGGGAGGGCGGCGCTCTGAAGGTTGCGGGAGACGCCGCGGGCCAGGACCGCCAGACCGGGTCCAGGCTGGACCCGGCCGGCGTCGTCGCGGACCAGGAGGGAATGGTCTTCGAGAGTGCGCAGGATCCGGTATGCCACCGAACGGTGGACGCCCATGGCCTCGGCCAGCTCGGCGATGGTCAGCGGTCCGGAGGCAGCTGCAAGGATTTCCAGCGCACGGATGCCGCGCGACAAAGTCTGGGAGGGCGAAGCCTGCGGCACCGCTCCGGCCTGTGCTGCGGCTGCTGGAGGAGTCATGTGTCCATCCTAGGTTGCGGGGCCACCGGGTGACCCTTGTCTCACTTCGCGTGAAGCGGTAGTGTCCTGTATACGAACTCGCAGTTCAAATATAGAACATCTATTTCGAGTGCGCATGCCTCGTAGAAATCCCCGGAGTTCGTGTTCCGCATCACAATTTCGTAGTACCCTACTAACTAACTGACCGTTCTGTCGGTAATTCTGAAGGCGTCCGGGTGGCATTGCTGCCCAATAAACAATGGAGTTTCAATGACCACACCTTCCAAGGTGGATACCCTCGCTGGTCCCAGCAGCCGGCGTGAGGAGCGCAAGGTCCTCGCCGGCACCCTGGTCGGCACCACTATCGAGTGGTACGACTTCTTCATCTTTGCCCAGCTGACCGCAACGCTGCTGTCACCGCTGTTCCTCGCACCCTTGAACGAATCAAACCCCGGCCTGGCCCAGATTCTCTCCTTCGCCCTCATCGGCATCAGCTTCCTGTTCCGCCCCCTCGGCGCCGTCATCGCAGGGCACCTGGGCGACCGCCTGGGCAGGAAGGCCATGCTGGTCTTCACCCTGGTAATGATGGGCGCGGCCACTGCCCTCATCGGCATGCTGCCCACCTATGCGCAGATCGGCGCCTGGGCTCCTGTGCTGCTGATCCTGCTGCGGGTCATCCAGGGCTTCTCCGCCGGCGGTGAATGGGGCGGTGCAGCCCTCATGGCCGTGGAGCACGCACCAATCAACCGTCGTGGCCTGTTTGGCGCCTACCCACAGATTGGCGTGCCCGTGGGCATGATCCTGGCCACCGGCCTGCTGTTCTTCCTCAACACGGGCATGTCCAAGGAAGACTTCGCGGCCTGGGGCTGGCGCGTGCCGTTCCTGCTCTCCATCGTCCTGATCGTGGTTGGCTACCTGATCCGCCGGGCCGTCGCCGAGAGCCCGGTCTTCCAGGAAATGGCCCTGCGCAAGAAGGAGAGCAAGGCGCCCCTGGGCGAGCTGATCCGGAACCACAAGCTGCCGGTGCTGTACTCCACCCTGATCTTCATCGGCAACAACGCGGCAGGCTACCTGCTTATTGCGTTCTTCATCTCCTACGCCACCAAGACCCTGAAGATGCCCACCCCGCAGATCCTCCTGGCCACCACGCTGGCGTCCTTCGGTTGGCTGATCTTCACGCTGGTGGGCGGATGGCTGTCCGACCGCATTGGCCGCGTCAAGACCTTCCTGATCGGCTACGCCATCGTCTTCGCATGGATGATTCCGATGTTCGCCTTGATCGACACCAAGAACATCATGCTCTACGGCATCGCCCTGTTCGTCCTGACCGTGGGCCTGGGCCTTTCCTACGGACCCATGTCCGCCATGTACGCAGAGATGTTCCCCGCCAACGTGCGCTACTCCGGCATCTCCATCGGGTACGCCTTCGGCGCCATCCTGGGCGGAGCCTTCGCGGCCACCATCGCGGAATCGCTGCTGCAGGCCACCAGGTGGACCGGCTCGATCGGCATCTACATCATGATCCTCTGCGTCATCTCCGCCGTCGGCGTGGTGCTGGCCAAGGAAACCAAGGGCCGTCCGCTGGGGGTCAGCAGCCACCACTAGTCCCCGCCGTCCCCAACTGAAGCAGACCCGGACCCCTTTGGGTCCGGGCCTGCTTCGTATCCTGATCGGTCAGGTAGCCAGCAGCCTGACCGCGTCGGCGTCGCTCAGTTGCGGAAAGTGCCGGTAGTAGCTGCCCACGGCCCGGAACTTGCCGGGCAGGTGCAGGCAGATCACCGCGTCGCACACCCGCTCAAGCGATGCCTGTGCGTCAACCGAACCCACGGGGGCGGCAGCAACCACCGCAGCAGCACCGCCTTCCCGCAGGGCCTCGACGGCGGCGCGCATCGTAGCGCCAGTGGCCAGGCCGTCATCCACCAGGAGCACGGTCTTGCCCGCCACGTCCATGCCGGCTCTCGGGTACAGCTCCGCCCGGCGAAGCAGTTCGGCCCGCTCGCGGTCTTCCACGGCGTCCAGCGCTTCCTGGCGAACCCCGTGTTCAAGGACCCGCTCCAGCAGCGGCTTGTTGATCAGCCGGACCGTGCGGCCTCGAGCCAAGGCCAGGGCACCGTACGCGGTTTCCTCGTGCCCGGGGATCCCCAGCTTCCGCACCAGGACCGTGCCCTGGGGCAGGCGCAGCTCCGTTGCCGCGGCCGCCGCGACGGCAATGCCCCCGCGGGCCAGGCCCAGGACCGCGGTGTCAGGGCGTTCCCGGAACTGGGCCAGGGCAGCGGCAAGGCGTTGTCCGGCCTCCGTACGGTCTTCGAAACGCGTCCCCATGTGTCCTTTCCGGCGCTCTGTCCCTCACCGCTGCGGCCTGCCGTCGGCGTACCGTTCCCAAGGCCGCCGTCGGCAGCCCGCGTGCCGCTTAGGCAGCCAGGAACGAAATCGCGGCCTGCTTGAAGGCCCGGCTGGTGATGGCGTTGGTGTGGTTCCGGCCCGGGAGGATCACTTGCTCAGCCGTCGCCCCTGCACCGCGGGCCAGTTCGGCAAGCTTGGGCAACGTGGCAGCGCGTTCGTCCTTGTCTCCCGCAACCAGCAGCATCGGAACACGCGGGACCGCTTCGGCCGGGTCATAGGGCTCCGCCTTGATGGCCTCCACGAGGGACAGGAGCGCGAAGACGTTGTTGCTGGGCAGCAGCAGCGCCATCTTGAGCAGCTGGGCGGTGGACTCGTCCTTGATCGGAGTGCCGTCGGCGAGGTAGTCCTGGGCGGCTACCAGGTCGAAGGCCGCCAGCGGATCAGAATCGTTGGGGCCGCCGAGCACCAGCCGGTGCACCAGTTCGGGCTGGGTTGCGGCGAACTCCCAAGCGAGCCGGGAACCCAGGGAATAGCCCACCACGTCCAGCCCGCTGGAAGGATCCCCGTCCTGCAAGGGGCGCGCGCCGGCGTCGAAGGCTGCCTGCAACAGGTCCGCGCGGATCCGGCTGGGGGAGTAGGAATCCATGTCCTCGGGGGCACCGCTGCGGCCGTGGCCCGGCAGGTCGACGGTGATCACGCGGCGTCCGGCGTCGAGCAGGGCAGAGACCCATCCCGTGTCCTCCCAGTTGCGCTTGGACGAGGAGGAAAAGCCGTGCAGCAGCAGGACCGGTCGGAGGCCTGCGTCAGCCGCGGGTTCATGGACCGCCACATACAATTGCGGGTCGGTGCCTTCGACGGTGTGCGCCTGCTGCTGGCCGCTGTGCCTGCCGGTCATGGTGTCAGTTCCCCAATCAGGTACGGCGCCTGGGCGGGCCCGGCGCATCGGTGCGTCTTCTGTGGAAAGGTAGGCACCACTCTACCTGTTGACGGCCTGCTTCCTGCCGGTCAGGCGGGCGCCTGCGGCGCAGGCCAGTGCGATGCCGGCGATCAGGGCGAAGGTGCTGAAGAGCTGCACGCGGCTGGCGTCAGCACTGAACCCGACGGCGAAGATGACTCCCAGCAGCACCAGCCCCAGGATGGTCAGGCCGGGAAAGCCCTTCATCCGCAAGGGCAGCGGGGTCCCGTCCCGGTCCGCCCGCCGCCGGAGGACCAGCTGGGACACCAGGGCGCTGCCCCAGACCACCAGGCACGTCGATCCCACCAGCTGGAACAATGCGGGCAGGATACGGTCCGGGAACAGGAGTTCCAGGACGGTGGCCACGAAGCCGAAGGCCACGGAGACCGCCACCGCGGGCACGGGCACGCCGGCACGGTTGAGCCGGGTCAGGACGCGGGGGGCCTCGCCCCGCTGGGACAGGGAGTAAACCATGCGGGAGGCGCCGTAAAGGTTCGCGTTCAGCGCCGAAAGAAGTGCGACGACGGCCACCAGGGTGATGGCCGTGGAGGCGCCAGGGATCCGGGCGGCATCCAGAACGCCGGCGAAGGGGGAAGCAAGGCTCTTGGAAGTGGCGGGAAGGACGGCGGCGATGACGAAGACGGAGCCGATGTAGAAGACCAGGATCCGCCACACCACCGTGCGGATGGCCCTGCCCACGCTGCGTTCCGGATCCTCGGTCTCGGCTGCCGCCACCGACACAATCTCCGTGCCGCCAAACGCGAAGATCACCACAAACAGGGCCGCAGCAACGCCGCCCAGGCCCTGCGGCGCGAAGTTGCCCGTGAGGTTTTGCGCGCCGGGGGAGTCGACGCCGGGGAGCAGGCCCAGGAGCAGCGCTGCACCAACTCCAAGGAACAGGATGATGGCGGCCACCTTGAGGATGGCGAACCAGAACTCGAACTCGCCAAAGTTCCGGACCCCGGCCAGGTTGATGGCGGTGAAGACCACCATGAACAGCAGCGCCAGGGCCCAGACCGGGACCACCGGCCAGACGGAGAACAGCAGCCCGGCCGCGCCCAGGGCCTCGGCTGCGATCACCACCACCAGCTGCAGCCACCACAGCCAGCCGATGGTGGCACCTGCCGTGCGGCCCAGCGCGCGCTGCGCATAGACGGAGAAGGCTCCGCTGTTCGGATGTGCCGCCGCCATCTCGCCGAGGGCCCACATGACCAGGATGATCAGCGTTCCGGCCACCAGGTAGGAGATGAGGACTGCCGGCCCTGCCGCCTGGACACCCGCGCCCGACCCCAGGAACAACCCGGCCCCGATGGCACTGCCGAGCCCCATCATGGTCAGCTGGCGGGGCTTCATGCTGTGGACGGCCGAGGCCTTGGATGGGGGGCTGGATGTGGTGGTCGATGGCGTGTGGGCAGACTTCATCGTCATGGGCAGGTGCACCTTCTGGGGTGGTTGGGTCCGGGGGGAGGCCCGGGGGTCCTTTTGGGACCTATTGAATTTACCGCTTCTGAAAGGCTGCCCGGAAACCGGAGGGCGAAGTCCGCAGCCGGCGGCCCGCGCCCGTTGCAGCAGTCCAAGCGCGGCCGGCACCTGATGTGAAGGCTCCATGCCCGGGGTGGCTTGGAAATGTGCGGGCAGAAACATTTCCCTTTCGGGGACGCCCGGCCGTAGAATTAGTTTTGGTCAAGATGACCATAACTAGCGATGACCGCCTCCAAAGCGGGCAGTCGAGGATGACGGAAGGCGGTGGGACGGGTGTACTACAGCTCGGCTAATGTTTCCGAGCGGCAGGCCGCGCCGCCGTCGTTGGCCATCTCCACGGTGATCTTCGCCCTCCGGCCCAGCGCCACCTCTGGCCGTCCCACCCTGTGGCTTCCCCTGGTGCGCCGCATCCGGGAACCGTTCAAGGGGTTGTGGGCCCTCCCGGGAGGCCCGCTCAGCCACGACGAGTCACTCCAGGACGCCGCCGCCAGGAATCTGCGGGAAACCACTGGCCTTGCACCGAGCTACCTTGAGCAGCTGTACGCCTTCGGCGGCCTCCACCGTTCACCCACCCAGCGCGTGGTCTCCATCGTCTACTGGGCCCTGGTCCAGCCCACGGAAGCAGCGCTCGCGGACGAGTCCGAAAACGTGAAGTGGTTCCGCGCGGACCGCCTGGGCGAGCTGGCCTTCGACCACAACGCCATCGTGGACTACGCGCTCTGGCGCCTGCGCAACAAGCTGGCGTACGGCTCGGTGGCGTACCACCTGCTGGGGGAATACTTCACACTGGCCCAGGTCCGCGAAGTCTACGAAGCCGTCCTCGACCGCCAACTGGATCCCGCCAACTTCCGGCGGCAACTCAAAGCCACCCCGGAAATCGAAGAAACCGGGGAATACCTCCAGGGCGGCAAGCACCGCCCGCCACGCCTCTACCGCTTTACCGGCCGGCCAGGCCTTGACCCAGACAACAGGAGCACACCATGAGCAGCGTCAACACGGCAATCCAGCTGATCACGCGCGAACAGGCCGAAAAAGGCGCAGCCGCTGAACGCAGCACCTGCAGCCCGGCGCTGGCCAAGGGCCCGTGGGATTACGACCTGGCCGAGGCGCTCGCAGGGGTCCCGGCCTATGGCCCGGGTGCATCCAGCGCCGATCCGGCACCGGCCACCACACCGCGCCAGGGCCAGCTGCCGGAAGAGTACAAGCTGGCCAGCGAGGTCGAGCTCGGGGAGCGCATCAAAGCTGCCAAGGCCGCCCTGGGAGACCGGGCGGTGATCCTGGGCCACTTCTACCAGCGGGATGAAGTCATCCAGTACGCGGACTTCGTGGGCGACTCCTTCCAGTTGGCCAACGCCGCGCTCACCCGCCCGGACGCGGAGGCGATTATCTTCTGCGGCGTCCACTTCATGGCTGAAACGGCAGACATTCTCTCCACACCGGAGCAGGCCGTGATCCTGCCCAACCTCGCCGCCGGCTGTTCCATGGCCGACATGGCGGACTCGGACTCGGTGGAGGAATGCTGGGAGCAGCTCGAAGACATCTTCGGGACAGAGCCCGACGCCGAAGGCCGGGTTCCGGTCATCCCCGTCACCTACATGAATTCCTCCGCAGCCCTCAAGGCGTTCTGCGGCGAACACGGCGGCATTGTCTGTACCTCCTCCAACGCGAAAACGGTGCTGGAGTGGGCCTTCCAGCGGGCCCAGCGCGTGCTGTTCTTCCCGGACCAGCACCTTGGACGCAATACCGCCAAGGCCATGGGTGTGCCGCTGGAGCAGATGCCCATGTGGAACCCGCGCAAGGACCTGGGCGGCAATGACGAACAGGCGCTGTTGGGCTCCCGGGTGATCCTCTGGCACGGGTTCTGCTCCGTGCACAAGCGCTTCAGCGTGGCGCAGATCCAGAAGGCCCGGGCGGAGTTCCCCGGCGTCCAGGTCATCGTCCACCCCGAGTGCCCCATGGAGGTGGTGGACGCAGCGGATTCCGCGGGTTCCACGGACTTCATCAAGAAGGCCATCGCCGCCGCCACCGAGCCCACCACGTTCGCCATCGGCACCGAGATCAACATGGTGAACCGGCTTGCCGCCGAGTACCCGCAGCACACCATTTTCTGCCTGGACCCGGTGATCTGCCCATGCTCCACCATGTACCGCATCCACCCCGGCTACCTGGCCTGGGTGCTGGAGGAACTGGTGGCCGGCCGCGTGGTCAACCGCATCACAGTTGACGACGAGGTACAGGCCAACGCCAGGATTGCGCTCGAACGCATGCTCGCGGCGAGGCCCTGATGGCAAGCCGCCTCGCTGTCATCGGAAGCGGCATCGCCGGCCTGTACGCAGCGCTCCTCGCCGCCGATGCCGGCGCTGACGTGGTGCTCCTGACCAAAGGCGCGCTGGACCAGAGCAACACCTGGTACGCGCAGGGCGGCATTTCCGCTGTACTGGCCACGCCCGCGCCCGGGGACACCGTGGCTGCGCACATCGCGGACACGCTCCGTGCCGGTGCGGGACACTGCAACGAAGCCGCCGTCCGGCTGATGTGCACGGAAGCTCGCCGCGATATCGAGGGCCTCCAGCGCTACGGGGTCGCCTTCGATGCAGGGCAGGCGGGGGCAACGCAGGCTGAAGCAACGAACGACGGCGGCCCGGCCCTTGGGCTCGAAGCGGCCCACAGTGCCCCGCGCATCCTGCATGCAGGGGGAGACGCCACGGGTGCGCGGGTCGCCGGCGCGCTGATCCAGGCAGTGCTGTCCCGGCGGGACGAAGGAAAGCTCACCCTCCTCGCACATGCCCGCGCCACCTCCCTCGTCACCCACCGCGGAAGGGTGACCGGACTGGAGTACCTGCAGGACGGCCGGACCAGCAGGCTGGACGCGGACGCCGTCCTGCTCGCCACCGGGGGAGCGGGCCAGCTGTTCGCCCAAACCACCAACCCCGCCGTGGCCACCGCCGACGGACTGGCGCTCGCCGTCCGCGCCGGGGCAGCCACCGCAGACCTGGAATTCTTCCAGTTCCACCCCACCTGCCTGGTCAGCTCCGCCACCGCCCGCCCTGACCGGTTGGACGGCCCGCTGCTCATCTCCGAAGCGGTGCGCGGCGAAGGCGCCATCCTGTGTGACTCCGGCGGCCGCCGCTTCATGCAGGCCTACCACCCCGATGCCGAGCTGGCGCCCCGCGATGTCGTCTCCCGCAGCATCGCCCTCCACCTGGCCAAGCTCGGCGACCCCACAGGCCACGTCTACCTCGACGCCCGCGTCATCGAGCAGGCCAGGGGGGAAGGCTTCCTGCAGCAGCGGTTCCCCACCCTCACCCGCAAGACCCTCGACGCCGGCATCGACTGGACCCGCGAACTGGTCCCCGTCGCCCCCGCCGCCCACTACTGGATGGGCGGGGTACGCACCGACCTCTCCGCCCGCACCACCGTTCCCGGCCTCTACGCCGCCGGGGAAGCTGCCTGCACGGGCGTCCAGGGGGCAAACAGGCTGGCCAGCAACTCCCTCCTCGAGGGACTCGTCTTCGGCCGCCGCGCTGTTGAATCTTTCCTGCAGGGCAGCTCCGCAAGTCCCTCGGCGCCTGCACTCGCGACTCGCACCGGCGATCGCCTCGCAAGCTCGGCGGCCGGTGCGGCCGCTCACGCAACAACGGCGCTTTCGGGACCTCCGGAGCTACCAAACGCTTCCGCGTCCCTGCCGCGAAACACGAGTGCGCCCGTCACCGTCCCTGCTTCTTTGGAAGGCGCGACGGACGGACTGGACCTAACCCGCGGGAGTTGGCCGTCCAGCTTCGGTGGGGGAGGGGAAGCCGGGGAACCTTTCTCACGGGAGGCGCTCCGTTCCCTCATGACGTCGCATGCCGGGGTGCTGCGCTCAGGGGGGCTGCTGCTTGAGGCGGCTGCCACGCTCGACCGGTGGGCCGGCGTCGTCCGTCCGCTCTCCTCTGCTGACCCCTCCCCTGTTGACCCTGGGGTTCTTGAGGACCGAAACCTTTTGCTGGCTGCGCGGCTGCTTGTGGCCGCTGCCCTCAACCGCCGTGAATCCCTGGGGGCGCACTACCGCGATGACGGCCCCGACCAGACTGAACCTTCCTACCCTCCGCGCCTGAAAGCGAGCCTGCTCCATGACTGAATCCGCCGTGATCGACCTCGCTGCCGCCGCGCGTCCGGCACTGGACCTCACGCTCCCGTCGGCCCCCGTCCGGGAGATCCTCGAACGGGCCTTCGCCGAGGATGCGCCAGGCGGCGACATCACCTCGCAGTTGCTTATACCGACGCATGCCCGTGCCACTGCCGTCCTCAACGCCCGTGTCCCCGGTGTCCTTAGTGGCGCCACCGTGTTCCGCGACGCCATGCAGCTGGTGGACCCCGACACCCGGGTGGAGCTCCTGGTGGCGGACGGAGAAAGGTTCGACGCCGGCACGCACCTCGCCCGGGTCAGCGGCGCCGCACGCTCTGTACTGATGGCAGAGCGGGTGGCGCTGAACCTGGTCCAGCGGATGTCCGCCATCGCCACGAAGACTGCAGAGTTCGTGCGGCTCACCGAGGGCACAAGGGCCCGCATCACCGACACCCGCAAAACTACCCCCGGCCTGCGCATCCTGGAACGCCTCGCGGTCAGGTGCGGCGGCGGAGCAAACCACCGCTACAGCCTCTCCGACGCCGTCCTGGCCAAGGACAACCACCTCGCTGTGATGACCGGGGGAGACCCTGCAAAGCTCACGGAGCTTCTGCTGGCGGCCAAGGCGCAGCTGGGCCACACCACGCACTTTGAGGTGGAAGTGGACCGCATGGACCAGATCGAACCCGTGCTGGCCGCGGGAGTGGACACCATCATGCTGGACAACTTTTCGGTGCCGGAGCTGAAGGACGGCGTTGCGCTCGTGGCCGGACGTGCCCGCGTGGAAGCCAGCGGCAACGTCAACCTGAACACGGTTGCCGCCATTGCCGCGGCAGGCGTGGATGTCATCTCCGTGGGCGCGCTCACCCACACTGTGGCCGCCCTCGATCTGGGCCTTGACGTTGAATTGACCGCCGGGTGAGGCTGCCGTGATCTTCCTTGACGCCGCCGCCACCACCCCCGTCCGCCGGGAAGTGCTGGACGCCATGTGGCCCCACCTCACCGGCGGGTTCGGGAACCCGTCCAGCCACCACACCCTCGGTGAGTCGGCCGCCGCGGCGCTTGCGGGGGCGCGGTCAACCGTGGCGGGGGTCCTTGGCTGCCGGCAGGGCGAGGTGGTGTTTACCTCCGGCGGTACCGAGGCGGACAACCTGGCCGTCAAGGGAATCGCCCTGGCCCGGCAGGCGAAAAACCCGCAGCTGGACCGGGTGGTGATCAGCGCCGTCGAGCATCCTGCCGTGGAGGAATCCGCGCGGTACCTGGAACGCTTCCACGGCTTTACCGTGGACGTGGTGCCGGTGGACGCCGCCGGCCGTGTCACGCCGGAGGCCTTGGCAGCCGTGTTGCGTCCGGAAACCGCCCTGGTGAGCATCATGTACGCCAACAACGAGGTGGGAACCGTCCAGCCCATCCCCGCGCTAACGGAACTCGCCCATGTCCGGGGCATCCCGTTCCATACCGACGCCGTCCAGGCCGCCGGATGGCTGCCGCTGGACACCAGATTCCTGGGCGTGGACGCCATGAGCATCTCCGGGCACAAGCTCGGCGCACCGAAAGGCTGCGGCGCACTGTTTGTCCGGAGCCGCACCCGGCTGGAACCGGTCATCCACGGCGGCGGCCAGGAGCGGGGCCGCCGTTCCGGCACCGAAAATGTGGCAGGGGCGGTGGGGCTGGCTACTGCCCTCACGCTTGCCCAGGACCGCCAAGCGGAGCAGCAGGCACGGGTGGAAGCACTGCGTGACGGGTTCATCGGCGCCGTGCTGGCAGGAGTGCCCGACGCCGTCCTCACCGGCCACCACTCGGAACGCCTCCCGTCGGTGGCCTCGTTCTGCTTTCCCGGAACCAGCGGTGAGTCGGTTCTCCTGGAACTGGAACGGCGCGGCGTGGTCTGCTCCAGCGGCTCGGCCTGCGCTGCCGGGTCCGATGCGCCGTCGCCCGTACTCACCGCCATGGGGATTTCCGCCGAGGTGGCCCAGACCGCTGTCCGATTCAGTTTCGATGCTTCAGTGACGCAGGAGGACCTGGACGCTGCAGCGGTTGCCGTCCAGGCGGCAGTCGGCAGCGTCAAGACCCTGGGCACGGGCCAGCGCTCCTGACCGTCCCGGCCTCCGGGTCAGCGGTGCCGTGCAATCAGCGGTGCCGTGCCCGGCGGAAGATCCAGTGCCGCAGCATGCTGAACCGCACCGCCGTGGCCAGGAACCCGGACAGCGTGGTGGCCACGAGTTCGTCCCCTACCGTGGCGGCCGGGTTGAACCAGTGCAGTACGCCCAGGCTGCTGCCGGTGATTACCAGGGCCACGCCGATCACCACCAGGCCGTTGAGGTGATCCCGCGTGCGGCGTTGCTGGCCCGCGATCTTGAAGGTCAGCCGCCGGTTCAGTGCCGTGTTCAGCAGGGATGTGAGGATCAGCGCCACCGCGTTGGCCAGCTGGGCGCCAAGCCAGGGCCGCAGCAGCGCGTAGATCCCCAGGGATGCGGCCGTGCAGATGACGCCTACACCGGAGAACCGGATCAGCTGGCGGACGACCGGAAAGCGCAGGATCCCCCGGTAGTGCCTGGTGGCGGGAAGGCGCCGGGTGGTGGTCTCCGGTCCTGGGGGTGCTGACGTTTCCTCCCTCACGCGGCCGCACCCGCAGCATGGTCAGTGCAGCAGGCCGTGAACGCGGACGGATGGCGCGCAGGGCGCAGGGAAAGACCCGCCACAGGTCAGTACAGCTCGCCCACGGGGATGTCCACTGCCAGCCGGTTGGACGGTCCGGGCAGGGGACAGGCCCATGCCTCGTTGTAGGCGCAGGATGGGTTGTAGGCGAAATTGAAGTCCAGGACGAAGGTGGCGTCGGGACCGCTGCCGTTGACACCGTGGAAGGCACCCTTGATGGTGTCCAGCAGGTAGCGGCCGGCCCCGTAACTTCCGCCCGGCTGCCCGGCCGTGGCATCCCGGAACGGAACGAAGATGCCGCCGCCGTAGCCGTGGATCTTCCATACCCCCAGCTGGCCCATTTCCGGAAGATCGAAGGTGCCCAGACGGACAAGGTGGACCACGCCGTCGGTCCCCGTGTCCACGCTCAATTCCCGGCCGGCGCCTTCCTTGGTCAACGGGACGTGGAAGCGGTAGATGGGATCGTAGTCGGCAGTCTTCAGGCCGGAGAACCGTGCCTTGTCCGCGGCAGTCAGCGCGGATGCGGGGTGCGTGGCGAACATCAGGTCCCGCTGGTGGCGCCAGTATGAGTGCGCCTCGGACGGGCTCTCCGCGGAGATCCGGCGGACGGCGTCGTACAGCGCAAAGGTCCGCAGACGCCAGTCGGCGACGTCCACGGCGGACATGTTCAGGGCGGAGGTGTCCGCGGGATTGTCTTCAGCTGCGCCGTTCTGCTCTTCCGCCATAGCTTCCAGCCTAGTCCCAGCCCGGGGTGGTAAATGTCCGACGGCGGCACGCCGGGCAGGTGCCAGGGCTGGGGGCTGCCCAGGTGGTTGGCGGAGGGGGGCGCCAGCAATGCGAAAAACACCCCCGCGTATGCGCAGGGAAGCGGACGGAGCGCCGCTAGGCTGGCTTTCATGACAGGCAAGGCAGCGTCCACCCTTCTTTCCGGCGCATCACTTGTTGCCGCCGCAATCCTGCTGGCGGCCTGCTCCGGGACACCGGCCGGAAGTCCTGGCTGGACAGCGCAGCCGGCATCATCGGGAGCGGCTGCGAACGGGGCGGCGACGCCGGGCAGCCCAACGCAGGAAGCGGCACCCGGAGCAAGCGGCAGCAGCCCCTCATCCACCTCCGCAACGTCTGCCGGGCCGCAGGGCGCTGCCACCGCCGCTGCCTGGAAGACGTTCTCCGATTCCGCCAAGACAGTCAGCTTCGACCTGCCGGCGGACTGGATCGCCCAGTCCGTACCACCGGAGGAGGGCGTCCTTCCCGGCGGCCTGAAGGTTGACGTGAAGAAGCCCGACGGAACATTCGTTGCCGCGCTCAGAACGGGACTCCCGCCGTCGTCCGGTGACTGCCCGGACAGCGCAAAGCACCCGTATACGGTGATCAGCAGCGTACCCTTCGAGCTCGCCGCGCAGGGCGGGGAGGGAACCATCCCGCCGCGGATGGTCTACCGGGTGATCCAGGGCTACCGCTACTTCGGCTCCTATGGCATCACCAACCTGGTGGGCGGAGCGGACGGGAAGGCCTGCGAGCTGCGAAATGTGGTGCGCGGCCCCGCAGGCAAGGGAGACTACTCCTTCGGCGACCTGGTGGCGCTTAAGGCCTTCGCTCCGGACGAGAAGGTGGCTCCGGCCAAGGCCTTCGACACCCTGGGCCAGGCCGCACAGTACGTCAACGAGAGCAGTGACTTCGCCAACGTGCAGCGGATGCTAATGTCGCTGAAGGTCAAGAACTAGTCCCGCTGCCCGCACTTACCAGGTGCCGGGGCAGGCGACTTTCCGTCCGCCCCCAACACCCCTGGAGAGACATGGAACGCTCTGTTTCCGCACGCCTGGTTTTCAGGACCATCGCCAACACCAAGGTGGCCATGGCCATCGCCGTAGCGAGGAACAGCGGCTACTCGTCATTCGAGGAATCACTGTCCGTGACTGCAGGCGGAGCGGACGTTCCGCTCACGGATGTTTCGGACCACCACGGCGGCCGGTTCCACTACATGGAGTTCGCCGAGCCCACCGATGTCACGGTGGAATACTCCGCCACGGTGACCGGGCGGGGCGTGCCGGAAGAGGCCAGCCTGGCAGACCGGATCCGGTACGTGCGGCCAAGCCGCTACGCCGAATCGGACCGGCTCCTGCCCACGTCGTACGCCGAGTTCGAGGGCGTTCAGGGCGCGGACCTGGTCCACGCCGTCCGCAACTGGGTCAACGGTGAACTGCGGTACATCAGCGGCTCCTCCCGCGGCACCGACGGTGCGGTGGAAACCCTGCTCAGCAGGCGTGGTGTCTGCCGGGACTTCGCCCACCTCGCCATCGCGCTGCTCCGTTCCAAGGACATCCCCGCCCGCTTGGCGGCCGTCTACGCCCCCGGCCTGAATCCCATGGATTTCCATGCCGTGGCGGAAGCCTATGTGGAGGGCGCCTGGCACATCATCGACCCCACGGGGCTGGCCCCGCGGGAGTCGATGCTGCGCATCACTGCCGGCCGCGACTCGTCGGACACGGCCTTCCTGTCCACGGTGAGCGGCAGCCTGGTGCTGAACCAGCTGCGCGTCACCGCGGTGGTCAACGGTGACCTGCCGGCCGAGGATCCCGCCCGGCTGGTCCAGCTCGGCTAGCGCTTCCGCGGCAGAGGCCCCAGAGAGTTCCGCAGTTTGTCCGTAAGCCGCATCAGTTCCTTTTGCTCGGCGGCCGTCAGGGCGGGACCCACCAGCGCCGAGATGTCCCGCACGTGCTCGCGGCCGATCTCCTTCTGCAGCTCCCGCCCTTCGTCGGTCAGCTTCAGCAGTACGCCCCGGCCGTCCTCCGGCGCGGGCATCCTGGCTACCAGCCCCCGCTTTTCGAGCCGCTCCACCAGCCTGCTCAGGCTGGACTGGCTCAACAGGACGTTGTCGTTGAGCTCGTTTAGCCGCAGCCAGCCGGACGGGCAGCGGGAGAGCGTAAACAGGACGTCGTACTCATTGAGTGCCACCTTCCGGAATGCCGGTGCGGACTGCAGCTTCCGCATCACGGCAACCTGGGCCCGGAACAGTGATTCCCAGGCTTCGGCCGCAAGCCGCACCGGTGATTCCGTTCCTCCCGCGGCCATTACGCCTCCGAGGTGGCTTCTGCGGCATCCTGCGATGCCAGCAGGGCCGCCACGCGGCCGGCGTGGGTGGGCGGCTCCGGGACGTGTGCGGGCTTGAGGGCCGCGTACTCCTTGCGCAGGACGGGCAGGACTTCCTCGCCGAACAGGTCCAGCTGTTCCAGCACGGTTTTCAGCGGCAGGCCGGCATGGTCGATCAGGAACAGCTGGCGCTGGTAGTCACCGAAGTACTCGCGGAACGTCAGGGTCTTTTCGATGACCTCCTGGGGGCTGCCCACGGTCAGCGGGGTCTGCGAGGTGAAGTCCTCCAGGGACGGCCCGTGGCCGTAGACGGGGGCGTTGTCGAAGTACGGCCGGAATTCCTTCACGGCGTCCTGGGAGTTCTTCCGCATAAAGAACTGGCCCCCGAGGCCCACAATGGCCTGGTCCGCCTTGCCGTGGCCGTAGTGTTCGTACCGCTCGCGGTACAGGCCGATCAGCTGCTGGTAGTGCTCCTTGGGCCAGAAGATGTTGTTGGCGAAGAAACCGTCACCAAAGTAGGCCGCAACCTCGGCAATCTGCGGGGTGCGGATGGAACCGTGCCATACGAAGGGCGCCACGCCGTCCAGCGGCCGGGGCGTCGAGGTGAAGTTCTGCAGCGGGGTGCGGAACTTGCCGGACCAGTTGACGGTGTCCTCATCCCAGAGCTTGCGCAGGAGGCTGTAGTTTTCGATGGCCAACTCCACGCCGTCCTGGATGTTCTTGCCGAACCAGGGGTACACGGGGGCGGTGTTGCCGCGGCCCAGGACCAGGTCCACGCGCCCGTCCGCGAGGTGCTGGAGCATGGCGAAGTCCTCGGCGATCTTCACGGGGTCGTTCGTGGTGATCAGCGTGGTGGCCGTGGAGAGGATGATCCGCTCGGTCTGTGCTGCGATATAGGCCAGGGTGGTGGTGGGGGAGGAGGAGAAGAAGGGCCGGTTATGGTGCTCGCCCAGGGCGTAGACATCCATGCCGATTTCCTCGACCTTTTTGGCGATGGCCACCGAGGCCTTGATACGTTCGTGCTCGGTGGGGGTGCGGCCCGTGGTGGGGTCCGTGGTGATGTCGCTGACGCTGAAAACACCGATCTGCATGACAATGCCTTTCCGTTCCTGGACTTGCTGGCTTGGTTCCACTCTAGACCAATTTAGATGCATTTGCATCTATCGCCTTCTGTAACGCCAAGCGGCGGTGATTATTCCCGGCCCAGGTCCAGCATCGGATCCTTTGTTAAAGAGCGATGCCCGCACCGCAGGGCGGTACGGGCATGCCTTGGCGGGACGGGGCCCTATTCGGCGCCGCCGGGGGCCGCGCGGCGGCCGCTGACCTTGGGAACCTGGCCGGTGGTCCAGTCCCGGAACTCCGCGTCGACGTCGGAACCCGGGCCCGTCTTCACGCTGGCCTCCGGACGGGCCTGCAGGTCCTTCAGCAGTGCCTTCTTCTCCCGCCGCCCCTCCACCAGGCGGTACAGCACGGGGACCAGGATCAGGGTCAGGGCGGTGGAGGACACCAGGCCGCCGATGACCACCACCGCCAGCGGCTGCGAGATGAAGCCGCCACCGCCGGTGAGGCCCAAGGCCATGGGGGTCAGGGCGAACACGGTGGCCAGCGCCGTCATCAGGATGGGCCGCAGGCGTTGCCTTGCTCCGTTGGTGATGGCATCCGCCACGTTCATGCCGGGCCGGCCGTCGCGCGGCTGACGGTACTGGTTGATCAGGTCGATCAGCACGATCGCGTTGGTGACCACGATGCCCACCAGCATCAGCATGCCGATCAGTGACGGCAGTCCCAGGGGCACTCCGGTGAGCAGGAGCAGGGCCACGGCACCGGTGGCCGCGAACGGAACCGAGACCAGCAGGATCAGCGGCTGGATGAGGGACTTGAAGGTGGCCACCATGATCACGTACACAATGGCGATGGCGGCCAGCAGGGCCAGGCCCAGCTGCCGGAAGGATTCGGCCTGCTGGGTGGTGGCGCCTCCGATCGTGGCGGTGACCCCCGGCGGCAGCTGGACATCGGCCAGGCGCTTCTGGACTTCGCCGTTCACGGCGCCCAGGTTGGAGCCCGACGGCGTGATGGACACCTTGGCGGTGCGCTCACCGTTGCTGGCGGTGATGGAGACGGGGACGTCCACCTGCTCCACGGTGGCGATGCTGCCCAGCGTCACCGGACGGCCGCCGGCAGGCAACGGGATGTTCCGGACCGCGTCAATGCTGGTGAACTTGGTGCCCTGGCCGATCCGGACGGGGAAGTCGTTGGTGTCGATCCGCACGGTCCCGGCCGGGATGGGGCTGATGGTGGATGCCAGGACCCCGGCCACCTGTTCCTCGTTCAGGCCGGCGGCCGTGGCTTTGGCCCGGTCCACCTTGACCTGTACCACGGGGTTGCTGGCGGCAAGGTTGCTGGCCACTTCGCTGGTGCCGGGCACTCCGGTCATGGCGGCGACCATGGTGTCGCTGGCGGCCCGCAGGTCGCCGCTGGTGGCAGCCTTCAGGGTGATGTCCACGGTGGAGGAGGTGCCGAAGCCGCCCTGCTGGGTGCCTACGGAGACCTTGCCGGCGTCGGGCACCTTGGCAAGCTCCGAGCGCACGGTGTCCTGGAGCCGTTCCTGGTCGGCCTTTTCATCCGTGACCACGGTGAAGGTGGAGTTGGAGGATCCAGTGGAGGTGAGGGCAGCGAAGCCGGCCTGGGCGTTGCCCGAGGTCACCTGGACGTCCTTGATGCCGTCGATGCCGCGCAGCACCTCCTCGAGGCGGATGGCGGCGGCACTCGTGTCCGCGAGGCTCGTTCCGGCCGGCAGCACCTGGCGGACCGTCAGGCTGTTCTGCCCGGAACTGCCCAGCAGGTTTGTGGCCAGCAGCGGGGTCATGGCAGCGGTGGCACCGAGTACCAGGACAGCGGCAACCAGGGTGATGACCGGGTGCTTCTGGGTTGACCGAAGGATGGGAAGGTAGCCGCGCTGCAGGCGGCTGCGCTGTTCGGCGTCGTGGGCCTTTGCCTTCGCCTCTTCCGCGATCCGCCGGGCGTCCGCGGAACCTGCGGGCGCCCAGCCGGTCTTGGGGTTTTTGAGGAACCAGTAGGCGAGCACCGGAACGATGGTGAGGGAAACCAGCAGCGAGGCCAGCAGCGCCATGGTCACCGTCAGGGCAAACGGCCGGAACAGCTCGCCGGCAAGCTCGCCGACGAAGGCGATGGGCAGGAAGACCGCCACCGTGGTCAGGGTGGACGCCGTGATGGCGCCGGCCACCTCCCGGATGGCGGTGAGGATCGCCGTCGACTTTTCCTCACCGTAGCTAAGGTGCCGCTTGATATTTTCGATGACCACGATCGAGTCGTCCACCACGCGGCCGATCGCGATGGTCAGCGCGCCCAGCGTCAGGATGTTCAGGGAGTAGCCTGTGCCCGACAGCCCGATAAAGGTGATCAGCAGGGACAACGGGATGGACACTGCCGTGACCAGCGTGGAGCGGGCGGACATCAGGAACAGCAGGATGACCGCGACGGCGAACCCGAGACCCAGCAGGCCTTCGGTGGTGAGGTCCTTGATGGACTTTTCGATGAAGGGTGCCTGGTCGAAGACGGGGGTGAACTTGGCGTTGGAGCCCAGTTCCGCTTCCAGCTCGTTCAGCGAGTCACGCACCGCGTGCGAAATTGCCACCGTGTCGCCCTCGGGCTTCTTGGTGACGGAGACAGCCAGGGTCTCTGCCCCGTTGGTGCGGGTGATGGAGGTGCGTTCGTCGTCCTTGATCGAGACGTCGGCCACCGAGCCGATGGTCGCGGCATTTTTGGCGCCGGCCAAGGGCAGCGCCTTGATGGCATCCAGGGAATCCACCGGGCTGCCGATCTGCAGCGAGAGGGTCTTGCCCTGGTCCTCGAGGGTGCCCGCAGGAATCAGCGCGCCGTTGTTGGACAGGGCATCCCGGATGGCGGTGAGGGTTGTCCCTGCCGCCGCCATGGCGTCAGCCCGGGGGAGGATCTCGATGTGCTGGGTGGCGCCACCGGTCACATCGGCGCTGCGGACACCGTCGATCTTCTGCAGCCGGGGCACGCTGAGGCGCTGCAGGTCCGCGTTCAGGTCGCTGAGCGGCTTGTCCGAGGAGACGGCCAGGAAGACGATGGGGAAGTCGCTGATGCTGCCGGCGATGGCCTGCGGCTGGACGTCGCTGGGCAGGGTCCGCTTTGCGTTCGAGATGGCCCGGTCGATCTGGTTCCGGGCCCGGTCCAGGTTCGATCCGTAGGTGAACACCATGGTGATCTGGGAGACGCCGGTGCGCGACGTGGAGGAGGTGGATTCCAGCCCCTCCACACCGTTCAGCGCCTTCTCGAGCGGGCCGCTGACCTGCTTGTCCACCACTTCGGGGGATGCGCCCGGCATGGAGCTGAGCACCGTGATCTGCGGGAACTCAATTGAGGGGATGAGCTCCTGCTTCAGCGATGACATCGTGATCACGCCGAAGACCGAGGCGAAGACGGTGATCAGCGCGATCAGGGCCCGGTTCGCCAGGGAAAGCTGTGCCAGCCGGAACATGGGTGGTCTCCTGGGGGTCTAAGTGACTGGTACATGCCCTGGGGGTGCCAGCCACTGGCCCCGGCAGGGTCAGTGGCTGGCGGAAACGCTCTCCAGCTGGAGGGACTTGGCCGTGGCCCGTTCCAGCTCCGCGGCGAGGTCCGGATTCTCATCCAGCTTCACCCCGTAGCCGGGCATCATGTCCTTGAGCTTGGACTGCCAGCCCTTGAAGTTCCGGGGGAACGTCTTCTGGAGCAGCTCGATCATGATGGGGACAGCGGTCGAGGCTCCGGGCGAAGCGCCCAGGAGCGCGCCGATGGAGCCGTCGCGGCCGGCGATCACTTCGGTTCCGAACTGAAGGATGCCGCCCTTTTGCGGGTCTTTCTTGATGATCTGTACACGCTGGCCGGCGGTGATGAGTTCCCAATCCCCGCCCTTTGCCTCCGGGTAGTACTCGCGAAGCGCTTCAACCTTCTGGTCGTGCTTTTTAACCACTTCCTTCACCAGGTACGCGGTGAGGTCCATGTTGTCCTTCGCTACGGCAAGCATCGGGATGATGTTGCCCGGGCGGATGGACAGGGGCAGGTCCAGGTAGGAACCGTTCTTGAGGAAGTTGGTGGAGAAGCCCGCGTACGGTCCGAACAGGAGGGAGCGCTTGCCGTTGACATAGCGGGTGTCCAGGTGCGGAATGGACATGGGGGGAGCGCCCACCGATGCCTGGCCGTACACCTTGGCGCTGTGCTGGGCGGCGATGGCCTCATCGGTGCAGCGGAAGAACTGGCCGGAGACGGGGAATCCGCCGTAGCCCTTGCTCTCGGGGATGCCGGAGGCCTGGAGCAGGTGCAGGGCACCGCCGCCGGCGCCGACGAAGACGAACTTGGCGTGGATCTTGCCGTGTTCTCCGGACTTGGGGTGCTTCAGCGTCAGGTCCCAGCCGCCGTCGGACGCGCGGGTGATGCCGGTGACGTCGTGGCCGTAGTTGATCTCGACGCCGTTGTTCCCCATGTAGGTGATCAGTTCGCGGGTCAGCGCGCCGAAGTCCACGTCGGTACCCTCGGCTGCGCGGGTGGCGGCGATGCGCTGCTGGGGGTCGCGCCCCTTGACGATCAGCGGGGCCCACTTGGCGATCTGCGCGTGGTCCTCGGAGAACTCCATGCTCCGGAACAGGGTGTGCGGCTTGAGTGCCTCGTAGCGGGTCTTCAGGAACCGGCTGTGGTCCTCGCCGATCACGAAGCTCATGTGCGGGACCGTGTTGATGAAGCCCTTGGGTGACCCGATGAGGTTGTTGTCCACCAGGTGGGACCAGAACTGGCGGGAGAGCTGGAACTGTTCGTTGATGAGCAGTGCTTTGGCGGGGTTGACCGAGCCGTCCTTGGCTGCGGGGGAGTAGTTGAGCTCGCAGAGGGCGGCGTGGCCCGTTCCTGCGTTGTTCCAGGGATCCGAGCTTTCGAGCCCCGGCTGGTCCAGCCGCTCGAACAGGGAGATGGTCCAGTCCGGCTCCAGCTGCTTGAGGAATGCCCCCAGCGTGGCGCTCATGATGCCGCCGCCTATCAGGACAACGTCGGCGTGTGGGGTCTTGGAAATGAAGGTCACGATCAGTCTCCGATTGCAGCGGCTCTGGCTGTCACAGAATATCCCCGCGCGGGCCGCATACTGAAATTGGCCCGGCCCGTCAAGACTTCAGCTGGACCTTGGTAAAAACTTCGTTTAAGACCGGGGATGCCGGGTAGCTCTGCACCCGGTCCGAGAGGGCCAGCGCGGAAATGGGGAAGGCGACGGGAACGGCCGGTACGGTCGCCGCTATCTGGGCATTGATGGTGTGATAAAGGTCATCCCGCTCCTTGCCGTCGGGCAGTCCACGGGCGCGGTTGATCTTGGAAAAGACCTGTGGATCCTGGTACCCGAACTCGCCGTTTTTCTCCCCGAAAAGCGGGCCCACGAAGTTGTCCGCGTCCGAGTAGGAGCCGTTCCAGCCGAGGATGTGGAATGCGTGGTCGCCGGCGGACTGGACCTTCTGCAGGTACCCGTCGGACCAGTCCACCGGGACGGGCCGGATGTTGAAGCCGACGGCGGTGAGCTGGCGGCTGAGTTCGGCGTAGACCTTCTCGGGGGTGGGCAGGTACGGCCGGGTGACGTTCAGGGGGTAGTAGAACTTCAGTTCCTCGCCCGCGTACCCCCCTTCCTTCAGATAGTCCTTGGCCCTTACCGGGTCGTGGCCCAGTGCCGGAGCTTCGTTGTTGAAGCCGCTGATCTTGGGCGGGACGAACTGTGTGGCCTTGGCGGTGTTGTCGATGAAGAACTTCCGGATCAGGGTTTCCTTGTCGATGGCAAGCTCCACCGCCTGCCGGATCTTCTGGTTCTGGAGTACCGGGATGTCCTGGTTCATGCCCACATACATCACCGAGAACGGGTCGCGCTGGACAATTTGCTTGCCGCGCTTCACCAGCTGGTCGAAGTTGCCGACGGTCACGGCGTCGTAGCCGTCGATCGTGCCATCCAGCAGCGCCTGGAGCCGGGTCTGCGGGTGGTTGTAGGCCAGGAAGTTGATGGTGGCGATCTGCCCGCGGTCGCCCCAGTAGTTCCGGTTGCTGGACAGGGTCACGTTGTCATTGCCCCAGGCAGCGAGGGTGAAGGGGCCCGTGCCCACGGGTTTTGTGGCGAATGCTGACATGGCCTGGCCGCCGCGGTTCTGGTCCAGGACATCGGCCTTTCCGGACGCAAGGGCCGCAGGCGATGCGATGGCAAAAGCCGGCAGTGTCAGTGCCTGGAGGAACGCGGTGAAGCGCTGGGTGAGGTCGATCTGCACGGTGTCCGGGGCAGGCGCCGTGCAGCTCTTGAAGATGGAGAGGCCGGGCTCGTCCGAGTGTGCCTTGAACACGCCCTTGAAGGAACTGCCCGGTGCCTGCTTCCGCAGTGCCACGGGGAAATTGAACCAGCGGTTGAAGTTGGTGCAGACGGCGTCGGCGTTGAAGGGGGTGCCGTCCTGGAAGGTGACTCCCGTGCGGAGTTTGAACGTGTAGGTTCGGCCGTCGTTGGACTCATTCCACTCGGTGGCCAGCAGCGGGGTGGGCTTGCCGGTGGTCTGGTCCACGCCCACCAGGCCTTCGAAGATCTGCCGGGTGATCCGCTGCGACTCCACGTCGTTGGACAGCGCCGGGTCCAGGCCCAGGGGCTGGGCGGCCGTACCGAAGTTGAAGGTTGCTGCAGGTTCTGCAGCCTTGGTGCTGGGCGTGCCGGAGGTGGGGGAGGGTGACGGCATGCCTGTGCATGACGTCACGCCCAGCGCCATGAGGACGGCACCGGCCTTGATGACCGTACGCCGCGAAGTACTGCTGGGCACTCGTTTATCACCTCTGGATGCTGCCGGCTCCGCCGCGTGCGGGCCGGGATCCAGTCTAGGGGACACGAGCCGGAGCCGGTCCCGGAAGGACACCCGGCGCGCCAAAGCCGGGTCCGCTGTTGCCAGCGGACCCGGCCTGGTGTTGGGGGGCCGTAAGGGGGCTTACTTGGGCATGAGGACCGAGTCGACCAGGTAGACCGTTGCGTTCTTGGTCTTGACGCCACCGCAGATCACGTTGGCGTTGTCCACCTTGAGGTTGTCACCGCTGCCGGTCACAGTCACTGAACCACCCTGGACCGTGGCATGGGTGCCGGCGATCTTGTCAGGGGTGATCTGGCCGGGGACCACGTGGTAGGTCAGGATCTTGCTCAGCAGGGCATCGTCCGTCTTCAGGGTCTCGATCGTGGCGGGATCGATCTTCTTGAAGGCGTCGTCCACCGGAGCGAAGACGGTGAATTCGCCACCGTTGAGGGTGTCCACCAGGTTGACCTTCGGGTTCAGCTTGCCGGAGACCGCCGCAGTCAGGGTGGTCAGGATGGGGTTGTTGGACGCTGCCACGGCCACCGGGTCAAGGGCCATGCCCTCCACCGAGCCTGCACCGGTGGGAACCTGCTTGGCATAGGCGGCGCAGCCGGGCCCAACCAGGTTGGCTGCCGGGTCCATCATGCCGGCCGAGGAGCTGGCGGAGGGGGACGCCATGGCGGAGCTGGACGGGGATGCCATGCTGGAGCTGGGGGCGGATGACATCGGCGCCGACGACGCCGAGGATCCTGAGGTGCTGCCCGAGCCGCCGCATGCGGTGAGGCTGAGCAGAGCGGCCGCTGCAACGCCTGCGACGGTGAAAGTGGTGCGCTTAAAGGTCTGCATTTCAGTTCTCCTTGATCGTTTGCCTGCCGCGGTCCGACATCGTGCTGTCGGCATGCGGTCTGCCTTGCGGTAAGCACCTGCCCTTGGCTGGTGTCTCAATGGCTATTCGGCCGATGGGCAGCGGCGGATGGGTGGATCTTTGGAGTTTTTCGAATCGAAGCAGGAACCGGCGCAAAACCGGCGGCTGCTTAACGCAGGAATCCCCCGGCCGGGGCCGGGGGATTCCTCAGGTGCGCAAGGGGGGACTTGAACCCCCACGCCCGAAGGCACAGGAACCTAAATCCTGCGTGTCTGCCAATTTCACCACTCGCGCGCGTCATCGGTCGTGTCAAAAGTACGACGGCGGATGACAGATCCCATTGTAGCGTCGCCCCGGCGGTGGCCGGGGCAGCCGGGGCCGGGTCAGGCGTCCAGGTTGAGGTCCCGCCTTAGCTTCGCCACGTGGCCCGTGGCCCGCACGTTGTACTGGGCCAGGGCCACCTTTCCTTCCGGATCCACCACGATGGTGGACCGGATCAGGCCCTCGTAGGTCTTGCCGTAGTTCTTCTTTTCGCCCCAGGCGCCGTATGCCTCGGCCACCGCGTGGTCCGCATCGGAGAGCAGCGGAAACGTCAGGGACTCTTTCTCAACAAACTTTGCGAGCTTTTCAACGGGGTCGGGTGAGATACCCAGGACATCGAAGCCGGCGGCCTGCAGGGACGCCAGGCTGTCGCGGAAATCGCAAGCCTCCTTGGTGCAGCCGGGAGTGGAGGCGGCCGGGTAGAAGTAGACAATGGTGGAGCGTCCCGGCCGGGGGGCCAGGCTGACGTCCTTGCCGGTTGAATCCTGCAGCGTGAAAGCGGGTGCATTGTCGCCGGTAACGAGTCTTTCAGCCATTGTTTTTCTCCTTGTTGCGGGCGGGACACAACAGCCTAGTAAGCAGGTGGAGCGAGTGCTAATCGGCACTTGGTTATACTTGCTGCTATGCCTGATATGGATCACTGGCCCACAGGGCGCCTTCTGTCCACTGCTGCGCGCCTCGTCGAACACTCATGGAACGAAAAACTTGGCGCCATCGGACTCACCCACGCCGGTGTTATCGCCATCGAAGTCCTTGCCGCGCAGGGACCCATGACCCAGGCCCAACTAGCCCAATACGTCCGCGTCCAGGCCCAGACCATGGGCAAGACGCTCAGCCGGCTTGAGTCCCACGGCCACATCGCCAGGGTTCGCAGCACCTCGGACCGCAGGAGCCATGTGGTGTCGCTGACCGAGCAGGGCAAGGAAGCGGTTGCCCAGGCCGTGGAGATGGAGCGTTCAGTGCTGGCATCGGCGTCGATCGACCCTGAGCTGCTGCGCCAGGAACTCAAAGCCGTCGTGCGTGAACTCGCCAGCCAGTTCTCCACCACCCCCAGCAACGCCGGAGCCCTGATGGACAACATGGCAAAGTAGCCGCTGCCGCATTCGGCAGCCTAAGCGCGGACCTGGTCTCAATGACCGGGCCGCGCTTTTTTGTGCCCCGCAGCCGCCCGCCGTCGTACTTTTCCACCCCACCACCATCGATTGCTCCGTAGTTGTCGTTCTGAGGCGTGAAAACGACAGGTACTCAGCAATCGATAAGGGGGCGGGCAAAACAAAACAGCCCCGGTTTGTGTTTCCACAAACCGGGGCTGTTTTCCCAGTGGTGCACCCCCCGGGACTTGAACCCGGAACCCATTGATTAAGAGTCAATTGCTCTGCCAATTGAGCTAGAGGTGCATCTTCTTTGCTTCCATCTTCGGGCTTTTTCTTTCCCGTTGATCTCCGCAACGACATGAAACTCTACACGAACTTTTGGTGCAAGTGAAATCGGCCCCGCCGGAGGTCTCCGTGTCACCTCGAAGGCCCCAAAACCAGCACGAAATCAGGGTTTTCGTTGTTCGTCAGCAACCAAAAGCCACCCTCCGGAGCGCGGATTACGTCCCGGATCCGCCCGTACTGCCATGTGAAATAGGCCACAGGAACTCCTGCTTCTGTCCCCGACAGCGGCACCACCCATAACCTCTCGCCACGGAGGGCTCCCAGGTAGGCGACGCCATCAACGATTTCCAGCCCACTGGGGGAGGACTCGCGGGTGGAGGGCCATACGACCTTTGCGTCCTGGAAGCCGGAGCGGTGAGGTGCGCCGGTGACTTCAGGCCAGCCGTAGTTGGCACCCGGCAGGATCAGGTTCAGTTCGTCGTCCACATCCGGTCCGAACTCGCTGGCCCACAGCCTGCCGGCGCTGTCCCAGGCCAGGCCCTGCACGTTGCGGTGGCCCAGGCTGTAGACGGCGTTGCCGAACGGATTGCCCGGTGCGGGACCGCCCTCGGGCGTGAGCCGAAGTATCTTCCCGCCCAAGGCATTGCGGTCCTGGGGTTGGTCGCGGCGCTGGGCGTCGCCGGTGCCCACATAGAGGAACCCGTCTGGACCGAAGCGGATCCTGCCGCCGTTGTGGGTGCTGGCTTTGGGTATTCCCGGGAACACCGTTTGGGGTTGGCCAAGTACTGGGGAGCCGTCGGGAGCACTGTCGAGGACAAGCCGGACAATTCGGTTGTCCTCCTGGCCGGTCAGGTATGCGTACAGGTAGCGGTCCGAGGCAAAGCGCGGGGAGAGCGCCAGGCCCAGGAGGCCGCCTTCGCCGCCGGCCACCACGCCAGGGACCTTCCCGATGGCAGTGGCCTTCCCGTCCCGAACGGCTTTCAGCAGTGCTGTACCGCGCTCGGAGATGACGGCTGTGCCGTCCGGGAGGAAGACGGCAGCCCAGGGTGTGTCCAGCTCCACGTCAAGGCGCTCTTGGACTGCCGGCGCAGGAGCGGGCGCACCAGGTGGAGTGGGGACGACGGCGGTTCCCGCCGGAGTGCCGGTGCCGGCGGGGCTTGTGGCAGGCCCCGGCGCCGGGGGTCCTGTACAGGCAGCCACCACAAGGCAGGTCACCAGCCAGGAAAGGCCCGCCGCAAAGCGACGGGCCTTTGTCCTGCTAGAGCCGCTTGCGCCGGGGGGTGCGGAAGCCTGCGGCCTCGGCGTGGGCAGCGGATTCAAACCAGACTTCCGCCGTGGCCTGCTCATAGTCGGGGTGTCCTTCTTCGTAGTAGACCATCGCGGAGGCGTCACCCTTGACCGTGTAGTCCTCGGGGCCGCTCCCGTCGGGACCCGGTGCTGCTGAGCCGGCACCGTAGGGCTCGTCGGCTGCGAGGTGTCCGGAAGGTTCCGGGACGGCCGTGTACTGCCCTGGGGTGCTTGTCGATTCCTGCCCCTGGCCGGAGGGCTGGTGGTCGGCCCCGTTCTCTACCAGTGCGGAAGAATGTGCTCGTTCCAGCGTTTCCGCCGCGCCGGTGCCGCCTGGGGCCGCGCCGGAGGAGGTTGGCTCAGCAGCCCCGCCCTGTGGGCCTGCTGAGCCGGAGGTGTCTGCCCGGTGCTGGGGTGCCTGCCCGCCGGCGGGTCCGGCAGCCGGTGTGCCGCCGTCGTCCACGCTTTCCACAGCTGCCGTTTCCGCGCCCGGAAGCGTGGGGGCGTGGGGCGCCGTGTATTCGTCATGGTGCACGGGGCGTGCCGTGGCGGGGGAGGGCTGGGCTGCGGGAGCCTCTGCCGCTGCACCCTGACGTGCGGGCGTTTCCGGGCCGGTGGTACCTGGGGAGGAGGGCGGCGTTGCCGTCCCGCTTGTGGTGGAGGAGCCGGAGCGGGATCCGGTCCCGGCCTCGGACCACTGGGTTTCCCACTCCGCCTTGTCGGCGGCAAGGTCAGCGGCCTCGTCCTGGCGCCGGTGTTCTTCCCGCCCGGCGCTGCTGCCCGAAGTGCCCTCGCTGGCCGTGGCGCGGTCCGCGGATCCTGCGGCGCCTGCCGCCGTTTCAGGCGTGGACGTGGCCGCGGAGTCCGCCGGCTCCTGGGCTGTTGTAGGGGCTGCCGGTTCAGCCGGCCGGCCGAATCCCGCTGCAGTGGGGATGCCGGTGGTTCCAGCGGCCTGGGCGGACGCCGCGGCGCTGCCGCCCCCAAGGGCCCCGTCGGTCCGGGTCCCGCCTGTCCCGGCTCCGGCTGACGGTCCGCCGGGCGGGTTGGCTTTTCTGTTGCGGTTCAGCAGCCACAGAATGATGGCGGCGACGATGACGATGAGGATGATCCAGAAAATAATGTCCATTGCAGGCCTTTCGGTCCAAGGTGTATAGGTGTCCTGCCCCGACGCTACGTCGGGTCACCACCGCTGTCCAGAGACGCCGCGCGGAGCAGTGATACACGTGCCGGCCGCCGCTGCCGCCGGGCAAGCGGGCGGGCTGGAAACAACCTTCGTCTCGAAATATGAGACGAACGTCCACTAGTTGGGCACCGATCCGCCGCGTTTTCGCGAAAATGTGGCCGCCGCTGTCGTTTCCGCCACTGCCCGAGCCCTAGACTTTCCCGTATGAGTGAGAGCCGGTTCGCAACCGATACCAAGCCTGACATCAAGCCCCGCAGCCGCGTCGTAACTGACGGAATCCACGCAGCCCCCGCGCGGGGCATGTTCCGGGCCGTCGGCATGGGTGATGACGACTTCGCCAAGCCCCAGGTGGGTGTCGCGAGCTCGTGGAATGAGATCACCCCCTGCAACCTTTCCCTTAACCGGCTTGCCCAGGGCGCCAAGGAAGGCGTCCACGCAGGCGGTGGCTTTCCCATGCAGTTCGGCACGATTTCCGTGTCCGACGGCATCTCCATGGGCCACGAAGGCATGCACTTCTCCCTGGTCTCGCGCGAAGTCATCGCCGACTCCGTCGAGACCGTGATGCAGGCCGAGCGGATCGACGGTTCCGTCCTGCTGGCCGGCTGTGACAAGTCCCTGCCAGGCATGCTGATGGCTGCGGCCCGGCTAAACCTTGCCAGCGTCTTCCTCTACGCGGGGTCCATCATGCCCGGCTGGGTCAAGCTCGAGGACGGTTCCGAAAAGGAAGTCACCCTCATCGACGCATTCGAAGCCGTCGGCGCCTGCGCGGCGGGCAAGATGAGCATGGAGGACCTGACCCGCATTGAAAAGGCCATCTGCCCGGGCGAAGGCGCCTGCGGCGGCATGTACACGGCCAATACGATGGCCTGCATCGGCGAGGCCCTGGGCATGTCCCTCCCCGGCTCCGCAGCCCCTCCCTCGGCAGACCGCCGTCGTGATGAATTCGCCCGCAAGTCCGGCGAAGCGGTGGTTAACCTGCTGCGTCTGGGCATCACCGCCCGCGACATCATGACGCGGGAAGCCTTTGAGAACGCCATTGCCGTCACCATGGCCTTCGGCGGCTCCACCAATGCCGTCCTGCACCTGCTGGCCATCGCCCGCGAAGCCGAGGTGGAACTGACCCTCGACGACTTCAACCGCGTCGGGGACAGGATTCCGCACCTGGGCGACCTCAAGCCCTTCGGACGGTACGTCATGACCGACGTGGACCGCATCGGCGGCGTGCCGGTGATCATGAAGGCACTGCTCGACGCCGGCCTGCTGCACGGCGACTGCCTCACCGTCACGGGCAAGACGGTCGCGGAAAACCTCGCCGCCATCAACCCGCCGGACGTCGACGGCAAGATCCTGCGCGCCCTGGACAACCCCATCCACAAGACGGGCGGCATCACCATCCTGCACGGTTCCATGGCTCCCGAAGGCGCCGTGGTCAAGAGCGCCGGATTCGACGCTGATGTCTTCGAAGGAACAGCCCGGGTCTTCGAGCGCGAACAGGGCGCGCTGGACGCCCTCGACAACGGCCAGATCCACGCCGGTGATGTCGTGGTGATCCGTTATGAAGGTCCCAAGGGCGGCCCGGGCATGCGCGAAATGCTTGCGATTACCGGCGCCATCAAGGGTGCCGGCCTGGGCAAGGACGTCCTGCTCCTCACCGACGGTCGGTTCTCCGGCGGCACCACGGGCCTGTGCATCGGGCACGTTGCGCCGGAAGCGGTCGACGGCGGCCCTATCGCCTTCGTGAAGGACGGGGACAGGATCCGGGTGGACATCGCCGCACGCACCTTCGACCTGCTGGTGGACGAAGCGGAGCTCGAGGCCCGCAAGGTGGGCTGGGAGCCGCTGCCTGCCAGGTACACCAAGGGCGTGCTCGCAAAGTACGCCAAGCTGGTGCACAGCGCGAGCCAGGGCGCCTGGACCGGCTGATTTTAGGTCCTCAGGCCGCCCGTCGGGAACTTGCCCGCTTGAGGCGGCAGGGCTTAATAAGGGGTGACCCGAGGGGCCCCGGGCTAACGGCGCTCGCGCCGGAAGTTTGGGGTAGGGTCATTCCGTGGACAATGACGTCCACATGGTGAGATAGGGTTGTCTCTCGTTGACACCCATCTTGCCAAGAGGGAAAACTGAACGCATGACTTTCGTTACCGCCGGCACCGTCGTCGTCCTTAGCAAGCGCGTGGCACATTAGCCCCCTGGTAACGAACCGTCACGCGCAAACCCCTCAAACGCCGCCAGGCCGAGGGGTTTTTTTATTCCCACCGCTTTACCAGTTCCAAAACCAGAGAAGATCCACAAGGAAGAGTCCGATGAGCAAAGGATCGCCCATCAGCCCCTCGCTGATGGCCACCAAGTCCGCTGGAGCCGCCAAGGCTCCGGAACGCGCCGACCGGACGGCTGACCATGCCGCCGTCGTCGCCGACCTTGCTGCCGTCTCTCCTGTCCTTGGGCCGAACAACGTCGTACCCCCGACGGTGATGACCGGCTCGCAAGCAATCGTCCGCTCGCTCGAAGAACTCGGCGTCGACGACATTTTCGGTTTGCCTGGTGGCGCGATCCTGCCCACCTACGACCCCTTGATGGCCTCCACCATGAACCACGTGCTGGTCCGTCACGAACAGGGAGCCGGCCACGCCGCGCAAGGCTACGCCATGGTCACCGGGCGGGTGGGCGTCTGCATCGCCACCTCCGGACCCGGTGCCACCAACCTCGTCACCGCCATCATGGATGCCCATATGGACTCCGTTCCCCTGGTGGCCATCACCGGCCAGGTATCCAGCGGCGTCATCGGCACCGATGCCTTCCAGGAAGCAGACATCGTGGGCATCACGATGCCCATCACCAAGCACTCCTTCCTGGTGACCGACCCCAACGACATCCCGCACGTGATGGCCGAAGCCTTCCACCTGGCCTCCACGGGCCGTCCCGGCCCCGTTCTCGTGGACGTCGCAAAGGACGCCCAGGTGGGCCAGATGACCTTTTCCTGGCCGCCAAAGATCGACCTGCCCGGCTACCGCCCGGTGACCCGCGGCCACAACAAGCAGGTGCGGGAAGCTGCGAAGCTCATTGCCGCTTCGACCAAACCGGTCCTGTACGTGGGCGGCGGCGTGGTCAAAGCCCACGCCTCGGCCGAACTGTTCGCCCTCGCCGAAGCAACCGGCGCACCCGTGGTGACCACCCTGATGGCCAAGGGCGCGTTCCCGGATTCGCACCCGCAGCACGTGGGCATGCCCGGCATGCACGGCAGCGTTTCCGCCGTCACGGCCCTGCAGCAGTCCGACCTGCTGATCACCCTCGGTGCCCGCTTCGACGACCGCGTCACCGGCGTGCTGAAGACCTTTGCGCCGAATGCCAAGGTCATCCACGCTGACATCGACCCCGCCGAAATCTCCAAGAACCGCACCGCTGATGTGCCCATCGTGGGGTCCGTCAAGGAGATCATCCCGGAGCTGACCGAGGCCGTGCGCAGCCAATTCGAGGCATCGGGCACCCCGGACCTCACCACGTGGTGGGCGTTCCTCAACAACCTCAAGGAAACCTACCCGCTGGGCTGGACCGAGCCGGACGACGGCCTGATCGCCCCGCAGAAGGTCATCAAGCGGATCGGCGAGCTGACCGGTCCCGAGGGCGTGTACGTGGCGGGCGTTGGCCAGCACCAGATGTGGGCCGCGCAGTTCATCAAGTACGAGCGCCCGCACGCCTGGCTGAACTCCGGTGGCGCCGGAACCATGGGCTACGCCGTCCCGGCGGCCATGGGCGCCAAGGTGGGCGAGCCGGACCGTGTGGTCTGGGCCATCGATGGCGACGGCTGCTTCCAGATGACCAACCAGGAGCTGGCCACCTGCGCCATCAACAACATCCCCATCAAGGTTGCTGTTATCAACAACTCCTCCCTGGGCATGGTGCGGCAGTGGCAGACCCTGTTCTACGAGGGCCGCTACTCCAACACCGACCTCAACACCGGCCATGACACCGTCCGCATCCCGGACTTCGTCAAGCTGGGGGAGGCCTACGGCTGCGCTTCCTTCCGCGTTGAACGCGAAGAAGACATCGACGCCACCATCCAGAAGGCCCTCGAGATCAACGACCGTCCCGTGGTCATCGATTTCGTGGTGAGCCCCAACTCCATGGTGTGGCCGATGGTGCCCGCCGGCGTGAGCAACGACCAGATCCAGGTTGCCCGCAACATGACCCCGGAATGGGAAGAGGAAGACTGAGCATGACCCGCCATACACTTTCCGTCCTGGTTGAGGACAAGCCCGGCGTCCTGACCCGCGTGGCCAGCCTGTTCGCCCGCCGCGCCTTCAACATCAACTCCCTGGCCGTTGGCCCCACCGAAGTTCCGGGTGTTTCCCGCATGACCGTGGTGGTCGACGCCGACGGCGACCTCATCGAGCAGGTCACCAAGCAGCTCAACAAGTTGGTCAACGTCATCAAGATCGTTGAGCTCACCCCCGAATCTTCCGTACAGCGCGACCACATCCTGGTCAAGGTACGTGCGGATGCCGCAACACGCCTGCAGGTAACCCAGGCCGCAGACCTGTTCCGCGCCTCAGTGGTTGACGTATCCACCGACTCCGTCGTCATTGAGGCCACCGGCCATCCCGAAAAACTCACAGCCCTGCTTTCAGTGCTGGAGCCCTTCGGCATCCGCGAAATTGTGCAGTCCGGCACCCTGGCCGTTGGACGGGGATCCCGCTCCATGAGTGACCGGGCGCTCCGCTCCGCCTAGGCGTCAAGCCCGCGGCGGCACCCGCGCCCGTAACCGCAGCACCGCAAGACCACTATCTACACACCACTCAAGAGGAGTTACGCAAGTGACTGAAATGTTCTACGACGACGACGCCGATCTCTCGATCATCCAGGGCCGCAAGGTTGCCATCGTTGGCTACGGTTCCCAGGGCCACGCCCACGCGCTCAACCTGCGCGATTCCGGCGTCGAGGTCGTCATCGCGCTGAAGGAAGGCTCCAAGTCCATCGCCAAGGCCGAGGACGCCGGCTTCCAGGTCAAGAACGTTGCCGACGCCGCCGAATGGGCCGACGTCATTATGATCCTCGCGCCGGACCAGCACCAGCGCTCGATCTACAACGACTCCATCAAGGACAACCTGAAGCCGGGCAAGGCCCTCGCATTCGCCCACGGCTTCAACATCCGCTTCGGCTACATCCAGGCACCGGAAGGCGTTGACGTCATCCTCGTCGCGCCGAAGGCTCCCGGCCACACCGTGCGCCGCGAATTCGAAGCCGGCCGCGGCATCCCGGACATCATCGCCGTCGAGCAGGACGCCACCGGTTCCGCCTGGGAGCTGGCCAAGTCCTACGCCAAGGCCATCGGCGGCACCCGCGCCGGCGTCATCAAGACCACCTTCACCGAAGAGACCGAAACCGACCTCTTCGGCGAGCAGGCTGTCCTCTGCGGTGGCGTGTCCCAGCTGGTCCAGTACGGCTTCGAAACCCTGACCGAAGCCGGCTACCAGCCGCAGATCGCCTACTTCGAGGTCCTCCACGAGCTCAAGCTCATCGTTGACCTCATGTGGGAAGGCGGCATTGCCAAGCAGCGCTGGAGTGTTTCCGACACCGCCGAGTACGGCGACTACGTCTCCGGTCCGCGCGTCATCACCCCCGAGGTGAAGGAAAACATGAAGGCCGTCCTGGCCGACATCCAGTCCGGCGCTTTCGCCAAGCGCTTCATCGAGGACCAGGACAATGGCGGCGTGGAGTTCAAGGAACTGCGCGCCAAGGCAGAGCAGCACCCCATCGAGGCTGTGGGCCGCGAACTGCGCTCCCTGTTCTCCTGGCAGCAGCAGGACGTCGACTACGTGGAAGGTTCCGCTGCCCGCTAAAGCTGGCCGCCCAACCATATAGAACGCCACCGGTGAGGCCGGGCTCACACTTAACAATGTGAGCCCGGCCTTTCCGTCGGCCTAGACTTGTTTCCATCCCCAGGACTGCAACGCAGAGGATCAGCCGTGTCAAAACCCGTAGTACTGCTCGCCGAAGAACTTTCCCCCGCCACCGTCGAGGCCCTCGGCCCGGACTTTGAAATCCGCCAGACCGACGGCGCCGACCGTTCCCAGCTGCTCTCGGCGATCAGTGACGTAGACGCCATCCTGGTCCGCTCCGCCACCCAGGTGGACGCCGAAGCGATTGCCGCGGCCAAGAACCTCAAGGTCATCGCCCGCGCCGGCGTCGGCCTGGACAACGTGGACATCAAGGCCGCCACCCAGGCCGGCGTGATGGTGGTCAACGCCCCGACGTCCAACATCGTTTCCGCCGCGGAGCTCACTGTGGGCCACATCCTCAGCCTGGCCCGCCACATTCCGCAGGCCAGCGCCGCCCTCAAGGACGGCGAATGGAAGCGCTCCAAGTACACCGGCATTGAACTGTTCGAAAAGAAGATCGGCATCATCGGCCTTGGCCGCATCGGCGCCCTGGTGGCAGCCCGGCTCAAGGGCTTCGACACCAAGATCCTGGCCTACGACCCCTACATCACTTCGGCCCGCGCAGCGCAGCTGGGCGTTCAGCTGGTCACCCTGGACGAGCTGCTGGCCCAGTCCGACTTCATCACCATCCACATGCCCAAGACACCGGAGACGGTGGGCATGCTGGGCGCCGACGCCTTCAAGAAGATGAAGAAGACCGCCTATGTGGTGAACGTGGCCCGCGGCGGGCTGGTGGACGAGGAAGCACTCTTCACCGCACTGCAGGACGGCGAAATCGCCGGTGCCGGCGTTGACGTCTTTGCCAAGGAGCCCAGCACCGACCTGCCGTTCTTCAAGCTCGACAACGTCGTGGTCACCCCGCACCTGGGCGCCTCCACGGACGAAGCCCAGGAAAAGGCCGGCGTCTCCGTGGCCAAATCGGTCCGCCTGGCCCTCGCCGGCGAGCTGGTCCCGGACGCGGTCAACGTCGCCGGCGGCGTCATTGCCCCGGACGTCCGCCCGGGCATCCCCCTGATCGAGAAGCTGGGGCGCATCTTCACCGCGCTTACCCACGCATCCCTGACCCAGTTCGACGTGGAAGTGGCCGGAGAGATCTCCACCCTCGACGTCAAAGTCCTGGAGCTGGCGGCGCTGAAGGGCATTTTCGCCGACGTCGTGACCGAGCAGGTGTCCTACGTCAACGCTCCGGTCATCGCCGAGCAGCGCGGCATCAACGTCCGCCTGATCACCACCCCGGACACCGAGTCCTACCGCAACGTGCTGACCCTGCGCGGCGCCCTCAGCGACGGCAGCCAGATCTCCGTGTCCGGCACCCTGACCGGACCCAAGCAGATCGAGAAGCTGGTGGGCATCAACGGCTTCGAGGTCGAGATCCCCATCAGCGAGCACCTGGTGGTGGTTGCCTACACCGACCGTCCCGGCGTCATCGGAACCATCGGCCACATCCTGGGCATGAACAACATCAACATTGCCGGCATGCAGGTGGCGCGCTCCAACGAGGGCGGCCAGGTCCTGGCGCTGCTGACCATCGACAGCTCCGTGCCCCAGCAGGTGCTGGACGCCATCAAGGCCGGGATCGGCGCTGAAATGGTCCGGGAAGTGGATCTGGAAGACTAGCGCCGCAGGACCAGCGCGACACACCGGCCGAAACGCCGAAGCCGCTCCTCCTCCGCAAGGGCACGCCCAAACGGAGCCACATATGATTGGCCGGTCTGCTTACAATGGCTAGGTCCTGATTCAGGACCGTAGCCGGCAGACCGGCCAATACCTTTTGCACATCCGTCCGTCATTGTCCACGTCTGCCCGGGCGGATGGACGTGTGCGCACGCAATCCAGGTTTCAGGGAGTTCCATGAACGCCGTCCAGAGGTTCATCAGAAGCAGGGTGCTGCTGTTGACCGCGGCCATCTTGATCGCAGCCATGTGCTTGTCGGTCCTCGTCCAAAGCCAGTCACAGGCTGCGCTCCACCGGACGGTCGATGAAAACTCAAGGGGGCTCTACGACATCCTGGTCCAGGCCAAGGCTCCCTCCGGGGCACTCCTGCAGCCGGAGATCGCCAACGGCGCCGGCGGCATCGGCTTCGACCAGCTGGACTCCATCCGGAAGCTGTCCGGCACCTCTGTCGCCGCCCCGATCAGCCTGGTCTCGCGCGTCACCCAGAACCTTGAGACGCCCCGGTTGGACGCCATGGACTACCTGGGCTACAACGCCGGCCTGGCCGGCACCGCCACGTCCGACCAAGCAGCGGGCGCCACCGCCCCGGACAAGTGGCCCGCAGCCGAATCCGTGCTGACGGACTCGGCAAAGAAGTACCGTCTCACGGCCAGCGCCGTCAGCTCCGACGGCAGCTCCGAACAGACGCTGTTCAAGACCACCGCCGAAGGAACGCTGGGCAAGGCCAAGCTCGTGGAGGAGAAGGCGGCCGGCGGCAGCAGCATCCGCATCGCCGCACCCGCGGGGGAGACCGGCATCAAGTTCCCCGCCCCGGCCGGCGGCTCGGAGCACAACCTCTTCAACCTCTCGGTGGCACTCCCGCTTGCCCCTGAGGTCACTGAATCCGTGGTGGCCGTTGACCCCGCCGCCGAACGGTCCCTGCTTGGCTCGGCCGGCGACTTCCTGGCTCCGCTGGAAAAGGCGCCGCCCGCCGACGCCCGCGGCGCCGGCGCCGTGGGCCGCTACCTGGAAGGCCTCTTCACCAGCGGCATCAGCATGGACCAGCTCAAGGAAGGCCCCGACTTCCTGGGCGTCAAGCTCAAGTACTGGGCGCCCCTGATGACCCAGTACCAGCAGGCAAAGCGCACCGGACAGCTGACCAGCGCCTCCCAGGCCGTCCCGCTGATCGTCCGTTCCGGTACTTCGCTGGACCTGAAGTACAACGTCAAGATCGAGGAAATTGACGACGCCGGCAAGGTGGTCAAGGACGTCGGGACCGTTTCGAAGTCCCTTGGCAAGGACTACCTGCCGTTCGTCTCCAAGGATCCGTTCACGCTGTCGTGGCCGGGTTCGACCGACCATTCCTCGCTGCTGGGCGCCAACGGCAACTTCAACCCGGGCCTCTACACGCCGGCCAGGTGGAGCACCAATTTCGCCGGCGCCCCGAAGTACACCGACGGCGGCACCGCCTCCAACGGGGCCGTGGACAAGACGGCTGTGCCGGGCGAATGGGTCACCGTCAACCGCCTGCCGGACAAGGCGTCCAACGGCGCACCCGTTGACCAGACCCAGCGCAACCCGGTGGACGAGCGGTCCTACCGTGACAACCTGCCCACCGGCCAGCAGCAGGCTGCGCAGCCACTGCCCATGGTCTACGGCACATTCGACCCCGCTGCCGTAGAGGCGGCCTCGGGCGATGTCAACAAGCTTCCGCTGGGCGGGTACGACCCCACCCCGTTCACCCTGGTCAAGGACGCTGCCGGGAAGGACGTTCCCGAAGCCCAACTGAAGCCGTCGCTGAGCGCGACGGGACTCGCCAGCCAGTCCGCCGGTGCCATCACCGACTACTACGGACTCGCCGCAGCACGTGGCTACAAGCAGAACGCGGCCGTCATCGACGCCGTCCGCGTCCGGGCCAAGGCACCGGGCAGCTGGAAGGACGCCCAGCCCGAGGTGGAGAAGCTCGCCGCCGAGATCCGGGACATGGGCCTGGACGCGACCGTAGTGGCCGGTTCGGCCCGCGAGGACACCAGCATCTTCGTCCCCGGCTACTCCAAGGACGGAGCGGGCAAGGAATCGGCGCTGGGCACCGTCCAGCAGTCCTGGGTCCGGCAGAACGCGGCCGAGGCCGTCACAGGAGCATTGTCCGGAACCAACACCACCCTGCTCTTCCTGACACTGTGCGGGGCAGCCCTGCTGACCGGTGCATCGACCGTCAGCTACATCCGGAAGCGCCGCAGCGAAGCGGGCACTTTGCGGGCCATGGGCTGGACACAGCGGCGGATCCGCAGCTGGGTGCTTGAGGAATTCGGCGTGGGAGCCGTGCTGCTCGCCGCCGCCGGGCTCGTGCTCACCCTGCTGAGCTGGAGCCTTGCCACCGCTTTGGTGTGTGCCGCCGTCCTGGTGCTGTACTGCGCCGCGGCCTTCTTTGCCGCCCAGCAACTGCGCCACCGCGATGTGATCGACCAGGAGCCGCAGCATGACGAACGGCTCATCCAGGTCGATTCCCCGCTGACTTTCGCCAACCGGCAGCTGAGCACCAACAAGTTCAACACCCTGTCCCTGGCTGTCGCCGTCGGCGTCTTCGGTGCCGCAGTCGGCGGGCTGATCGCACTGCTGATCGACATCCCGCGGGCAGCCGGCGCCAGCGCCCTCAGCGGCCTGGCCGCAGCCAGCGTGACGCTGCCCAGCATCCTGCTGGCGCTTGCGGGCGTGGCCGTGGGCCTGGTGCTGACCCTGGTCACCGGCCGGTTCGAGCTCAATGCCAAGCGGCAGTACCTGGGCATCCTGCAGGCCATGGGCTGGAACCCGGACATGCTCCGCCAGGTCCGGTTGTTCGAAAATGCGCTGGTGGGAACCGTGGCCCTGCCACTGGGCGTGCTGGGCGCCCTTGGCATTGGCCTGCTGCTGGCCCCCTATGCAGCCATCTGGGCTGCCATAGCCGGGCTTGTGGCTGTAATTTGCTGGATACCGATTGCAACGAAAGTGGTCCAATGACAAACCCGACGAACGTCCAGCGGAGCCGCAGGAGCGGCTCCAACGAGGTCCCCCTGCAGACCCGGGCCAACACCATCGTCAAGTCGGCCGACCATGCCACCCCGCTGGAGATGCGCGACATCACCATCCGCTATGGCGGCGGCAAGGGCGGCGCCGAGGCCGTGAGCGTGGTGGAGGGCTTCGACCTGACCCTGCACGCGGGCGAGATGCACTGCGTTGCCGGCCGAAGCGGCTCCGGCAAAACCAGCATCCTGACTGTCGGCGCCGGGCTTACCCTGCCCACGTCGGGCCGCGTCTTCTGGGAAGGCGATTCCCTCGAAAGCATGGGCGACGACGAAATCGCCGACCGCCGTCGTGCCCTCATCGGCTACGTCGACCAAGGCGGTGCACTGATCGACGGAATGAGCGCCCTGGAGAACGTGCTCCTGCCTGCCGTCCCGGACGGCGAGGTGGACCAGCGCCGCGACATGGCCAAGGACCTGCTGGACCTGGTGGGCCTGGGCCGGCGCATGCGGCACCGTCCTGCCCAGCTGTCCGGCGGCGAACGGCAGCGCGTGGCCATCGCCCGCGCACTGATCCTGGGCACCAGGGTGCTGGTGGTGGACGAGCCCACCGCCTCGCTGGACCGTGCCTCCGCCAACCGCATCATCAGCATCCTGAAGGACACCACCTCGGACGGGATCGCCGTCCTGGTGGCCTCACACGACCACGAACTGGTCCGCCTGAGCGATACCCTGACAGAACTGATCTAGCCCACTCCACCGCACCGAAGGTAACCGTCCAACCGTGACTGCTCCAGAGAAAACGCCGTTCTACATCACCACGGCCATCACCTACCCCAACGGCGTGCCGCACATTGGACACGCTTACGAGTACATTGCCACCGACGCCATGGCGCGCTTCAAGCGGCTGGACGGCTATGACGTGATGTTCCTGACCGGCACCGACGAGCACGGCATGAAGATTGCCCAGACGGCGGAAAAGGAAGGCATCACGCCCAAGGAGTTGGTGGACCGGAACGCCGGAATTTACCAGGCGGCGCACTCCGCCCTGGGCATCAGCTACGACCGGTTCATCCGCACCACGGACGCCGACCACTACGCTGCGTCGCAGGCCATCTGGAAGAAGATGGAAGCCAACGGCGACATCTACCTCGACAAGTACGAGGGCTGGTATTCCGTCCGGGACGAGGCGTTCTACGCCGAGGACGAGACGGTGGTGAAGGACGACGGCGTGCGCTACTCGAAAGAGACGGACACCGAGGTGACTTGGACGGCGGAGGAGAGCTACTTCTTCCGGCTGTCCGCCTACCAGGACAAGCTGCTGGCCCTCTACGAGTCCCACCCCGAGTTCGGCGCCCCGCAGTACCGGTTCAACGAGGTGATCAGCTTCGTCAAGCGTGGCCTGGAGGACCTGTCCATCAGCCGCACCACCTTCGACTGGGGCGTCCCTGTCCCGGGCAACGACAAGCACGTGATGTACGTCTGGGTGGATGCGCTGACCAACTACCTCACCGGTGTGGGCTACCCGGACGTGGACTCGGAGAAGTTCCGGAAGTACTGGCCTGCCGACGTCCACATCATCGGCAAGGACATTTCACGGTTCCACGCCATCTACTGGCCCGCCTTCCTGATGAGCGCCGGGCTTGAACTGCCCAAGCGCGTCATGATCCACGGGTTCCTGCACAACAACGGGGTCAAGATGTCCAAGTCCCTGGGCAACGTAGTGGCCCCGGCGGACTTCGTTGCCCGCTACGGCCTGGACCAGGTGCGGTTCTTCTTCCTGCGCGAGGTCCCGTTCGGGGCGGACGGCAGCTACAACCACGAGGCCATCGTGGGCCGGATGAACTCCGACCTGGCCAACAACTTCGGCAACCTGGCCCAGCGTTCGCTGTCCATGGTGGCCAAGAACTGCGCCGCCTCCGTGCCCACGCCCGGTGCGTTCACCGCGGAGGACGACGCCATCCTGGCCCAGGCCAATGGGCTGCTGGAGGCGGCCCGCGCCGCCTTCGACAAGCAGGAATTCAGCCGCGCCCTCGAAGCCCTCTGGGGTGTGCTGCACCACACCAACGCCTACTTCGCCGAGCAGGCGCCCTGGGTGCTGCGGAAGACCGACGTCGAACGCATGAACACCGTGCTGTACGTGACGCTGGAGGTGCTGCGGATTGTGGCCATCCTGGCCCAGCCGGTGATGCCGAACGCCACGGCCAAGCTCCTGGACGCGCTCGGCCAGCCGGAAGGCGACGCGCGGCTGTTCAGAGCAATTGCCACCCCAATCGTGCCGGGAACTGGGCTGCCCGCTCCCACCCCCGTGTTCCCCAAGTTCGAGGAACCCGCGGAGTAGCAAAAGCAGGAGCGATGCGCTCGTGTCCAAAAGCTGAGACAGCTTGACCACCATATGGATGTCTTGGCTACCCTGAAAACATGAGCGCATCCTCCATCGATCTGGCAGTAATTCCCGGCGACGGCATCGGCCCCGAGGTCATCGCCGAGGCCCTCAAAGTCCTGGAAAAGGCGGTGGCCGCCGAGGGCGTGCAGCTCAAGCCGACGCACTACGAACTCGGCGCCGGACACTGGCTTGCCACGGGGGAGACCCTCCCCGAGCATGTCCTGGAAGACCTGAAAAAGCGCGACGCGATCCTCTTCGGCGCCGTGGGGGCCGCCCCGGGCGACACCCGCATCCCGTCCGGTCTCATCGAGCGCGAACTGCTGCTCAAGCTCCGTTTCAGCCTGGACCACTACGTCAACCTGCGGCCGTCACGCCTTTACGGCACAGTGGGCAGCCCGTTGGCCAACCCCGGGACAATCGACTTCATCGTGGTGCGCGAAGGCACCGAAGGCCCCTACGTCGGCAACGGCGGCACGCTGCGGGCCGGCACGCCGCATGAGGTAGCCACCGAGGTCTCGTTGAACACCGCCCACGGCGTGGAGCGCGTGGTCCGCGACGCGTTCCGCCGCGCCAGTGCACGGGAGCGCAAGCACGTCACCCTGGTGCACAAGCACAACGTCCTGGTCTACGCCGGGCACCTGTGGAAGCGCACCGTCGAAGCCGTCGCCCGGGAATTCCCCGAGGTCACCCACGACTACCTGCACATCGATGCCGCCACCATCTTCATGGTCACGGACCCGTCCCGCTTCGACGTGATTGTCACCGACAACCTCTTCGGCGATATCATCACCGACCTTGCCGCAGCCGTCACCGGCGGCATCGGCCTGGCGGCATCAGGCAACATCAATATGGACCGCACCGCACCGTCGATGTTCGAGCCGGTCCATGGTTCCGCACCGGACATCGCGGGCCAGGGCAAGGCGGATCCCACCGCGGCCATCCTCTCCGCGGCACTCCTGCTGGACCACCTGGGCTACACCGATGCCGCCCGGAAGATCGAAGCGGCGGTGGTTGCCGACGTCGAAAAGCGCGACGGCACCGCACGCAGCACCAGCGCCGTGGGCGACGCCATCACCGCCGGCCTGTAGCTGTACTGCCCCGGCGGGTTGCCGCCGGCTTCGGGCGTAAGCTTGTCTCGAATCACCAAATGCCGCCTCGTTGTTCAGCGCTGAGCCCCGGGCGGCCGATCGTGGAGGAACCATGACTCAGACCGCCCATGGCGTCGAATTCACCCGGCAGCCCTCGGAGAACCCGAAGTCCGCCGAAGAGCGTGCAGCCATCCTGGCGAACCCGGGATTCGGCAACTACTTCACCGACCACACCGCCATCGTCGATTACAGCGTGGACGCGGACGGCAACGGCGGCTGGCACGATGCCCGGATCGAACCTTACGGTCCGATCGTCCTGGACCCCTCGGCCGCCGTCTTCCACTACGGCCAGGAGATCTTCGAGGGCCTCAAGGCCTACCGGCACGCGGACGGCTCAATCTGGACCTTCCGCCCGGAGGCCAACGCGGCACGCCTGAACAAGTCCGCCCGCCGCCTGGCCCTGCCCGAACTGCCGGCCGAATACTTCCTCACCGCCATCCGTGAACTGGTGGCCGTCGACAAGGAATGGGTGCCCTCCGGCGACGGCGAAGCCCTGTACCTGCGGCCCTTCATGATCGCCACCGAGGCTTTCCTGGGTGTCCGGGCTGCCCGTGAGGTGTCCTTCCGGGTCATCGCTTCGCCTGCCGGCAACTACTTCGGCGGCGAGCTGAAGCCGGTTTCGATCTGGATCTCCCGCCAGTACGCGCGCGCCGGCCGCGGCGGCACCGGTGATGCAAAGTGCGGCGGCAACTATGCAGCCTCGCTCATTGCACAGCAGGAAGCGGAAGCCAACGGCTGCAAGCAGGTGCTGTTCCTCGACCAGGCCAACGACAACGCCGTCGAAGAACTGGGCGGCATGAACGTGTTCTTCGTCCTGAAGGACGGTTCCCTGGCCACGCCCGCGCTCACCGGCACCATCCTGGAGGGCGTCACCCGCATGTCCGTGATCCAGGTGGCCAAGGACATGGGCCGCGAAGTGGCCGAGCGCAAGATCACCCTGGACGAATGGCGCGACGGCGTAGCCTCCGGCGAGATCACCGAGGTGTTCGCCTGCGGCACGGCCGCGGTCATCACCCCCATCGGGGTCCTCAAGGACGACACCGAGTTCATCGGCTCCGAGGACGCCAAGGCCGGCGAGGTGACCATGGCCATCCGCGAAAGGCTCCTGGGCATCCAGACCGGCGTGGAACCGGACACCCACGGCTGGCTGACCCGCCTGGCATAGCCGGGAGTCTTCAAGTACGACGGCGCCTGCCGGACTTTGGTCCGGCAGGCGCCGTTCTGCCTTCCAGCCGACGGCGGGCGGTCAGCGCCGCGCTGCCTTCCGGGCGGCGTTCTTCATCGCCTTGCGCGAGACCGGCTTGAGTGCCTTGCGGGCAGCTTCCTCGGCGAGAGCCCGGTTGCGGCGGGCGTCGATGATGTCGTTCCAGAGCGTGGTGGCAAAAACGCCGCCGTCCTGGGCGTAGACGTCATAGGGGTAGCCGGCGTAGACGGAGGGCGTAGCGCCGCCAGTGAACAGGTCCTGGCTGTTGGCCTTGGCCACGGCGTCAGCCACTGCCCAGGCACGGGTCAGGTGGCGGGTCAGGTTTTCCTGGACGAACACGTTGGCGTCGCTGGACCGGGATGCCTGGTCCAGCAGGGCTTCCAGGTCTGCGGCGAGAATGGCAGCGCCGGCCTGCTCCGCAGGTGCGGGGGCCGCATCCAGTTCCGCCGTGATCCCGGAAACGGCTTCCGTCCAGTCCGCCGTGTCACGGAATTTCTTCCAGGTGGGAAACCAGACGATGCTGCCGGTGGCGTGGTTGTGGATGTGCAGGAGGCCGGTGGCCTTCTCGGTTGCCGAGTGGTCGTGGCCGTCCGCGTCCGCCTGGGCGAGAAGGTCTGCGAGTGTTGCTGTGCTCATGGGAGGGTATCCGGCTTCCTGGTGGGGATCGTAGGGCTGTCACTGGGTGCCAACTCCGGGCTGCTGCCGTTCTATTCCGCCGGTGCGTGGCGGACGCAGGCTGGGGAGCGGCCGACCTGAATGCAGGGAGGCCCCGCATGCAAGGATGGGTTCGTGACCTCTGATTCCGGCCCCTCCCTGCAGCGCAGCTCCGCGCTCACCCAGTTCATCCTGGCCCCCAATCCCGGACCCATGAGCCTGGACGGCACCAATTCCTACCTCCTGCGCGCCCCGGGCCATTCCCGCATAGTCGTGGTGGACCCCGGGCCCCAGGACGAAACGCACCTGGAGGCACTCGCCGGGGCCGGCGCCGTCGAACTCGTGCTGGTCACCCACCGGCACGCGGACCACACGGCCGGTTCCGCCCGCTTGCATGCGCTGACAGGCGCACCGGTCCGCGCCAAGGACCCGCTCCATTGCCACGGTGGGGGAGCACCGCTTCTGGACGGCGAACTGATCCGGGCGGCAGGGCTGGAGATCACCGTGCTGTCCACGCCGGGGCACACATCGGACTCTGTCTGCTTCCACCTGCCGGCGGACGGGGAATCCGGTGCAGTGCTGACCGGCGATACCGTCCTGGGCCGGGGAACCACCGTCCTGGACTACCCGGACGGCACACTGGGTGACTACCTCGCGTCCCTGGACCGGTTGGCTGCGCTGGGCCCTGCAACCGTCCTGCCGGCGCACGGTCCGGTGCTGCCGTCCCTTGAAGGCATCGTCCGCGACTACCGGACGCACAGGGAGGAGCGGCTGGCGCAGATCCGCGCTGCGCTCCACCGGCTGGGCCGGGACGCGTCCGCAGGGGAAGTGGCTGACGCCGTCTATGCCGACGTCGGGCCCTCCGTCCGGCGTGCTGCGGAACTGTCCGTGGCGGCGCAGCTTTCCTACCTCCGCGGCGGGAATGGCGGGAAGGACGACGGCGGCGGGACGGTAGGGTAGGAGCCATGCGTATTGCCAGGTTTGTAGTCGATTCCGATCCCCTGTACGGCGTCGTGGAAGGTGAACCCGGCAGTGAGGAAATCACTGTCATCCACGGCGACCCCTTCTTCAACGGCGTGGAGCGCACCTCCGTGCGCCACAAGCTGGAGGACGTCCGGCTGCTGGCGCCCATCATTCCCCGAAGCAAGGTGATCGGCGTGGGCCGGAACTTCGTGGAGCACGCCAAGGAGCTGGGCAACGAAGTGCCGGCCCAGCCGCTGCTGTTCCTCAAGCCCAACACGGCTGTCGTGGGCCCTAATGATCCCGTGGTGCTGCCCGAGTTTTCCGAAGAGGTCTCCTTCGAAGCGGAACTCTGCGTGGTGATCGGCCGCATCTGCAAGGACGTGCCGGAAGAGCGTGTGGACGACGTCATCTTTGGCTACACCTGCGGCAACGACCTCACCGCGCGTGACGTCCAGAAGACCGACCTGCAGTGGACCCGTGCCAAGGGCTTCGATACCTCCGCCCCGCTGGGACCGTGGATCGAGACCGACCTGGACACGGAGGACCTGCAGATTACTGGCAGGCTGAACGGCGAGGTGCGCCAGGATGGCAGCACCAGCCAGATGATCCGCGGCGTACGCGAGCTGGTGTCGCTGGTGTCGCAGGCCTTCACCCTGCTGCCTGGCGATGTCATTATGACCGGGACGCCCGCGGGCGTCGGCCTGGTCAAGGAAGGTGACCGGTTCGAGGTGGAAATCGAGGGCATCGGGCGCCTGTCCAACCCCATCGTCCGCCGCTAGCGCCCTCCCGGGCCCCGGCCTGCCAGGGTCTTGCCGGGCGGAAGGCCGGGCCCGGCCAGGCGGGTAAAGTTGAAGCCACTATGAGTATCGCTTCTTCGTCACCTGCCGCCTCCATCCCGCCCGTCACCGCCGAAACGCCCGTCCGGGTCCGTTTCTGCCCTTCACCCACGGGAACCCCGCACGTCGGACTGATCCGCACTGCCCTGTTCAACTGGGCCTACGCTCGCCACACCAAGGGCACGCTGGTCTTCCGGATCGAGGATACTGACGCGGCACGGGACAGCGAGGAAAGCTACCACCAGCTGCTGGATGCGCTGAAGTGGCTTGGCATCGACTGGGACGAGGGCGTTGAGGTGGGCGGCCCGCACGAGCCCTACCGTCAGTCCCAGCGCGGCGACATCTACCAGGACGTCATCAAGCGGCTGCATGAGGGCGGGTTCATCTACGAGTCCTTCTCCACTCCGGAGGAGATCGAGGCACGCCACCGTGCCGCGGGCCGGGACCCGAAGCTTGGCTACGACGGCTTTGACCGGCACCTGACCGAGGAGCAGCTGGCCCAGTACCGGGCGGAGGGCCGGCAGGCTGTCCTCCGCCTGCGCATGCCGGATGAGGACATTACGTTCAATGACCTGGTGCGAGGCGAGATCACCTTCAAGGCCGGATCCGTGCCCGACTTCGCGGTGGTGCGGGCCAACGGCGCGCCGCTGTACACCCTGGTCAACCCCGTGGATGACGCGCTGATGGGCATCACCCACGTGCTGCGGGGCGAGGACCTGCTCAGCTCCACGCCACGCCAGGTGGCTCTCTACCGGGCGCTGTACGCCATTGGCGTTGCCGAGTACATGCCGGAGTTCGGCCACCTGCCCTACGTCATGGGACAGGGCAATAAGAAGCTCTCCAAACGCGACCCCGAGTCCAGCCTCTTCCTGCACCGCGAGCGGGGCTTTATCCCCGAAGGGCTGCTGAACTACCTGTCCCTGCTGGGCTGGTCGCTCAGCGCCGACGAGGACATCTTCACGGTGGAGCAGCTCGTTGAGCACTTCGACATCCACGACGTCCTGGGCAACCCCGCGCGCTTCGACCTGAAGAAGGCCGAAGCCATCAACGGCACCCACGTTCGCATGCTTGAGCCCAAGGTGTTCCGCGACCGCGTGGCGCACTACCTGCGCGAGGCAGGCCTGGTGGGGGAGATCCTGACCGACCGCGAGGAAGAGATCCTCACCGAAGCCGCACCCCTGATCCAGGAGCGCATCACCCTGCTGGGCGAGGCGCCGGAGATGCTGGCGTTCCTGTTCAAGGCGGACGACGCCATCGATATCGCCGATGACGCGCGCAAGGGCCTTCCGGCCAACCTTCCCGAGGTGCTGGATGCCGCCATCGCCGCCCTCGAACCGCTGGCTGACTGGACGGCGGAGGACATCCAGGCTGCCCTCAAGCAGGCCTTGGTGGAGGACATGGGCATCAAGCCGCGGCTGGCCTTCGGCCCCGTGCGGACGGCTGTTTCCGGCCGCCGCGTGTCGCCGCCGCTGTTTGAGTCCATGGTGATCCTGGGCAAGGAGTCTTCGCTGCGCCGGCTCCGCGCCTTCCGCGGCTGATGTCCGCTCCCAGCCAGGCACATGCCGCCGCGCTGACCACACCGTTCGGGGTTATCCGGGGCGTCCTGTTCGACATTGATGACACCCTGGTGGACCTTGAGTACTCCATGACCACCGCCCTGCGGGAGGTCAGTGAACACCTCCTGCCAGGCCTGGACCAGGCCGGATGGGAACGCTTCGGGCGTATCTTCACCCACGAAACCACGCACTACTACGACCGCTACCTTGCGGGGGAGCTGACGTTCAATGAACAGCGCCTGCTCCGGGGGCGGGCCGCGTTGGGGCACTTCGGAGTGGAACTTGCCGATGGTGAGGAATCGCACCGATGGCTGAGTGCCTATATGGAGAAGCAGCCTGCGTACGTCAAACCGTTTCCGGACGTGCTGCCGCTGCTGGATGTCCTGGACGCGGCGGGCATTCCTTACGGTGCCGTGAGCAACAACGTGCACGACTACCAGCGGGCCAAGCTGGACGGGGCCGGACTTGAACGGGTCACCCATCTGGTGGGTACCGACACCCTTGGCGTGGCCAAGCCGCATCCGGCAATGTACCTGGAAGGCGTCCGGCTGCTGGGAACCGCCCCCGCTGAGACGCTTTACGTGGGCGACAACCGGCTGCTGGACGCGGAGGGCTCCACGGCGGCAGGGTTGGTGGGCGTGTGGCTCAACCGCTCGGGCGAGGTCGTAGAGGATTTCGACGGTGGCATGGTGGCTTCCCTGAACCAGCTGTTGCAGTAGGCCTGCTGCACAGGGCCTGTGCGGCGGCCGCAGCCCTTCGCGAAGGACTGCGGCCGCCGCAGGTGCGGTTCGGGCCGCCGTCAGGCGGTTTCCAGGCCGACAGCCCGTCGGCGAAGGACCAGGTAGGCGGCGACGGCGGCAGCCACCAGCAGTGCCACGAGCAGCAGCGCGACCGCGGGGCTGTTGAGCCACGACGACGGCGATACGGCCGCCACCTTCGTGTGCAGTTCCTCGGTCCCGGCCGCGATCCTCGAGTTGCCGTCCGCCAGCTTGCCGGCGCCATCGGCGAGTTTGCCCGATCCATCGTCCAGTTTGCCGTTGCCGTCAGCCAGTTTTCCCGTGCCGTCGGCCAGCTGGGCGGAGCCGGACTGCAGCTGGCCCGTGCCCTTGCTTAGGGTGACCGTGCCGTCGGAGAGCGCCTGCGTCCCGGCCAGCAGGCCAGGGTTGGCGGGGTCCCCATCGCCGTTGACTCCTGCGCTGAGTTTGGTGGTGCCGTCCTGCAGGCTGTTGGCGGCGTAGATCAGGCCGGGGCGGTCCGGGTCGCCCGGAACCCCGTCCATGCCAACCCGGATTTTTGTGGTGCCCTCCGCCAGCATCGTGGTGCCCAGCACCACTCCCGGGTTCTGCGGGTCCGTCGCATTGAGTTTCTCGGCCAAGGTGGCAAAGCCTGCCTTCAGCCGGCCTGCGCCGTCGTTCAACTGGCCGGCTCCCGTGCCCAGCTTGTCCGTTCCGGCCTTCAGCTGCGCGGCGCCGTCGTTCAGCTTCGCCGCACCCGCATCGAGCTGGCCCGCCCCTGCGTAGGCCCGGCGCCCGCCGTCGGCCAGCTTGGCAATCTGGTCCTTGATCACTGCCAGCGGCACCAGGCCCTGAGGACCGTTCGCCGCCGCCTCAAGCTGGTCGAGGCCCTGGCTGAGCGCAGCGAGCCCATCACCCTTGGTGGGATCGTTGCCTGCACCCGGGTAACCCTTCAACTGGGCTGTTCCGCTCTTCAGAGCCGCAGTTCCGGCGCTGAGGCGGCCGGCGCCGGCATCCAGTTGGCCGGCTCCCGCCGCCAGCTGGTCCGTGCCTGCAGCCAGCTGCCCGGCGCCGTCGGCGAGATTGTTCGGCGCGTTTCCGGCGGCCGTCGGGGTCAGGGCCGCTGAAAGGGCCACGGCGCCGGCCTGGAGTTTCTTTGCGCCGTCGTCCACCTGGTAGACGCCCGGTACGAGTTTGTTCAGGACATCATTCTGCAGTTTGGTGGTACCGGCATGGAGCTTGTCCACCCCCGGCGCCAGCTGGTCGCGGACTCCGGAGTAGATTTTCCCGGCGCCGGTCTGCAGTTCCGCCGCGCCCGCGTTCAACGCGGCGCTGCCGTCCTTTACTTTGCCGGCGCCGTCCCTCACCTGCGCCGCTCCCTTGTTGGCTGCGCCCGCGCCTGTGGCCAACTGGCCCGAACCGTCCTTGAGCTGGGCAGCTCCGGCAGCGGCCTGCTCCGCTCCATCCATGAGCTGGGCGGCACCGTTGGAGATCTGGCCTGTGAGATAGGTGTAGAAGGCAAGAAAGAGTGCCAACAAAAGGGACAGGGCGATGATCGCGATGGACTGGGAGCGGAGTCTGGGTCTGGCTGCTGCGATGGATGCTGTGCGGGTTGTCAACGCTGACACTTCCTATCTCTCCGCCGGACGACGCTGCCCGGCGGTGTGAACCGTGGTTGGTAAGGCGTTCCCGTTTTCCTCATGGGTGCCCGATGGGTAGGGCGGGGAGGTTGTTACCGATGGGTAACTTACTCGAGAGTAACCACACGGCTGGATGGTGGGCAAGGGTTTTGCCGGAATGCTTTTGGCGGGAGGCTGGGCGCGCTTGGGATGTCGATTTGTGCGAGCTGAAAGTCTCAGGTAAAGTAATTTCTCGTGCTGAGGCGCACGGAGCAGGGAAAACGCCCTGAAAACCGGCCCGAAAGTATCATTGGGATATGGTGTAATTGGCAACACTACGGTTTCTGGTACCGTCATTCTAGGTTCGAGTCCTGGTATCCCAGCTCTGGTTTGAGGGCTGATTTCAGCCGCAAACAGAAGGTTTCCACCCGGTTCGCCGATTTGAAACCTGAGCGAAGTGTGTGAAATACTCACTGAGCTTGAGCAGCGGAAACGCTGCCGGAAGTACGCGGCCCCATCGTATAGCGGCCTAGTACGCCGCCCTCTCACGGCGGTAACGCGGGTTCGAATCCCGCTGGGGTCACCATCGAAATGGTCCCGGGCATCAGCCCGGGACCATTTTTGTTTCCCCACTATGGCTGCACGGCCAAGGCGCGCCATCACGTCTGCGGTAGAACAGCGCACGCCGCCGCGGATCAAGCCTGGCCGACGCGCCGCGGCAGGCCAGGCAAATGGACTGAACTGGCATGATGTTGCTGTGACCTCCCACAACGATTACCACCGGTCCGCACAGACGGACCGCGCCCCCCAGACGGCGCCGCAGGCCGCGGCGGCGGTGACGCTGCTGGAAGAGGTCCGTGCCGGCCTGGAGGATGTCGCGCTGCCGCTGGCCCTGCCGGGTGCCGAGCAGGCGCGGCGGGAGACGTCCGCGGCGAGAGCCCAGCTGGATGACTACATCCTTCCCCGGTACCGCAGCCTGGACGCCCCGCTGCTCGCCGTCGTCGGCGGTTCCACCGGAGCGGGAAAGTCCACCCTGGTGAATGGCCTCGTGGGCCACCCTGTGACCCGCGCCGGCGCCATCCGTCCTACCACCCGCCAACCCATCCTGCTGCACAACCCCGCTGAGGCAAGCTGGTTTGATGGCCAGCGCGTCCTGCCGGGACTGAGCCGGATCCGGGGCACCCTGGCGGCCGGTCCAGTGCCCATGGCTCCGGCCGGCGCTCCGGACAACGCGGTCGACTCGCTGGTCCTGCTGGCCGATCCGGCGGTGCCGGCGGGCATCGCGCTCCTTGACGCACCGGATGTCGACTCCATTTCCGACCAGAACCGCCTGCTGGCAGGGCAGCTGCTGGCGGCGGCGGACCTGTGGGTGTTTGTTACCACCGCCAATCGGTACGCGGACGCCGTTCCCTGGAAGCTCCTCCTGGACGCCGCCTCCCGGGACATCACCGTGGCGGTGGTGCTGGACCGCGTGCCCCAGGGCGCTGAGGCCGAAGTGAGCCAGGACCTTCGCGGACTCCTCGACCGCGAAGGACTCTCCGGAAGCCGCCTCTTCGTCATCCGGGAAACCGCCCTGGACCAGGGCGGCATGCTGCCCGCGGGAACAGTCGACGAGCTGCGCGGATGGCTGTCGTCGCTGGCCGCTGACGCCGCCGGCAGGGCCGACGTCGCCCGGCGGACCCTGAACGGCACCGTCCGCGCCCTGGCCCAGCGCATGACGGAGATCGCGGAGGCAGTCCGCGAACAGGAACGGGCAGCTGCACGGCTCGAAGCGGACGCCGTGGCAGCCTACGGTGATGCGGCCACCCGGATCCTCGACGCCACCAGGGACGGAGCGCTGCTGCGCGGCGAAGTGCTGGCGCGCTGGCAGGACTTTGTGGGCACCGGTGAATTCTTCCGGACACTTGAGCAGAACGTGGGCCGGTTCAGGGACCGCATGGGCGCCTTCTTTAGGGGTGAACCGGCGCCCGCGGTCCGGGTTGAAGCAGCCATTGAGACCGGGCTGCAGGCGGTGATCGTCGACGAAGCAGCCAATGCCGCAGAGGACACGGACCAGCGTTGGCGTTCAGATCCGGCAGGCCGCCAGCTGTTGGGCCGGGAGGATTTGTCCGGCACGGCCCCAGGCTTCGCCGACCGCGCGGCAGCCGAAATCCGCGCCTGGCAGGAAGCGTTAATGGAGCTGATCCGCACGGAAGGGCAGGGCAGGCGCACGCAGGCACGGTGGTTGTCCTTCGGCATCAACGGGCTCGGTGCCGCGCTGATGATCGTGGTGTTTTCGATGACGGCCGGACTGACTGGTCTTGAGATCGGTGTCGCGGGCGGCACCGCCGTCGTGGGCCAGCGCCTGCTCGAGGCCGTGTTCGGCGAGGACGCGGTGCGCCGCATGGCGGACAAGGCCCGTGAGGACCTGGCGGCTCGCTGCCAACAACTGCTGACGGATGAACAGCAGAAGTTCCTGCAGCGGCTGCCGGAGGACAATCCCAACCTCGCGCAGCGGCTTGCCGGCCAGGCCGGGGAACTCGCGCGGCTGGCGGGAAAGGCGTGAGCCGCCACAGCGGGGCACGCGGGTCAACGCGGCTGGACAGCCGGCTCCAGGCCCTCCAGGACGCCCACGAACTGGGGGAGGGCGTGGTCCCGGACGAGGCGCTGCAGGAAGCATTCGACGTCCTGGAACGCGCCAGTTCACGCCGCTCATTGTCCGCCGACCACACCGTGGTGGGGTTTTTCGGAGCGACAGGCAGCGGCAAGTCCTCCCTTTTCAATGCCGTCAGCGGCGCGGAAATCGCAACGGCGGCCGCCCGCCGTCCCACCACATCGGAACCACTGGCGGGGGTGTGGGGAGCAAAGGGGAGCGAGGCGCTGCTGGACTGGCTGGAGGTTGGAAACCGGCACCACGCCGCACCGGTGGAGGGCTTCGCCGATGAACAGACCGGGCTGATCCTGCTGGATTTGCCGGACTTCGATTCGACCCGTGCCGCGAACCGCGAGATCGTGCAGCGGATGGTGGGAATGGTGGACGTCCTGGTCTGGGTGCTCGACCCGCAAAAATATGCCGACGCCGCCGTGCACAACGGATTCCTGGCACCCCTTGTCACCCATGGTGCCGTCACGCTCGTGGTCCTGAACCAGGTGGACCGGCTGCCTGCGCATGATCTGCAACCGGTGCTCGACTCGCTGCACGCGATCCTTGCAGGGGAAGGGCTGGGACAGGTGCGCGTGCTTGCCTCGTCGGCAGTGACGGGAGCGGGAATCCCGGAAGTGCGTGCCGCCATACGGAAGGTTGCCGTCCAGCGCCAGGCCCAGTCCCGGCGCCTGGAGGCCGATGTGACCAAGGCAGCGGAGGACCTGCGGCGCGTTTCCGGCGAGGGGGAGGCTGCGGGGGTGCGGACCGCGGCAAAGACGAGACTGGCTGAGGAACTGGCCCTGGCGGCAAACGTCCCTGCCGTGGTGCGGGCGGTAGGCCAGTCCTACCGTCTGGAGTCGGTGCGCAGGACGGGCTGGCCTGTAACCCGCTGGCTCTCCCGTTTCCGGCCGGACCCACTGCGGCGGCTCAACCTGCGGCGGGATACTCCTGCCGAGCTGAACAGGACATCGCTGCCGCCTGCCGGTGCGCCGGAACGGGCCAGGACGGATGCGGCGGTCAGGGAATTTGCGGATTCGGCCAGCGCGGGCGCGCCGGGACCCTGGCGGGCCGCAATCCGGGGAACAGCAAGGGCAGGAAGGGACAGGCTGCCCGACGCTCTGGACCAGGCCATCGCCGGAACCGACCTGGGAGCCAACCGCAAAGCCTGGTGGTGGGGGCTCTTCAACATCCTGCAGTGGCTCGCGCTGCTGACGGTCCTGGGTGGCCTGGGCTGGCTCGGCGTGCTGGCCGGGCTGGCGTACCTGCAGTTGCCGGTACCGGAGGTACCGCGAGTGGAGGGGTGGCCGGCGCCTACGCTGATGATTGCGCTGGGCGTGGTGTTGGGGATCTTCCTGGCCATCACCGGCCGCTTTATCGCGGCAGGTGCTGCCCGCGCGCGTGCTGCAAGGGCCCGACGCCGGCTCAACAGTGCCGTTGCAGGTGCAGCCCAGGAACTGGTGGTGGCCCCAGTGGAGGCCGGGATTGCCCGGCTTGCAGCCTTCAACAAGGCCCTGAAGAAGGCAGGGCCAGGCTAGGAGCTTGTTGCCTGGGCGGCGGCGAGGGCAGCCGCGGCATCGCGGATCTTAATCAGGGTGCGCAGGTTGCGGGTGGTAGTGGCGGCCTTTAACTTTGCCTTGGCACTGATCTTGCTGAACGGGCTGTCCAGGGTTCCACCCACCGGGGCCAGCCAGGCAAGGGCTTCCGGCCCCAGCCGCCGCTGGTCATGCTTTTCCAGGGCGGACCCTCCTGCTTCCAGCTCATCCAGCACCTTGGCATCCGACGAGAGGGTGATGTAGGTGTGGGTGGACTTGTCGTCTTCGGGGAAGGGGCAGGCTTCCACCAGCTGGGCCACCCTCCCGGCATCCAGGACCACCACCCACGCCTCATAGCCAAACGCTGCACGCAGGCACTGCTCGCATTCCTGTTTGACGGCGGCTGCGTCCAGGGTACTGGAGAGCACCACGTTTCCGCTGGCCAAAAGGGTCTTGGCATCGGTGAAGCCGCGGTTCTTCAGTGCGTCCCGAAGATCGGCCATCTTGATATTGATTCCGCCCACATTGATGCCGCGGAGGAACACTGCATAGCTGCCCATGGCCACAGCCTAGCGGCGTGAACGGGCGGGAGAGCGGACTTTGCTAGTCGTTGTTTTTCCGCAGCGCCTCGGTGAGGATCCGGCCGGCGTTGCACACCACTTCCGCGTGCAGGCGCCCCGGTTGGCGGGTCAGCCGCTCGATGGGTCCGGAAATGGAGACGGCGGCAATCACCCTGCCGGACGGACCGCGGACGGGGGCCGAGACGGAGGCGACTCCCGGCTCGCGTTCGCCAAGGCTCTGTCCCCAGCCCCGCCGTCGTACCCCTGCCAGGACGGTGGGCGTGAAGCGGGCTGACTGCAGGCCCTCAAGGAGCCGGTCGTGGTCCTCCCAGGCGAGCAGGACCTGGGCGGCGGAGCCGGCTTTCATGGACAATTGCGTGCCGACGGGGATGGTGTCGCGCAAACCGATGGGGCGTTCGGCGGAGGCGACGCAGACGCGCCAGTCGCCCTGTCGGCGGAAGATCTGCGCGCTCTCGCCGGTGGCGTCGCGCAACTGCATCAGCACGGGCCCGGCGGAGGCGATCAGGCGGTCCTCGCCGGCTGCCGAGGCGAGCTCAACGAGCCGGCTGCCGAGGACGAACCGGCCCTGGATGTCGCGGCTGACCAGCCGGTGGTGCACCAGCGCCAAAGCGAGGCGGTGGACAGTGGGCCGGGCCAGTCCGGTAGCGGCCACCAGCTGCGCCAGCGTGGTGGGACCTGCCTCGAGTGCGTCGAGCACCTGGGCCGCTTTATCAATGACACCGACTCCACTAGAATTGTCCATGTAATGATATTGCCGTCTCAGTATCTGAGATGCAAATCTTTCGGCTGGCGCAGCGCGGAGCCGTCTTGATTCAGTTGGACTAATCAGCCAAACAGCAGTGAAGGGAGATGGCCATGGCAAAGACATTGGCCGAGAAAGTCTGGGACGCGCACGTGGTGCGCAAAGGTGACGGCGAAGGAGCCAACGCCCAGCCAGACCTTCTGTTCATCGACCTCCACCTGGTCCACGAAGTCACGTCCCCGCAGGCCTTTGAAGGCCTTCGGCTGGCCGGCCGCAAGCTGCGCCGGCCGGACCTGACCATTGCCACCGAGGATCACAACACCCCCACGCTGGACATCGACAAGCCCATTGCTGATTTGACCAGCCGCACTCAGATCGAGACCCTGCGCCACAACTGCGCGGAGTTCGGTGTCCGGCTGCACAGCCTGGGCGACGCAGAACAGGGCATTGTCCACGTGGTCGGTCCGCAGCTGGGCCTCACCCAGCCGGGCATGACGGTTGTCTGCGGCGACTCGCACACTTCCACCCACGGCGCCTTCGGTGCCCTGGCCATGGGCATCGGCACCTCCGAGGTGGAGCATGTCATGGCCACCCAGACCCTGTCGCTCAAGGCGTTCAAGACCATGGCCATCAACGTCGAGGGCACCCTGCGTCCCGGTGTCACGGCGAAGGACATCATCCTGGCGGTCATCGCCAAGATTGGCACCGGCGGCGGGCAGGGCTACGTCCTGGAATACCGCGGCTCCGCGATCCGGGCCCTGTCCATGGAAGCCCGCATGACCATCTGCAACATGTCCATCGAGGCCGGCGCCCGCGCCGGCATGGTGGCCCCGGACGAGACCACGTACGCCTACATGAAGGGCCGCCCGCACGCTCCGGAAGGCGCTGACTGGGATGCCGCCGTCGAATATTGGAACACGCTGAGGACCGACGACGACGCCACCTTCGACGTCGAGGTGGATCTGGATGCTGACACGTTGGAGCCCTTCGTCACCTGGGGCACCAACCCAGGGCAGGGCGTCTCCCTGTCCCAGGCCGTCCCGAACCCGGCGGACTTTGGTGACGAGAACGCCAAGGCTGCCGCGGAGCGGGCCCTGCAGTACATGGGCCTGGAAGCCGGCACCCCCATGAAGGACATTCGCGTTGACACCGTCTTCCTGGGCTCCTGCACCAACTCGCGCATCGAGGACCTGCGCGCTGCGGCGGACATCATCCGCGGGCGCGAAAAGGACCCGAATGTGCGGATGCTGGTGGTACCGGGTTCGGCCCGTGTCCGGCTCGAGGCCGAGGCCGAGGGACTGGACCGTGTGTTCAAGGACTTCGGCGCCGAATGGCGTTTTGCCGGCTGCTCCATGTGCCTGGGCATGAACCCGGACCAGCTGGAGCCGGGGGAGCGCTGCGCCTCCACGTCCAACCGCAACTTTGAAGGACGCCAGGGCAAGGGCGGTCGCACGCACCTGGTCTCCCCGGTGGTGGCTGCAGCCACGGCGGTGCGCGGCACGCTCAGCTCGCCGTCGGACCTTGAACCGGCCCCCGAACCCGCCGCCATCCGCATCGACGCAGCCTAGGACAGACATCATGGAAAAGTTCACCAAGCACACCGGCATCGGCGTCCCGCTGCGCCAGAGCAATGTTGACACCGACCAGATCATCCCCGCGGTGTACCTCAAGCGCATCACCCGGACCGGCTTTGAGGACGCCCTGTTCTCCGCCTGGCGCAAGGACCCGTCCTTCATCCTCAACCAGGAGCCCTACAACGCCGGCTCCGTGCTGGTGGCCGGACCGGACTTCGGCACCGGTTCCTCCCGCGAGCATGCAGTGTGGGCCTTGAAGGACTATGGCTTCAAGGCAGTGCTGTCCTCCCGCTTCGCCGACATCTTCCGCGGCAACTCCGGCAAGCAGGGGCTGCTGGCCGCGCAGGTGGCGCAGGACGACATCGAGCTCATCTGGAAGGAACTCGAGAACGCTCCGGGGACCCAGGTCACGGTGGATCTCGAGTCCAAGACCGTGGTGTGCGGCAACATCGTGGCGCCGTTCGAGATCGACGACTACACCCGCTGGCGGCTCCTGGAGGGGCTGGACGACATCGGGCTGACCCTCCAGCACGAAGCCGACATCACCGCCTACGAGGCGACCCGCCCGGCGTTCAAGCCCAAGACCCTGCCGGCAAAGCTCTCCTAGCTGCCCGGACCATTCCGGCGGCAGGGGCGGGTGCGCCACGCCCCGCCGCCGGTGCCCCCTTATTTCGGTTCGGTAACGCGACCTCCTATGCTTGGTTGGAGCCTTTGCAAGGTTTTGGGGGCTAGTGATCGTGAGGAAACCGGTATATGAGTAGTGTTCTGACAATCCGCGGCGGTGTCCCGCTTACAGGCCGCGTCAGCGTCCGTGGGGCAAAGAACCTTGTCCCGAAGGCAATGGTTGCGGCGTTGCTGGGCAACGAACCGTCGGTGTTGCGGAACGTGCCGGAAATCAAGGACGTGGAGGTGGTTACCTCCCTGTTGCAGCTGCACGGCGTGACCGTGGAGAAGGATCCGGTCAACGGTGACCTCACCCTCGATCCCAAGGCCGCGAAGACGGCATCCAGCACTGCCATCGATGCGCATGCCGGGGACTCCCGCATCCCCATCCTGCTGTGCGGGCCACTGATCCACGCCATCGGCGAAGCCTTCATCCCGGACCTGGGCGGCTGCAAGATCGGCGACCGGCCCATCGACTACCACCTGGACGTCCTGCGGCAGTTCGGCGCCGTGGTGGAGAAGCGCCCCGGCGGCATCCACATCTCCGCACCCAAGGGCCTGCACGGCGCCAAGATCTCGCTGCCGTACCCGTCCGTCGGCGCCACCGAACAGGTCCTCCTCAGCGCCACACGTGCCGAGGGCATCACGGAGCTTTCCGGTGCGGCCACCGAGCCGGAAATCATCGACCTCATCGCCGTCCTGCAGAAGATGGGCGCCATCATCAGCGTCCAGACGGACCGCACCATCCGCATTGAGGGCGTCCGCGACCTGGGCGGCTATAACCACCGGGCCCTCTCGGACCGCAACGAATCCGCGTCCTGGGCTTCGGCAGCGCTGGTGACCCGCGGAGACATCTTTGTCGAGGGTGCTTCGCAGCGCGACATGATGACCTTCCTGAACACCTACCGCAAGGTGGGCGGCGGCATGGACATCGGCGAGGACGGCATCCGCTTCTACCACAAGGGCGGAAAGCTGAGCCCGCTGGTCCTCGAGACCGACGTCCACCCCGGATTCATGACTGACTGGCAGCAGCCCCTCGTGGTGGCGCTGACCCAGGCCGAGGGTGTCTCGATCGTCCATGAGACGGTCTACGAGAACCGCTTCGGCTTCACCGATGCCCTGATCCGCATGGGTGCCAGCATCCAGGTGCACCGCGAGTGCCTTGGCAGCGTTCCGTGCCGGTTCGGCCAGCGGAACTTCCTGCACTCCGCCGTCATCTCCGGCCCCACCCAGCTCAAGGGAACGGACATCGACGTTCCGGACCTCCGCGGCGGCTTCAGCCACCTGATCGCCGCCCTGGCCGCCACGGGAACCTCGCGGGTCACCGGCATCGACATCATCAACCGCGGCTACGAGCGTTTCACCGAGAAGCTTGCCGGCCTCGGTGCCGATTTCGACATCACCACCACGAAGTAGAGCGGAACTGTGAAGGAATCTGCCAAGAGCAGGGCCACATTTGTGTTCATCGCCGGCATCGCCCGGCCGCTGCTGAACCTCATGATGTCCAAGACGTGGGAGGGAACAGAAAAACTTCCCGCGGGCGGCTTCATCGCCGCTCCCAACCACTGCACGGAGATTGACCCCCTGGTGGTGGGCCACATGCTGTACAACCAGGGACGGGCCCCGCACTTCCTCGCCAAGGCGTCCCTGTTCAAGGTCCCCGGCCTGGGCCCGCTGCTGAGAGCCACCAAGCAGGTGCCGGTGGAGCGTTCGACGGCGGGAGCGAACCGTTCGCTGCAGGTGGCCCAGGAGATCGTGGCTGAGGGCGGTGCCATCATCATCTACCCCGAGGGCACGCTGACGCGTGATCCCGACCTGTGGCCCATGAAGGGGCATACCGGCGCTGCACGTCTGGCCCTCGAAGGCGGAATCCCCGTGGTGCCCATCGCCCACTGGGGTGCCCACGAGGTGTTCCCCAGGTACGGCAAGCGTTTCCACCTGTTCCCGCGGAAGCGATCACGGGTACTGGTGGGGGACCCTGTGGACCTCAGCGCGTTCGACGGACGTCCCCTGGACAAGGCAACGCTGGCGGAGGCCACGGAAGTCATCATGGCTGCGATCACGGGGCTCCTTGCGAGCCTGCGCGGTGAGCAGCCGCCGGCGGAACGGTGGGACCCGGCCAAGCAACAGCAGGCCAAGCAGGGGCGGTTCGTGGAACGCGGACAGCAGCACGGTGCAGGAACGGAAGCTCCGTGACCGCTGACGCAAAGCCGGGAGCGGCCCGCACGGTCGCCGTTCTTGGCGCGGGGTCCTGGGGGACCACGTTCGCGAAAATCCTCGCAGATGCAGCCATCGCCACGGGAACGCCTCGTGCCATCAAGCTGTGGGGCCGGCGCGCCGAAGTGGTGGAGGAGATCAACACCAGCCACCGCAACAGCGACTACCTCAAGGACATCGTCCTGCCAGAGAACATCACAGCGTCTACCGACGTCCGCGAGGTGTTGGCGGGAGCCGAACTTGTGGTGATCGCCGTTCCGGCCCAGTCACTGCGTCCGCAGTTGCGGGAGTGGAAGGCCATGATCGCCCCGGGTGCCGTCGTCGTCTCCCTCATGAAAGGCCTTGAGCTGGGAACCGACGCCCGGATGAGTGAGGTCATCAGCCAGGAACTGGACCTGCCGCTGGAACGCATCGCCGTCGTCTCCGGACCCAACCTCGCCATGGAAATTGCCCGGGAGGAGCCCACGGCGTCCGTCGTTGCCTGCACGGACTCCGCCACCGCCGGCTGGCTGGCCAGGACCTGCACCGCTCCGTACTTCCGGCCCTACACCACATCGGACGTCGTCGGCGTCGAAATCGGCGGCATCGTCAAGAACGTGATCGCCCTTGCCGTCGGCATCTGCGAGGGCAGGCAGATGGGGGACAACACCAAGGCCTCGGTGATCACCCGGGGGCTGGCGGAAACATCCCGCCTCGCGCTGGCGCTGGGCGGAGAGGCCAAGACCATGGCCGGGCTCGCCGGGCTGGGCGACCTCGTCGCAACCTGTTCGTCCGCCCTGTCCCGGAACCATACCGCCGGCAGGCTGCTCGGCCAGGGACTGACGCTGGAGGAGGTGGGCCGCAAGATGACCCAGACCGCCGAAGGTATCAAGTCGGGCCAGGCCGTCCACGAACTCGCCGGCAAGCTCGGCGTCGAAATGCCCATTACTGCCGCCGTGGTTGCGGTGCTGGCAGGCAAGCTGTCCGTTGACCAACTGGGGCCGGTTCTGCTGTCCCGGGAATTGAAACCTGAAGGCGATTACTGACCATGTCCCACGACACAAACACCCCCGGGGAAACGGCACCCAACAGGAAACCGCGCGTTGCGGTGCTCTTCGGCGGCCGCTCCAGCGAGCATGCGGTGAGCTGTGTGACTGCCGCCGGTGTCCTGGGCGCGATTAACAAGGACAAGTACGAGGTAATTCCCATCGGGATTGCCAAGACCGGCCAATGGGTCCTGGCCCCGGCGGAAACGGCCCAGTGGTCCCTGTCGGCCTCAGCCCTCCCCGAGGTCGTGCCCTCGTCGGAGACCGTCACCCTGGCCGAGATCGGCGGGGAACACCAGCTGATTGTGGCGTCGCCCAACCAGGTGCCGCAGGAACTGGGCGCCGTGGATGTGGTCTTCCCGCTGCTGCACGGCCCTTTCGGCGAAGACGGCACCATCCAGGGACTCCTTGAGCTTTCCGACACCCGGTATGTCGGCGCGGGGGTCCTTGCCTCGGCGGTCGGCATGGACAAGCACTACATGAAGGTGGTTTTCGAAGCTGCCGGACTCCGCGTCGGCCCCTATGTCGTGGTCACCGACAGGCAGTGGCGCCGGGACCCCGAGTCCGTCCGCAAGCAGGTGGACCGGCTCGGGTTCCCCGTGTTCGTCAAGCCGGCCCGTGCGGGCTCCTCGATGGGCATTTCGAAGGTTGACTCCCTGGACGACCTGGATGCCGCCATCGAAGAAGCCCGCCGCCACGACCTGAAGCTCGTGATCGAAGCCGGGATCGTGGGACGCGAAATCGAGTGCGCCGTCCTGGAAGGCAGGGGCACCGACGCGCCCCGGACCTCCATGCCGGGCGAGATCTCCGTATCCGGGGGAACGCACGAGTTCTACGACTTCAACGCCAAGTACGTCGAGGATGACGCCGCGGCCCTGAGCTGCCCGGCGGACATCCCTGCCGAAGCGATCTCCCGGGTCCGTGAGCTCGCTGCCGCCGCATTCGATGCCGTCGGTGCCGAGGGCCTGAGCCGGGTGGACTTCTTCTACACGCCCGAGGGTGAGTTGATCATCAACGAGATCAACACCATGCCCGGCTTCACGCCCAAGAGCATGTACCCGCAGATGTGGGCCGCTTCAGGCCTGGGCTACGCCGACCTGATCGATGAACTCATCTACCTGGCCCTGAACCGCAAGACCGGACTCCGCTGATCCCGGGGACCCGGCCGGCGTGGGCCCACGGTGGGTGGCCTGGCGGAACCTACTGGCTCTTTGGCAGGTTCTGCAGGTCTTCCTGGCCCACGCAGTTCCGGACGGAAGGGACCTTCGCTGCCGCTGCCGCCAGGTCCGCGAGCACAGTCGCGGAGCTGATCTTGTCCGGGTCCATCAGGATTTCCGTGGCAGGCTCCCGGCCGTAGGTGGTCAGCGTCCACACCGGGTCGCCTTCCTTGATGACCCAGTCGACGCCGTTAACGGTCACGCAGCGGTCGGTGGTGGGCCCCGGCACGTTGACTCCGCACCGCAGGATGACCAGCGAAGGATCCCCCCACGCCGCGGTGGCCTGGCTGTTGGTCTTCCGCAGCTTTGAATCGCCAATGGAATCAGGCAGCGCCAGCATCATCGGCGCACACGCCGGGTTGGCCGCGTCCTTGGCGGCAGTGACGTCCACTGCCGGTGAGCAGGCGGTCAGGGAAAGGGCGGCCATCGCTCCAACCATCGCCATCCTGGCGGCGCGGGCGGACAGGGGCAGGTGGTGGTGGTGCATGCTTCCAGCCTATCGCCGCCGCAGTGCCCGCCCGGACACAATGTCAGTCCGGCGCGGTAGCGTAGTGGCGTGCCTGAAGACCTCCGTAACCGCGTTGACCGCCAGCCCACCGTCGACGGCCTTTCCGAAGCCGACCTGCTGGCCCGGATCTTTCCGCGCCTGCGCATGGAGGCCGGGCACACCGCCAGCACACTGCTGGGACCTGGGGATGACGCCGCCATCGTCGCCGCCCCGGACGGCAAAACGGTCATCAGCATCGATACCCAGGTCCAGGACCAGGATTTCCGGCTCCTGTGGCCCAACGGCTACCGCACCACCGGATTCGACGTCGGATGGAAAGCAGCCGCGCAAAACCTCAGCGACATCAATGCCATGGGCGCACAAGCCACGTCCATGGTTGTCAGCCTCACGCTTCCCGTCCACACGCCCGTGAGCTGGGTGGAGGACCTGGCGGACGGCCTCACGGCCGGAATCCGGGAGCTCGGAGCAGTCCGCTGTTCCGTGGCCGGCGGGGACCTGGGCCGCGGGCGTGAAATATCGGTGACGGTGGCGGTGCTGGGAACGCTCGACGGCGGGCGGCCAGTCCTCCGGTCAGGCGCCCAGCCAGGGGACGTCCTGGCGTTGGCCGGCACGGTTGGCCATGCTGCTGCGGGGCTGGCCCTGCTGGAAGCGGATATTCCGGCGGACACCCTGGGCCCGGCGGAAAGAGTCTTCATGGACCTGCAGTGCCGCCCGCGTCCGCCGCTCGCGGCAGGTCCGGCAGCCCGCGCCGCAGGGGCCACGGCAATGCTCGACATCTCGGACGGGCTCCTGCGCGACGGCAGGAGGCTGGCTGCAGCCAGCAGCGTTGCCGTCGCCCTGGATCCCGCGCGCCTGGCCGAACTGGCGGAGGTCCTGGTTCCTGCGGCCGCCCTGTTGGGAGCCGATCCTGAGCAGTGGGTGCTGGGTGGCGGTGAGGACCACGGGCTGCTGGCCACATTCCCTGCCGATGTTCAGCTGCCACCCGGATTCACTGCGCTAGGCTCGATACATGCACTCGGTACCGACGATGGCCCGGGCGTCTTGACAGCGGGTCCGGCCGCGGGCACCGGGGGATGGGATCACTTTGCACACTAAGGTTGCCGCCAACGCGCTGGCGATGAAGAGGTGGCTGGGCAAGGCTGAAACTGCCCTCGGCAACCACAGCGACCGGCTGAACGCCATCAACATCTTCCCGGTAGCTGACGGCGATACGGGCACCAACCTGTACCTCACCGTCCGCGCTGCGGCCCGTTCCCTGGTGCTTGGCGAAGACCAGCCCGCCCCGGTTGACGTCGGGGAAGTCCTCGCCACCGCAGGGCAGGCAGCCATGGAGGAGGCACGCGGAAACTCCGGAACGCTCTTTTCGGTGTTCCTCTGCGCCGCGGCCGAGCCGTTGGCCGGACACACCAGGATGACGTCCACGCTCCTCGCCGCGGCCCTCAACCGTGCCCAGATCCGCGCCTGGTCCGCCCTGAGCGACCCCGTTCCCGGAACCATGCTGTCGGTCATGGAAGCGGCAGCCCGCGCTGCAGCAGCCGTCGACGCCGGCCAGGACGGCGATGACAGCAACCATGCCCTGGGCCTCACCCTCGACGCCGCCGTGGAGGGAGCGCTGGCCGCGGTGGTCCACACGGAGGAGCAGCTCGATGCCCTGCAGTCCGCCCGGGTGGTGGATGCCGGCGGCGTGGGCATGCTGCTGATCCTCGACTGCCTTCGCTCCGCCGTGATGGGCCAGGAACTGCAGGACGAACTCCTCGACGGACTGCACGGCTACGACGTCTCCGATCCCCACATCCACGCTTCCATGCCGGACGACGACGGCGTGGAAGTCATGTGCACCATCACCCTTTCGCCCCTGAACGCCGCCACCCTGCGGCAGCGGCTCGACGAGATCGGCGAGTCCGTCATCATGAGCCAGGTGGGCAGCGGCCCGGACACCGACGGCAACTACCGGTGGCGGGTCCACGTCCACGTCCCGGAACCGGACCCCGCCGTGGACATCATCCGGTCCCTCGGTGAACCATCCCAGATCAGCATCAGCGAGCTGGCGCTTCCCCGGGACGCTGCCGTGGATGCGGTGAATACCGGCGGGCATGAACGCTGAGCTGGACCTGGCCCTTGAACGGCGGATCGGAAAGCGGTCCGCCGCGGTCATCGAGAAACACCTCGGCATCACCACCGTCGAAGGCCTGCTTAACTACTTTCCCCGCCGCTACCTGACCCGCGGTGAACTGACACCCATCAGCGGGCTTCCGCTTGATGAGGAAGTCACCCTCATCGCCCGGGTATTGTCCAGCAGCACCCGGCACATGCAGGCACGCCGCGGAACCATCACGGACGTCATAGTTTCCGACGACGACGGGCAGCAGGGGCTGCGGCTGGTGGGAGGCCAGGACTACCACGGCAAGGTGCCGGGAACGCTGAAGATCAGCTTCTTCAACGGTTACAAGGCAAAAGCTGAACTCCTTCAGGGCCGGCGCGCCCTGTTCTCAGGAAAAGTCACCCGGTTCAAAGGGCAACTGGGCCTCACCAACCCGGACTTCCTCATCCTGGACGAGGACCCCTTCGCGCCGGGCAGTGATGATCCGGAGAAACTCGCAGCCATGCCGATTCCGGTGTATCCGGCTACGGCCAAGCTCCCCAGCTGGAAGATCCAGAAGGTGATCGCCACGCTGTTGGAGACCGCTGACCTCGGCTCTATGGCGGACCCGCTTCCCCCCGCAGTGGCAGACCGGGAGGGCTTCCTTCCCGTGGCCCACGCCTACCGGCTTATCCATGCGCCTGAAACAGCGTCTGACTGGAAACGCGCCAGGGACCGGCTCCGCTACCAGGAGGCCCTGGTTTTGCAGTCCGCACTGGCCCGCCGCCGTGCCCAACTCGCCGCCGAGGAAGCCACCGCGCGGCGCCCCGTCAACGACGGGATCCTGTCCGCGTTCGACCAAAACCTGCCGTTCACCCTCACAGCCGGCCAGGCCGCCGTCGGGAAGACGCTGGCAACGGAACTGGCACAGGACACGCCCATGAACCGGCTGCTGCAGGGCGAGGTGGGCTCCGGCAAGACCGTCGTGGCACTCCGGGCCATGCTCCAGGTGGTGGACAGCGGGGGACAGGCCGCGCTGCTGGCACCCACCGAGGTGCTCGCCGCCCAGCACTACGACTCCATCCGCCGCACCCTTGGCCCGCTGTCCAGCGACGGACTCCTGGGTGGGCTGGCCGGCGGCGGGTCTTCCGTGCAGGTCACTCTACTGACGGGCTCCATGCCCACCGCGGCCCGGAAGCAGGCCCTGCTGGATGCCGCCTCAGGGACGGCGGGAATCATCGTAGGAACCCACGCCCTGCTCAGCGACAACGTGTCCTTCTACGACCTCGGCCTGATCGTCGTGGACGAACAGCACCGCTTCGGCGTGGAACAGCGCGACGCCCTGCGGGCCAAGGCCCGGAAGCCGCCGCACCTGCTGGTCATGACCGCCACACCCATTCCCCGGACCGTGGCCATGACCGTGTTCGGCGACCTCGAAACCTCCACCCTCGATGAACTGCCCAAGGGCAGGGCCCCCATCGCTACCCACCTCGTGGGCCTTGCGGAGAACCCCGCCTGGGCGGGACGGATCTGGGCCCGCGCGCGGGAGGAGATCGACGCCGGCCACCAGGTGTACGTGGTCTGTCCCAAGATCGGAACGGACGACGACGGCGACTTCAGCCCGGGGGAGGCTGCGCCTCCGGGCGTGGAGGCGGAGGAGGGACGGGAGCTCGCATCGGTCACCGGCGTCGTGGACTATTTGCTGGCTGAACCCTCACTGGCAGGGGTTGCCCTGGCCCCGCTCCACGGGCGCCAGGACCCGGAGCTGAAAACGGACACCATGGCCGGGTTCACTGCCAACCGCATCAAGCTGCTGGTCTCCACCACGGTGATCGAGGTTGGCGTGGATGTGCGCAACGCCACCCTGATGGTCATCCTGGACGCCGACAGGTTCGGAATCTCGCAGTTGCACCAGCTGCGCGGCCGGGTTGGCCGCGGCGGCCTGCCCGGGACTTGCCTGCTGGTCACTGCCCTGGAACCGGGCCACCCCAGCAGGAGACGGCTCGAAGCCGTCGCCGCCACCACGGACGGCTTCGTCCTGTCGCAGGAGGACCTCAAGCTCCGGCGCGAAGGCGACATCCTGGGCGCTTCCCAATCCGGCGGACGGTCAACACTGAAGCTGCTGCGGGTCCTTGAGCATGAGGACATCATTGCCCGGGCCAGGGAAGACGCCCAGACCATCGTCGGCCAGGATCCGCTGCTGTCCGCCCACCCCGAACTTGCCGATGCCATCGAGAAGTACCTCAACCCCGAGAAGGAGGCGTTCCTTGAACGCGGTTAGCAACCAATGCCTGCAGGGCGCCGGCGGATCGCGGTGGTCGCGGTGACCCGGATCATTGCAGGTGCCGCGGGCGGCACTCCGCTGACAGCGGTCCCGGGATCCCTGACCCGGCCCACCACTGACCGCGTTAAGGAAGCATTGTTCTCCCGCCTCGATGCCTTCGATGTGATCGCGGGTTCCCGCGTGCTGGATCTGTATGCGGGCTCTGGCGCGCTGGGTGTGGAAAGCGGCAGCCGGGGAGCCCTGACGGTGGACCTGGTGGAATCCGATGCCAAGGCAAGCGGCGTGTGCCAGCGGAACGCGGACCTGATCAACGGTGTTCTGGGCCGCAAGGCGGTGACCGTGCACCGCGCCCGGGTGGAGCCCTTCCTCGACCGCGCCCCCGAGGCCACGGCATGGGACCTGGTGTTCCTGGACCCGCCGTACCCGCTGGAGGAGGCCGGGCTGTCCGGGGTGCTGGAGAAACTCGCCGGGCACCTGGCCCCGGGCGCCGTCGTCGTAGTGGAACGCTCCTCCCGCTCCCCTGAACCGGGGTGGCCGCAGGGCCTGACCAGGTTCGCCGAGAAGAAGTATGGGGAGACCCGGCTGTGGTACGCGGAGCCGTTCGTGCCCGATGCAATCGCCGCCGAGGACTTGCCCGGGACGGACGGGCCGGATTCCCTGCGGGCCTAGCCCGAGAAGGGGTCCAGGTCCACCCCGGCCAGGACCCGCGCCGGGTGCGGGCCCCGCGCGGTCAGTTCGGCCGTCCAGGCTTCCGGCCAGGGGCCCTGCGTGCCCGCCAGGATAATGTTGCCCGGGTACCGGCCCTCAAACATCCCCGCTTCGGCGAAGGCGCCGACATCGGCCATGGCCTCACGCATCGCGGCCACCTGGCTCCTGACCAGCGTGAGGGCCGCTTCGTCGCCGACGTTGACAATAAGCAGCCCGTCCGGGCGCAAGCGGTGTCTGGCCTCCCGGTAGAAGCCGCTGGTGGCGATGTGGCCCGGTGCTTCAGGACCGGAAAAGATGTCCAAAATGACGACGTCGAACGTAAGGTCCGGAGTAAGCGCGCCGAGTGCCTCGCGGGCGTCGCCGATGATCGTGGTGAGGTCCGTTCCCTCAGGCATGGGCAGGTGCCTGAGGACAAAGTCGAGCAGTTCACGTTCCAGCTCAACTGCATACTGGATGGAACCGGGGCGGGTGGCCTGGATGTACCGTGCCAGGGTCAGCGCCCCTGCTCCCAGGTGCAGGGCCCTGATGGGTTCTCCCGGCGGTGCCGCGAGATCCACCAGATGCCCGATCCTGCGGAGGTACTCATAGAAGATCTCCGCCGGGCGGTCCAGGTTCACGTGGGACTGTTCGGCTCCGCCGATGGCGAGGAGATAAGCGCCATCAGTAAACGCGTCAGGTTCGATGGTGGCATGCTGGCCTGTTGTCCGGAGGAACCTGCTGATGGCCCCGCCACTGCCGCCGGGCATCAGAGCCTGCCGCGCAGCGTTGCCAGCCGGGCGGCAGCCTCCTCCAGGACCTCCGTCTTTTTGCAGAAGGCAAACCGGAGCAGGCTTCGCGTGCGTTCGGCTCCATCCGGATGGCAGAACACCGGAACGGGGATGGCGGCCACCCCCACCAGTGCGGGCAGCCGCCGGGCGAGGTCCAGGGCGTCCGTGATGCCCAGCGGCGCCGTGTCCACGTTGACGAAGTAGGTGCCCTTGGGGGTGAATACGTCAAAGCCCGCGGCCCGGAGCCCGGCGCTGAGGATATCGCGCTTCTGTTCCAGGGCGGCGGCGATGCCGGTATAGAAATCGTCCGGCAGGGCCAGGCCCGTGGCGATCGCGGCCTGGAACGGAGTACCCGAACTGTAGGTGAGGAACTGCTTTACCGTGCGGACGGCCGAGACCAGTTCCTCGGGACCGCTCAACCAGCCGATTTTCCAGCCGGTCAGGGAAAAGGTCTTGCCGGCGGAGGAAATGGTGATGGTCCGGCCCGCGGCTCCCGGGAGCGCCGCCACCGGCGTGTGGCGGACGCCGAAGGTGAGGTGCTCGTACACCTCATCGCTGATGATGATGGTGTCGTGCTTCTGCGCAAGGTCCACCACGCGCTGCAGGATCTCCGCAGGGAAAACGGCACCCGTGGGATTGTGCGGATTGTTCAGCAGGACCACCCGCGTCCGCTCATTAAAGGCAGCTTCCAGTGCCGCAGGGTCGGGCAGGAAGTCGGGCGCGGCCAGGGGCACGGTGGCGTGCGTGGCGCCCGAGAGGCCGATGACCGCGCCGTAGGAGTCGTAAAACGGCTCAAAGGTCAGGACCTCGTCGCCGGGTCCGGCAAACGCCAGGAGGGACGCAGCGATCCCTTCGGTGGCACCGGTGGTGATAATGACCTCGGTTGCGGGGTCCGGCGCCAGCCCATAGAAGCGTTCCTGGTGCGCGGACACCGCCTCCCGAAGTTGGGGCAGCCCCTTGCCGGGTGCGTACTGGTTGGCCCCTGCAGCGATGGCTGCCCGGGCGGCCTCCCTGATTTCTGCCGGCCCGTCTTCATCGGGGAAGCCCTGACCCAGGTTAATGGCGCCGGTCTGGACGGCCAGGGTGGTCATCTCCTCGAAGATGGTGACGCCCAGGCCGCCGTCCGGAGCGAGGAGGTTGGCTCCGAGGGCTGTCCGCTGCCAGGGAGCAGGTGCCAGGGGGGTGGAAAGTTCCCGTGGTGGATGCATTCAGTCATGTTATCCCGGCCTTTCCATGGGGTAGGTTCGAAGCATGCGACGCGCTGTGTGCCCCGGATCCTTCGACCCCATCCACAACGGCCATCTTGAGGTCATTGCAAGGGCTGCGGGTCTTTTCGACGAGGTCATCGTGGCCATCTCCACCAACTACGCGAAAAAGTACATGTTCAGCCTCGAGGAACGGCTGGAGATGGCGCGCGAAACCCTCGCGTCCCTCAAGGGCATCGTGGTGGAGCCGGTGGGCGAGGGCCTCCTGGCCGAGTATTGCCGCCAGCGGGGTGTGTCCGCCATCGTCAAGGGACTGAGGTCATCGTCGGACTTCGACTACGAGCTTCCGATGGCCACGATGAACCGCCAGTTGAGCGGAGTGGAGACAGTTTTCCTCCCGGCCGAGGCAAGCTACGTCCACCTGTCCTCCACGCTGATCAAAGAGGTGGCGGTCCTGGGCGGCAGCGTCACGGACTACGTGCCCCGGTCGGTGCACCGCCGTATGGTTGCCGGCGAGCCTTCGGCGGATCAGCAGCCAAGGCGGTAGGCTGGATCGGTACTTCGGCGCTGCCTCCTGCCGGTTTGAGTCACCATGGCTCTTCAGGCTAAGATGGTACGTCGGTCATATGTTCAACAGGAGTTCTCATTAACAGAGATGCTGGTTCGCCCCTGGCGTTCGACGTCAAGGACCTCGGGCGCAGCCCGGGAAGCATGCGGACGCTGAAGGAACATGTACCCGCACCGGGTGATCTTGGTGTGGCGCTTATTGGTGTTCAGGAAGGCTCGGATGTCGAGCTCGACCTGAGGCTTGAGGCCGTACACGAAGGAATTCTGGTATCAGGAACCGTTGTCGCTGAAGTAACCGGCGAGTGCGGCCGATGCCTGGATCCCCTTGCGTATGACCTTGAGGTCAATGTGCAAGAACTTTTCTTCTACGAGGGCGCTGAGTTCTCGGACGGAGAAGAAGATGAAGAGCAACGTCGAGTCGAGCACGATGTAATCGATCTTGAACCGGTGTTGCGGGACGCGGTTGTCACCAATCTGCCGTTCCAGCCGGTGTGCCGGGAAGACTGCCAGGGCCTTTGCTCCGAATGCGGAGCTCGCCTGGAAGACGAGCCGGGGCACCACCACGAGGTCCTGGATCCTCGCTGGGCTGCCCTAGCTGATATGGCTAAGCCTGACCGGCAAAATTGATTTGTACGTGTTTGTCTAGAGAGAAATGAGTTAGCCGTGGCTGTTCCCAAGCGGAAAATGTCTCGCTCGAATACCCGCGCCCGCCGCTCGCAGTGGAAGGCGACCGCCCCTCACCTGGTGAAGACCGTTGAGAACGGCCAGGTCACCTACAGCCTGCCGCACCAGGCAAAGGTCGTTACCGACTCTGCTGGCACCGCGCTGTTCCTTGAGTACAAGGGCCGCAAGGTCGCTGACGTCTAATCGGCCCAACAGGCTGACTGATGTCTTCAACTGAAGAGCTTCTGAAGCGTCTCGGTGTCTCTATTGACGCCGGGACGCTTCGTCTTGCGCTCACGCACCGTTCGTACGCCTACGAGAACGGCGGCATCCCCACCAACGAGCGGCTCGAGTTCCTGGGCGACTCCATCCTGGGGTTCTCCGTGACCGACGCCCTCTACCGGGACAACCCGAACCTGCCCGAGGGCGAACTCGCCAAGCGCCGGTCCGCCGTCGTCAGTACCCGTGCGCTTGCCGGCATCGGCCGCAGCTTGGGCATCGGGGAATTCATCTATCTTGGCCAGGGCGAGAAGCTCACCCATGGCAAGAACAAGGCTTCCATCCTGGCGGACACCATGGAAGCCCTGATCGGTGCCACCTACGTCTCGAACGACATCGAGACGGCGCGCCAACTGGTCATGCGGCTAATTGGTCCGCTGCTGAAGGATGCCGCCGTCCTGGGCGCCGGCACCGACTGGAAGACCAGTATCCAGGAACTCGCAGCCAGCCGGCAGCTGGGCAGCATCCACTACGCAGTGGAGGGTTCCGGGCCTGACCATGCCCGCACCTTCACCGCTGTCCTGAATATCGGCGGAACCGCCTACGGCAAGGGTTCCGGTCACTCCAAGAAGGAAGCGGAACAGGAAGCCGCGGCAGACGCGTGGCGGGTGCTTTCCGGCGCTGGGGCCCAGGAGGCCTCCAGTACCGGCGCAAGCTCCGTGGCCGCCCAGTAGCGTCCATGCCCGAACTGCCCGAGGTGGAGGTTGTCCGCCGTGGCCTGGTGAACTGGGTCCGCGGCAGGACCATCCGTGATGTTGAAGTCCTCGACCCACGCTCCATCCGCCGCCATGCCCTTGGCGTCGGGGACTTCATCGGCAACCTCGAAGGTGCCACTGTCTCCGACGTCGTGCGCCGGGGAAAGTTCCTCTGGATGCCGCTGGTGGACAGCTCTGCTGCCGGATTGGACACCCCGGAGACCGATTGCCTGCCCCACGTTGCCCTTATGGCGCACCTGGGCATGAGCGGGCAGCTGCTGATGCAGGACCCAGCCGTCCCCGATGAAAAGCACCTTAAAGTCCGGTTCCGGCTCAGCCCGCGGGACGGGATGCCGGATCAACTGCGGTTCGTGGACCAGCGGATCTTCGGCGGCCTCTTCGTCACCACGCTGGTACCCACTGACGACGGCGGACCAGGCGGCCTGGCGGAATCCCCTCTTCCCCTGATTGCAGAGGAAGCAGCACACATTGCCAGGGACCCCCTGGACCCTGCCTTCTCCTTTGACGTCTTCTACCAGCGCCTCCGCAAGCGCAAAACGGGGCTGAAGCGGGCGCTGCTGGACCAGGGACTGGTGTCCGGCATCGGCAACATCTACGCCGACGAAGCACTGTGGCGTGCCCGCCTGCACTTCGCCCGGGCCACCGACACCCTGCGCAGGAGTGAAGCCCAGCGCGTCCTCGACAGCGCCCGCGAGGTAATGCTCGATGCCCTGGCAGCAGGCGGGACCAGCTTTGATTCGCTGTACGTCAACGTCAACGGCGCCTCAGGCTACTTTGACAGGTCCCTCAATGCCTACGGCCGGCAGGGCGAGCCCTGCAGGAGGTGCGCCGCAGCGGGTATCAATGCGACCATCCGCCGGGACCAGTTCATGAACCGTTCCTCCCACACCTGCCCCGTCTGCCAGCCGCGGCCCCGCAACGGCCGCTGGTAGCGGCCGCCCAACCCCGCCTGGCAGGCCCGCTCAGCGGGAGCCGTAGTATTCCGTGAGCCGGGCGAGGCCTTCGTCGATGGGTACTTGGGGAGTCCAGGCGAGTAGCGTGTGGGTTTCGCGCTGGTCGAACCAGTGTGCCGTGGACAACTGCTCTGCGAGGAACCTGGTCATGGGCGGCTCGTCCTGCTTGCCGAGCCGAAGCCACGCCCGCTCCACCACTGATCCTGCCAGCCGCGCCAGCGGGCCGGGGACGGACCAGGCCGGCGCGGGTACGCCGCCGGCAGCGCAGATCCCTGCAATGAGTTCGCCCACGGGCCGGGGCTCACCGTTGGTGACCACCAGCGCCCGGCCGCGGATATGCCCCATCCGCTCCAGCGCGGCAACGATGGCGGCCGCCGCGTTGTCCACGTACGTGGTGTCGATCAGGGCAGCCCCGGCATCCAGCAGCGGCAACCGCTTCCGGGCCGCCCGTGCCAGCACCCGTTCCACCAGCTGGGTGTCCCCGGGACCCCACACCACGTGCGGCCGCACCGCGGCGGCACGGAAGTCCGGTGCGTCTGCGGCAAGGGCCAGCAGTTCCGCCTCGGCTTTTGTGCGGGAGTAATCGCCGTGGGCATGTACCGGGTCGGCCGGCTCAGCGCCCAGCCCTGCGATGGCGGCCCCCGAGTTGGCCACCGACGGCGAGGACACGAAAACGAAGTCCCTGACCCCGGCGTCGCGTGCTGCCTGGAGCAGCCGCCGGGTTCCCTGGACGTTCACTTCGTTGAATTCCTGCGCACGGCCGGTAAAGGAAACCTTGGCGGCCAGGTGGATGACGCCCTCAACGCCCCGGACGGCTGCCGAAACCGCCGCCTCATCGGTGAGGGAGCCACTGCGGTCCGTCACGCCGTCGACCCTTGACGAACGCCGCTGGAAGGTGGTGACCGCATGGCCCTTCCGCACCAACAGGCCTGCCACCTCCCGGCCCAGCAGCCCGCTGGCGCCGGTGACCAGCACCCTCATGGCGTCCCCGGGCGGCCGCCGGCCAGGACGGACGAGGCCCACTGGGACAGCCGCGTCCGGTCGATCTTGGCGTTGTGGCGGATGTCGGTGGGCTGCACAGGGACAACCAGGACGGCGGCGACGGACACGCCCGCGCCGCGTGCTGCGGCCCGCACCTTGCCCGCCAACTCCGGACCGGCAAGGCCGGCTTTCGGGGCCGGCGGAACGGTTTCGACGACGGCGGTGACGGCCTGCGTCCCTGCCGGTCCCACCCCCACCACGGCTGCCATGCCGACGCCGTCCAGGCTTTCGATGGCCTGTTCCGGGCCTACGGGGGTCACTGCGCCGCCAGGTGCAGTGACGACGTGCGCAAGGCGTCCTTCCACCCACAGCCGTCCCCGGGCGTCGAAATGGCCCACGTCCCCGGTGCGGTGCCATCCGGCGGGACCGCTGCTCAGCTCCTGGGTCAGCCAGAGGCGGTCGTAGGCGTCCTTGACGTGCGGCGCATTCACCAGGACCTCTCCCGTGATGCCCGCATCGGTGACGGGCAGGGAGCCAGGGGCGGTGCCGTCTCCTGCCAGGGGGACAACGGCTACGCGGGCACCGTGGACGGGCAGGCCCACACACACGCCGTTGCCCGCGCCCGTCATCGTTCCGGCAGCGGCATCAGCGGCGGCGGCCTGGATTTGTTCGAAGCTGATGTCGGTGACGGGCAGCGCCTCGGTCATCCCGTACGGGGTGTGCAGCGAAGCGCGGGGCACCAGCTGCTGCACCTCCGCGAGGAGTGCTTCCGGAACGGGCGCACCGGCGGAGAGGAGCAGGTCAACGCGCTCGAGTGCGGCCGTACCCTCCGGCGTGGGTCCGCCATGTGTGGCGACGACGTTGCGCAGGGCAGCGGGGGACGCGAAGACCACCGTGGCATCGATGGCCGCCGCGGCATCGGCGAGGGCACGTGCAGTCAATGTGCGGGGTGCGGTGACATCCATCGCCGGCGTCACCGAGACGGCCCCCAGGGCTGGCCCCAGCAGGGCAAAGGGCGCGAAACCCGCCACCAGGCGCTGGCCGGGACGGATCCCAAAGGTTTGGGCCACGGTGTCCCGCATGGCGGCAAGCTGCCGATGGGTATACAACACGCCCTTTGCAGGACCGGTGGAACCGGAGGTGAAGAGCACCGCGGCGGGGGAGTCCGGGCCCGGCAGGATCGGCGCAACACTGCCCGCAGCCCCGGCCCTTTCCGAACCTGCCCTCGCCAGGGCGGCAAGGGAGGTTTCCACCCCGAGGAGGCGGCGGCGTCCCGCCGGGAGCTCCTGCACACTGATGCGCCGGGCTGCCCACCCGAGGGCCCGGGCGGCGGCCAAGGCCTTGTCGATCCCAATCAGGACATCGGGAGTGGCTCCCTTGACGGCCCGGCTCAGGCCCCTGGTGCCCAGGCCGGCGTCGGCCACCACCACCACAGCACCGAGCCGCAGGCAGGCATACAGGGCCACGGTGAGGTCCACCCCCGGCGGAACCATCAGGCTCACCCGGCTGCCCGACCCAACGCCCGCCTCCTGCAGGCCCGCGGCAAGGTGTCCAACCGCCGCCTCCAGCTGCTTCCACGTCAGGAAGCGGGCCACGGTGCCGTCCGTTGCCATTTCGACGACGGCCCTCCCGTCGCCCGCTGGTCCCGCCGCCAGTTCGGCAAGCGGCGCCCACAGGGGCTCAAAGCCGTCGGTACCCTGTACGGCGGCGGGGGCATCGGCAGCACGGGTGCCACCACCGGTAACGCGCCCCGCGAGCCACTCGAAGACCGGCGTGGCAATGTCCCGGTCCTCGGCCACCAGGTGCCCCGCGCCCTCGTAGCGGTGCACGTCCGCATGCGGGAGCCGGGTGATGAGGTCCTTGAGGTAGCGGTCCGAGAAGATGGGGTCGCGCGGACCCCACAGCATCAGGGCTGGAACATCCAGCCCGCGCACCCCCTCCGCCACCCCGGTGAGCGCGGTAAAGCTTGGGTGGGATGCGTCAACGGGAATGTCCGCAACAAAGTTGCCCACCCCGGCGCGCCGGGACGCCCCGCGGTAAGGGGCCATGTAAGCGGTCCGGACCTCCGCGGACAGTGGCGGGTGTGCCAGAGAATGCGTCACCCGCAGGAAGGCATCCGAGGTGATGGTGCCCCATTTGTGGACGGCGGGGTGCAGGGCAAGCCGCAGCGCTGCCGGAATGGGAGAGCCTTCCGGCTGGTGCACCGCGGTGTTGGTCAGGACCACCCCGGCCAGCTGGTGTTCGTGCGCCAGGGCCCAGCCGAGGCTGATGACGCCGCCCCAGTCGTGGCCTACGGAAACCACTGGCCCCTCCAGGGCCAGGGCGTCGGTGAGGTCGCCCAGGTCGTTGATCCTGTCGGCCAGCCGCCGGACCGTCCCGGTGCGCTCGGAAAATCCCATGTCCAACTGGTCCACGGCCACCACACGCCATGGATGGGCCGCGTCGGATCCGCCGGCCAGCAGGGTCCGCCACAGGTAGGACCAGGTTGGGTTGCCGTGCACGCACAGCAGGGTCCCCAGGGGAGCCAGTCCGCGGCGGGCAAGTTCTGCACCGTTATCCAGCAGGTGCCAGCGGTGCACGGTGCCGGGGGCATCAGCGCCGGAGGTGGAGGGGACTTCGAGTTCGCGTGACCATTCGGCGTTGACGCCGGGCCAGTCCGCGATCACCAAACGATTTCCAGCATGGCGGTGTTCAGGCCGGATCCCACGCCCATGCACAGGACCCGGTCACCGCTCCCCAAGGACTGGGCCTCGGCTGCCAGCGTCATGGGAAGGGAGGCAGGCCCCACATTGCCCCAGTGCGGGAACGTGATGGGCACCTTGTCCGGGTCCAGGTCGATCGCCTCGATAATTGCCTGCGTGTAGGCGTTGCTGACCTGGTGGGTGACGTAGCGGTCCATGGCAGCCCAGTCCCACTCGGGCTGGGCCTCATGCCAGGCTTCGACGACCAGCTGCAGGCCGCCGTCGAGCAGTCCCTTTGTATCGGTGTGCATGCCGTCGATGCCGCCCACGCACAGTTCGTGGTGTTCGGTGCCGGCCCGCATCACGCCGCCCACCACGCGGTGGGCGCCGGGGTGCTGGTCCGCCGGTCCCAGGACGGCGGCGGCGGCTCCGGAGCCCAACGTCAGCGTGGCGAACTCACGGTTGAAGTCGGCCCGGGTGGTTTCGGGCCGCTGGAGGCGCTCCAAGGTGGCCTCCTGGGTCAGCTGGGCGTCCTCGCCATTGACAATCACGGCGTACCTGATCTGGCCCGAATCGATCATGTTGCCGGCCAGGGTCAGGGCATTGACGAAGCCCAGGCAGGCGTTGGCAAGGTCGAAGTTCATGGCCGACGACGGCAGGCTGAGTCCGTGGTGGATCTTCACCGCGACGGACGGTTCCAGGTTGCGCCTGGTCACCGAGGTGTTGATCAGCAGGCCGACGTCGGATGCCTCGATGCCCGCCTCGGCCAGGGCCTTGGCACCGGCTTCCACCGCAGCGTCATCGAACGACGTGCCGGCGGCCCACCAGCGGCGGTGCGTGATGCCTGCGACGCGTTCCAGCAGCCGCGGCGGGAACTTCAGCCGCTGCAGGGTTGACGCCAGGCGCCGGTCAAAGTCCGTGGAACTCACAATCCTTGGAGCTTCAACGCTGCTCACGGAGAGCAGCGCGGTGTTGCTGTGGCGGAAGGTTGCATTACCTGCCAATTCAAGCCCCTCTTCGTTTCTGTCCCGCATTCCTGCGGTGACTGTACCCACAAAAACGCAGGCTCAAGAGCTTAACTATGCCTTTGCCTGCCCGGAACATGCATATTCACGCGTGGCGCAGGCGTTGGCTTCCGGGCGCTGCTGCGGGGAAATGTCGGTCCTGCGCAGTAGATTGTAGTGAGCCGGTTCCCGCAATCCTGCCCTATCCGCTCCAGGAGACCAGAAAAGCCTTGCACCTCAAAAGCCTGACCGTCCGGGGGTTCAAGTCCTTTGCGTCTGCCACCACCTTCGACTTCGAACCCGGCGTCACCGCCGTGGTGGGTCCCAACGGATCCGGGAAGTCCAACGTGGTGGACGCCCTGGCCTGGGTCATGGGCGAGCAAGGCGCCAAAACCCTCCGCGGCGGCAAGATGGAGGACGTCATTTTCGCCGGGACGTCCGGGCGGCCGCCCCTTGGCCGGGCACACGTTTCGCTCACCATCGACAACGCCGACGGCGCCCTGCCCATCGAATATAGCGAAGTCACCATTTCCCGGACGCTGTTCCGTACGGGCGGCTCCGAGTACGCCATCAACGGTGCCGCCTGCCGGCTGCTGGATATCCAGGAACTGCTTTCCGACTCCGGGCTGGGCCGGGAGATGCACGTCATCGTCGGCCAGGGCCAGCTGGACCGCGTGCTGCACGCCACCCCCGAGGACCGCCGCGGCTTCATCGAGGAGGCAGCAGGGATCCTCAAGCACCGCCGGCGCAAGGAACGCACGGTCCGGAAACTGGAGGCCATGCAGGCCAACCTCCAGCGCCTCACCGACCTCACCGGGGAAATCCGGCGCCAGCTGACGCCCCTGGGCAAGCAGGCGGAGGTGGCCCGCCGCGCCCAGCGCGTCCAGTTCGACGTCAGGGACGCCCGCGCCCGCCTGCTTGCCGACGACCTCGTCCAGTTGCAGCTGGCGCTGGAGCGGGACGTGGCGGACGAGGCTGCGCTCAAGGCCCGGCGTGCCGCCGTCGAGCAGGAACTCGAAACGGGCCGCAGGCGGCAGGCAGCGCTGGAGCAACTTGCGGCAGAGGCCACACCGCGCCTTAATGCCGCCCGTGACACCTGGTACCGGCTCTCCACTGCCCGGGAGCGGCTTCGCTCGCTCGGCTCGCTGGCCACTGAGCGCAGCCGCCTGCTGGGTTCGGAAGATGCCGCGCCACCGCCGGGCAGGGACCCCGAACAGCTCGAACGCCAGGCAGCCCGGGTGCGGCAGGAGCTCGCCGAGCTCGAACAGGACATTGAAACCAGGCGCAATGCCCTGGAGACGGCCAGCGCCGCAAAGGCCGAAGCGGAGCAGGCGGCCCTGGCCGAGGACCAGCGGCTCACCGCCCAGCTCCGGGCGGCAGCCGACCGGCGGGAAGGGCTGGCACGGCTTGCCGGCCAGGTGGCGGCCGCCAGGTCCCGGGTGGAGTCCGCGCAGGCGGAACTGGGACGGCTGCGCGAATCCCTTACCGCCGGAACCGAACGCCGCGCCCGTGCCCAGGCCGAGTTCACGGCGTTGGAGAACCAGGTGGCGGGCGTGGAGGAGGGGGAAGAATCCCTCGACGCCACCTATGAGGCTGCAAGCGAGGCCCTGGACGCTGTGCTCCAGGAGATCACGGACCTCAAGGCCGCCGTCAACGAAGGAGTCCGGAAACGGGATGCCCTGGCCGCGCGGCTCGACGCCCTCAAGCTGGGGCTCGACCGCAAGGACGGCGCCCGGCACGTGCTGGAATCAGGCCTTCCAGGGGTGCAGGGAAGCGTCGCCGCCACGATCACGGTGCAGGCCGGTTATGAAGCGGCCATCGCCGCCGCCCTGGGACAGGCATCTGAAGCAGTGCTGGTCAAGGACAAGGACACGGCCGTCGCAGTGCTGCAGCGGCTCAAGGACGACGACGCCGGGCGGGCATCGCTGCTCCTCGCCTCGGCTGCGGCGGGCCACCAGAGGGACGGCGACCACCCTGCCGTCCGGCTGCCCGAGGGGGCGCAATGGGCCGCCGACCTCGTGGAGGGGCCCGCGGGGCACCTCGCCCTGGTCCGGCACCTGCTGGCCGGGACCGCCGTCATATCCGGCATCGACGCCGCGTCCACCCTCGTGGCCTCGGTGCCCGGCCTCACGGTGGTCACCGGCGAGGGTGACGTCTTCACGGCGTTAACGGCGGCCGGCGGTTCTGCCAAGGCACCGTCGCTGCTCGAGGTACAGGCGGCAGTGGACGACGCCGACCGCAGCCTTTCTGCGGTCACCGCGGACCTGGAGCGGAACAGGTTCGCCCTGGCCGGCGCCGAGGCGCGGCGCGCAGGTGCGCAGGAGGAAGCGGACGCCGCCCTGGACAAGCTGCACGAATCCGATGCCCGCCTCGCGGCGGTCGCTGAACGCCTGGGCCACCTGAACTCCGTCCTGCGCAGTGCCGTGGGCGAGAGCGAACGGCTGGCCGCGTCCTTGGCGCGGGCGGAAGGGAATGTCGCTGCCGAGCAGGAAGCGCTCGCGGCCGTTACCGCCCGCCTGGCGGCAGCCCAGGAAGCACCCGTTGAAGAGGAGCCCTCCACCGAACAGCGGGACGCCCTGGCACATGCCGCCTCCGCCGCCCGCGCAGCAGAGGTGGAGGCACGGTTGTCCCTGCGCAGTGCCGAGGAGCAGGTGGCCGCCACGCGCAACCGGGTGGCATCACTGGAACGCGCCGCCGCCACCGAACGCCGTGCCCGCGAGGAAGCTGCGGAGCGCGCCCGGCGCCGCCGGATCCAGGCCAAACGGGCAGCCGCCGTTTCCGCAGGCGTGGAACTGGCACTCGGCTACGTGGATGTCTCGGTGGACCTGGCACGGCACGAACGGGACCTGGCCGAGGAGAACCGGGAGCTGCGTGACCGCGGGCTGCGCGACATCAGGGAAGCGAACGACGCCCTGGCCCGGGAACTGGCCGACCTCACGGACAACGTGCACCGCGACGAGCTCGCCCGGGCCCAGCAACGGGCCAGGATCGAGGCAGTAGAAACCCGTTCCGTGGATGAACTGGGCATTACCCCCGAGGCCCTGGTGGAGGAATTCGGCCCGCACGTCCCCGTGCCCGTGCCTGCGGAGGAATCCAGCGACAAGTGGGCCGCCCTCCGCGCCCCCGTTGACGCGGGAGGGCAAGAGATCGTGGAAGGAAAGCCCTACGTCCGGCAGGAGCAGGAGAAGCGGCTGCGGAAGGCAGAGCGGGATCTGGCAAGCCTGGGCAAGGTCAACCCCCTGGCCCTTGAGGAATTCGCGGCACTGGAGGAACGGCACCAGTTCCTCAGCACCCAGCTGGAGGACCTGAAGGCCAGCCGCCGGGACCTGCTGGACATCATCAAGGAAGTGGACGACCGCGTCCAGCGCGTCTTCGCCGAAGCCTTCGAGGACACCCAGGCGCAATTTACCAGGGTGTTCGACCGACTTTTTCCCGGCGGCGAAGGCCGGTTGGTCCTCACCGACCCCACGGACATGCTGACCACCGGCATCGAGGTGGAGGCGCGTCCGGCGGGCAAGAAGATCAAGCGGCTGTCGCTGCTCTCCGGCGGTGAGCGGTCCCTGACCGCGGTGGCGCTGCTGGTGGCCATCTTCAAGGCCAGGCCCTCGCCGTTCTACGTCATGGACGAGGTGGAAGCGGCACTGGACGACACCAACCTGAGCCGGTTGATCACCATTTTCGAAGAGCTCCGGGAATCCAGCCAGCTCATCGTCATCACCCACCAGAAGCGCACCATGGAAGTGGCGGACGCGTTGTACGGGGTAACGATGAGGGGCGACGGCGTCTCGACAGTGATCAGCCAGCGCCTCGGCGCGGAGGTTTAGCAGCGCCGCAGAGGAATATCAGCAGCGCGGGCGGCGGCGAAAAGGGCAGGTCAGCTGCGCGGCAGGCGCCGGAAGGGGGCAAGCCGTTTGTGAGAAGCTAGGGGAGTGAATGACATCCTTCCCATTGTCCTGTCCATTCTTGCTGCGCTGGTGGTCATCGGCGCCTTGATCCCGGTCCTGATCAAGACGCGGAGGAACATCACCAGGTACCCCGGTACACGGGACGCCAATGACCCCGAAATCCGCTCCGGCGGAAGTACCGCAGTGGCGGACCGCGAGGGAACCATCGAGCGCGCGGCCCCGCAGGGCGCCGACCTCGATGAGCTGGACACCACAATGGTTCCGGACAATGCTGCCGGGCTGGAAACCATCCCCGTTGAAACCCCGCTCCCGGTCGCGGGACGCCTCACCCGCCTGCGCGAACGGCTGGTCCGCTCGAACAACATCATGGGCAAGGGGCTGCTGGCCCTGCTGTCCAGCGACCGCATCGACGAGAGCGTCTGGGACGAAGTGGAGGAGACACTCCTGCTCGCGGACCTGGGCACCGAGCCCACCATGCAGCTGGTGGATGCCCTCCGGGAGCGGGTCAAGGTCCTGGGCACCCGGACCCCGGAACACGTCAAGGCCATGCTGCGCGAAGAGCTCATCAAGCTCGTGGATCCCACCATGGACCGCAGCCTGAGCGTCCAGCGGCATGCCGACAAGCCCGCCGTGATGATGGTGGTGGGCGTGAACGGCGTGGGCAAGACCACCACGGTGGGCAAACTGGCACGTGTGCTGGTGGCCGAGGACAAGGACGTCCTGCTGGGCGCCGCGGACACGTTCCGCGCCGCCGCCGCCGAGCAGCTGGCCACGTGGGGCCAGCGCGTCGGCGTTCCCACCGTGAAGTCGGACATCGACGGCGCCGACCCCGCCTCCGTTGCCTATGAGGCAGTAAAGGCAGGCATCGAGCAGGAAGTGGACGTTGTCATGATCGACACCGCCGGCCGCCTGCAGAACAAGGTTGGCCTGATGGATGAACTGGGCAAGGTCAAGCGCGTCGTGGAGAAGCTGGCAGAGGTGGATGAGGTCCTGCTGGTGCTGGACGCCACCACCGGCCAGAACGGACTGAACCAGGCGCGGGTCTTCTCCGAGGTGGTCAACGTCACCGGCATCGTCCTGACCAAGCTGGACGGAACCGCAAAGGGCGGCATCGTCGTGGCCATCCAGAAGTCCCTCGGTGTGCCGGTCAAGCTCATCGGTCTGGGCGAAGGTGCCGACGACCTGGCACCGTTCGACACCGAAAGCTTCGTCGACGCCCTGCTGAACTAGCTGACCGCTGAACCGGGTGACTCCTGAACCGGCCTGGTTCCAGAACTCCGGCAGGGCCTGCTACGGCCCTGCCGTACGGAGCGATTCCCGGGTGGGAAGCCAGGCGACGGCGGCCAGGAGCATGATGCCGCCGGTGACCCCAAAGGCCCAGCCGAAGCCCAGCCGGTCCGCCAGCAGCCCTGCCACGACCGGCCCAACGATCGCGCCGACGTCGGACATCATCTGGTAGACGGCCAGCACCTTGCCGCCCGAGCGGCCATTTCCGATGACATCGGCCACTGCAGCCTGCTGGGCTGGGCCGAAGAGGCCCGACCCGACGCCGGCCAGCGTTGAGGCCGCAAGGAACCAGGGCAGGTCCGTGGTGATCCCGATTGCCGCGGTTGCCAGGGCTGCCACCAGCAAACCCGCGATCATCATGGGCTTGCGCCCCACCGAGTCGGCCAGGCGCCCCGAGAAGGTGAGCGCGGCGGCGTTGCCGGCAGCGAACACGGCCAGGGCCAGGCCGGCAGCCTGCGGGCCTGCTCCGAAAGCGGCCGCCGCAAACAGCGGCACGGTTGCCATCCGCACGCCAAAGGTGGCCCAGCCGTTGGCGAAGCTGGAGGCGAGGGCCGAACGGTAGGTGCCCGCGCCCAGGGCTTCGCCGAAGCGCATGTCCGGTGACCGCTTCTGTGCGTCTCCGCCGTCCCTGCGCTGATGGCTGAGCTGGGTCTGAACCACGAAAGCGGCAACGAGCAGGGCGGCGGCGTAGGCGAGGAACGGAACCCGCAGGCCCAGCCCCGCCAGGAGGCCTCCCACGATGGGCCCGCACACGTTCCCGATCAGGAACGCTGAGGCGTAGGCTCCCGAGACCCTTCCCCTGCTTTGAGGCGGCGCCAGCCGGACCACCAGGGCCATGGATGCCACGGTGAACATCACCGAGCCTGCCCCGCCAAGGCCGCGGAACAGCAGCAGCTGCCAGTAGTCCTGGGCGAAGGCGCACGCCGCGGTGGACAGCGCCACGATCAACAGCCCGGCAACGTAGATGGGGCGTTCGCCCCGCTTGCCGATCAGTGCACCGCCGGCCGGGGCAAAAGCCAGGCGCATGAACGCAAAGATCGCCACGATGACGGCAGCCTCGGTGTTTCCCACTCCAAAGGTTGTGGCGAACTGGGGCAATACGGGCGCAACAAGCCCGAATCCAAGCGCGATGAGGAAGGCCGCGGCCAGCATCACCTTGATGTCGCGGGGGAGCCTTTCGCGCTGCGGCCGCAGCCGCGCCCAAAACCTTGAGGTGGCGCCGTTGGCGCGGGGTGGTGCCGTCATGCTGGGGAAATCCTCGCTGGAAAGGGAGCCGGGTGGCTGCGCGGGTGCGGAAACATAACCGTAACAAGGCGGATATGCAGCATTTACTTCCTAGAGGTTGTTGTAACAGGCCGGCAATCTAAATCCTCCGCGGGCGAAACACGCCACCCACACACTCTTTACAGGACGCAAAAGGCGTTGGCAGGCGGAGTAATTCCGCAAGGTTCGATGAGAGAGGACGTGCACCATGGAACTTACCGCAGGTCACGTTTGGGTCATGGTGGCGGCAGCCCTCGTGCTGTTCATGACACCCGGTCTGGCATTTTTCTACGGCGGCATGACCCGCGCCAAGGCAGCCCTGAACATGATGATGATGAGCTTCATCTCCATCGGCATGGTGGGCGTCGTCTGGGTCCTGTGGGGCGCCTCCATGAGCTCCGGGGAAGGGTTCATGGAGATCGTCGGCAACCCGTTCGCCACCTTCGGCCTTGAGGGAATCACCACCCCCGATGGCCTGATCAAGGTTGGCTACGCCGCCACGTTCGCCATCATCACGGTGGCACTGATCAGCGGCGCCATCGCAGACCGTGCCAAGTTCGGCGCCTGGTCCGTGTTCGTGCCCGTGTGGGTCACGCTGGTCTACTGCCCGCTCGCCTACATGGTGTGGGGCGGCGGCCTCTTCGGCCCCGAAGGAGCCATCGGCAAGGCCCTTGGCCCCGCCATCGACTTCGCCGGCGGCACGGTGGTCCACATCAACGCAGGTGTGGCCGCGCTCATCCTGGTCCTGATCATCGGCAACCGCAAGGGCTTCGGCAAGGACCCCAACCACCGCCCGCACAACATTCCGTTCGTCATGCTCGGCGCGGCCATCCTCTGGTTCGGCTGGTTCGGCTTCAACGGCGGTGCAGCCACCACTGCCGAACAGGGCGGCCTGATCTGGGTCAACACCCTCGCAGCCCCGGCAGCTGCCATGCTCGGCTGGCTGGTCACCGAGCGGATCCGCGACGGCCACCCCACCTCGCTCGGCGCAGCATCCGGCGTGGTTGCCGGCCTGGTTGCCATCACTCCGGCCTGCGCCAACGTCAGCCCCGTGGGCGCCCTGGGCCTGGGCGTCGTGGCAGGCGTAGCTTCCGCCCTGGCAGTCGGCCTGAAGTTCCGTTGGGGCTTCGATGACTCGCTCGACGTTGTGGGCGTGCACCTGGTATCCGGCATCATCGGCACCGTGGCGCTGGGCTTCATCGCCCTGCCCACCGACGGTGTTGGCGGCGGCCTCTTCTACGGCGGCGGACTGGCACAGCTCTGGGCACAGCTCGCGGCAGCCGGCATCGCCATTGCCTACTCGGCGATCCTGACCACCATCATCGCCCTGGCCATCCACAAGACAATGGGCTTCCGCGTCTCGCAGGAACAGGAAACGGTGGGTGTGGACCTCAGCCTGCACGCCGAGACTGCCTACGAGTTCGGCGTCAGCGGCCACGGCGGAAGCTTCCAGCCGCTGCATGACCTGATCACCGGCAAGGGCCTAACCCCTGAAGCCGCGCAGGCAGCGGAAGCGCAGAAGGCACAGTCAGCAACAGGCAAGGAAAGCGTGGGGGCATGAAACTGATCACTGCAATCGTCAGGCCGGAAAAGCTCGAAGCCATCAGGGAAGGGCTGGAAGCCTACGGCGTCCAGGGCCTGACGGTCAGCGCGGCCAGCGGCTACGGCCGGCAGCGCGGCTACACCGAGGTTTACCGCGGGGCGGAATACAACGTGGACCTCCTGCCCAAGATCCGGGTGGAAGTGCTGGCAACGGACGAACAGGCCGATGACATCCTGGACGTGATCATTGCCAGCTCCAATACCGGCAGGGCAGGGGACGGCAAGGTCTGGACCATGGACGTCCACGAAGCAGTGCGGGTCCGTACAGGGGAACGCGGAGTGGCCGCCATCTAGGTGTATTGACCACGGAGGTTAGGAACATGCGGCGTGGTTAGGTGACAAAAAGAAGACCTCCAAGTGGAGTGGGGCTTGTCTAAGAGTCCGATCCACAAGGAGGTCTTCAATGTCCCATGCTAACGCGCTTCTGACGCCGAAGGGACGGCTCCGGCTGGCCCGGTGCATCGTCGATGACGGGTGGCCGCTGCGCCGTGCTGCTGAGCGGTTCCAGGTGTCGGTGACGACCGCAGCGCGGTGGGCGGCCCGTTACCGGGAGCACGGGGAGCACGGGACGGGTGATCGTTCCAGCCGGCCCATCAACTCCCCGCGTCGGACCTCCACGCGGCGGGAGCGGCGGATCGTCGCGATCAGAGTCAACCGGCGCTGGGGCCCGGCACGGATCGGCTATCTGCTGGGCATTCACCCCTCCACGGTGCACCGGGTGCTGTCCCGGTTTGGGCTGGCGAGGCTGGCGTGGATGGACCGGGCCACGGGCCGGGTGATTCGCCGGTACGAGCACCACAGCCCCGGGGACCTGGTCCACGTCGACATCAAGAAACTTGGACGGATCCCTGACGGCGGCGGACACCGCAGTGTCGGCAGGGCCGCCGGAAACCGGAACAAGACCGGTACCGCGGCGAACCGGAGACCGGGTCACGCCTTCTTGCACAACGCCGTCGATGATCACTCCAGGCTCGCCTACACGGAGATCCTGACCGATGAGAAAAAGGACACTGCGGCCGGATTCTGGGAACGCGCCAATGCCTACTTCGAGTCCCACGGGATCACTGTCAAACGGGTCCTGACCGATAACGGATCCTGCTACCGCTCCTACGCATTCAAAGACGCTCTGGGCCCGGACATCAAGCACAAACGCACCCGCCCCTACAGGCCTCAGACAAACGGCAAAGTCGAGCGCTACAACCGCACCATGCTCGACGAATGGGCCTACGCCCGTCCCTACGCCTCCGAGGCCGAGCGTGTTGCCGCTTTCGCCGACTGGCTCCATCATTACAATCATCATCGAGGCCACACCTCACTCAACGGTCAGCCACCGGCCAGCCGCGTCACCAACCTCTCAGGTCAATACATCTAGGCCTCACCACTGCGGCCCCCAGCGGACGGCAGGAACTGAAAACGAAAGCAGGGCGGGCGGGAACCGGAAGGTCCCGCCCGCCCTGCTGACGTTTAAGGCGCCAAACCGGCCTTGTGTGGACGGCTCAGTCCTGACGCCGGTTGGTGGGCCAGGACGCCGGCCCGGCCGACCCGGCGTCGTACTCCTCCAGCGGGACCTCACCTTTTTCCCATGCCTTCAGCACCGGTTCAACAATCCGCCAGCAGTCCTCAGCCGTGTCGCTCCGGACGGACAGCAGCGGATCCCCGGACAGCACCCCCTCCAGCACCTCACCGTAGGGCAGCAGGTCGGAGGCACTCAGTTCGGCTTCCAGGGTGACCCGGCCCAGGCTGAAAATGTTCCCGGGACCGTTGACATCCACGTCGAACTCCAGCGTGTCAGGGCCAAAACCGATCCGCAGCTGGTTGGGGGAGTCCACCCCGGTGAAACCCTGGGGGAGGTGGGGCACCGGCAGGAAAGTGACCACCGCCTCCTTCCGCTTGTCGCCCAGGGCCTTGCCCGAACGCAGGATGAAGGGAACGCCACGCCAGCGCCAGTTGTCGATGCCCACCTGGATCTCCGCGAGGGTCTCGGTTTCCCGGTCGGCGTCCACGCCCTCCTCCCTGGCGTAGTCGGGGACCTTCTTGCCTGCTACAGTGCCGGCGGTGTAGCGGGCCCTGCGCGTTGACTTGGTGAAGGGGGCGCTGACGCTGCTGGCGCGAAGGACGGTGGAGACCGCATCGCGGAGGTCGCGCTCGCCAATGGTGGCCGGAGGCTCGATGGCCATCACGGCCATGACCTGCAGGAGGTGGCTTTGGATCATGTCGCGCAGGGCGCCGGCGCCGTCGTAGTAGCGGGCACGTCCCTCCAGGGCCAGATCCTCGTCGAAGAAGATTTCCACCTTTTCCACGTGCTGCCGGTTCCACACCGGCTCCAGGAAGTTGTTCGCGAACCGCAGGCCCAGGATGTTGAGGACTGTGGCCTTGCCCAGGAAATGGTCCACCCGGTGGATGTGGTCTTCCGGGACGAGGCGCGCCAACGTCTGGTTGAGGGAGCGCGCGGACTCTTCGCTGGAGCCGAAAGGCTTCTCCATCACCAGGCGGGTACCGGCCGGCACCTCCCCTGGCTGAAGCGTCTCGCAGGCCAGCTGGCTGATCCGGGGCGGCAGAGCGAAGTAGACGGCCACCGGGCCTTCCAGGGTTTTCAGCAAGGCCGCCAGGGCGCCATTGGCCGTGACATCCAGCTGGTGGTACACCGTCTCCTTCTGCAACAGCTCGAGGGCTTCCTTGCCCGGCTGGTCCGCTGCACCGGCTGCCGCCGCGAACGATGACTGCACGCGCTCCCGCCACTGTTCAGGCGTCCAGGGGTCCGAACCGGCCCCCACCAGGCTGAGGCCCTCTGCACGGCCGGCGGCAAGCAGCCGCGCCAGCCCCGGCAGGAGGAGGCGGCCGGTGAGGTCGCCCGAGGCGCCGAGGATGAGCAGGGTCTTGACAGTTGTTTGGCTCGTCATTTTGCCAGCATGCCATCTTAGGTGTCTGACTTGATACCCTAGATAGTCGAGTCCCGATCATCTCCTGAAAGAAGTTCACGGCGCGTGTTCAATTCACTCTCTGACCGGTTGACAGCAACCTTCAAGAATCTCCGCGGCAAGGGCCGCCTCACGGAGGCCGATGTTGATGCCACCGTCCGCGAGATCCGCCGTGCCCTCCTGGACGCCGATGTCGCCGTACCGGTGGTCCGCGAATTCACGGGACGGGTCCGCGAACGTGCGCTGGGTGCGGAGGTCTCTGCCGCTCTGAACCCCAGCCAGCAGATCGTGAAGATCGTCAACGAGGAACTCCAGGAGATCCTCGGCGGCGAGACCCGGCGGATTCGCCTGGCCAAGAACGGCCCCACCATCATCATGCTCGCCGGCCTCCAGGGTGCGGGTAAGACCACCCTCGCGGGCAAGCTGTCCAAGTGGCTGAAGGCCCAGGGCCACAGCCCCATGCTGGTGGCCTGCGACCTCCAGCGCCCCAACGCCGTCACCCAGCTCCAGGTAGTGGGCCAGCGCGCCAACGTCCCCGTCTTCGCACCCCACCCGGGCGCCACCTCGACTGAGCTGGACCAGCCTGCCGGCGACCCGGTCGCCGTGGCGCGTGCCGGCGTCGAGGAAGCACGCCAGAAGCTGCACGACGTGGTGATTGTTGATACCGCCGGCCGCCTTGGCGTGGACGCCGACATGATGGAGCAGGCCCGCCAGATCCGCCGGGCCATCGTGCCCAACGAAGTCCTGTTCGTGATCGACTCCATGATCGGCCAGGACGCCGTGAACACGGCCCTTGCCTTTGACGAAGGCGTGAACTTCACCGGCATCGTGCTTTCCAAGCTCGACGGCGACGCCCGCGGCGGTGCCGCGCTTTCCGTCGCGTCGGTCACCGGCAAGCCGGTCATGTTCGCCTCCACGGGCGAAGGCCTGGACGACTTCGAGCTCTTCCATCCGGACCGGATGGCCTCGCGCATCCTGGACATGGGCGACATCCTCACGCTCATCGAACAGGCTGAGAAGGCTTGGGACAAGGATGAAGCGGCCCGGATGGCGAAGAAGTTCGCCGACCAGGAAGACTTCACCCTCGAGGACTTCCTCGCCCAGATGCAGCAGATCCGCAACATGGGCTCCATGAAGAAAATGCTCATGATGATGCCTGGCGCGCAGAACATCCGGCAGCAGCTGGAGCAGTTCGACGAGCGGGAGATTGACCGCGTCGAGGCAATCGTGCGGTCCATGACCCCCCACGAGCGGCTTGCCCCGAAGATCATCAACGGCTCGCGGCGCGCCCGCATCGCCCGTGGTTCCGGCGTCCACGTGTCGGAGGTCAACGGCTTGCTGGAGCGGTTTGCGCAGGCCCAGAAGATGATGAAGAAGATGGCCCAGGGCGGCATGCCGGGAATGCCCGGGATGCCCGGCCTGCCTGGTGCCGGCGGCGGTGCCCGGAAGAACGCCAAGAACGCGCCCAAGAAGAAGGCAAAGTCCGGCAACCCGGCCAAGGCTGCGCAGGAGCGCAAGGAAGCCGAAGCCCGGCGCGCCAATGCGGCCAAGGCACTGCCCACCGGGGCCGCCTTCGGCCAGCAGGGCGGCGACTTCGACCCGTCCCAGCTGAACCTTCCCAAGGGCTTCGACAAGTTCCTGGGCAAGTAGCAGTTCACCATCATCGTGCAGCGCCAGGTGTCGTTTTGATTGCTCAAGACGACACCTGGCGCTTTTCGGTGGGGATGTCGGCACCGTGGAATAGGGTTGGGACATGTTCAAGCAGAGGGTAGTGTTCGTGCACGGCGCCGGAAACTTTGGTGCTGCCGCGTGGCCCCGCCAGCACGGCATGGCACTGTCCTATGACGCCCTGTTCCTCCGGCGGCACGGCTACGATGCCGTCGCGGAGCCGCTGGAGTCCTCCTTCGCCGCAGACACCGCCATCATCCTGCGCTCCCTCGCCGATGACGGCCGCGGCGCCGCCGGCGGGCACGTTGTGGCCCATTCCCAAGGGGCAATCGCCGCCATGATGGCCGCGGTGGAACGCCCGGACCTGGTCTTCTCATTGACCCTGGTGGAACCGGCGTGCCTGTCGCTGACCGCGGAACTGCCGGCCACAGCCGCCCACATCAGCTTGATGCAGCCCCTCTTCGAGGTGCGCCACCAGCTAAGTGACGAGGACTTCCAGCGCGAATTCGTCCGCCGGGTCTACGCCACGGACCTCCAGGAGCCGGCCACCGCCGAGGAGAAGAGGTCCGCCCGCAGGCTCCGGCTCCAGTCGCCGTCGTGGGAGGCGCCGCTGCACATCGTCCCCGGCGTGCCCACGCTGGTCCTGACCGGCGGCTGGGAGCCGCTGTATGAGGAAATCGCCGGGTACCTCCGGGAAACCGGCGCCCTGCACCGCGTTGCCGCGGGAGGGCACCGGCCCCAGGACTCCCCGGAGGGGGACCAGGCAATCCGGCAGTTCATTCGACAGGTCAGCCGGAGCCAGCCGGCCCGGGCGTCCTAGCTTTCCGCGGGAACCCGCAGCTCCGGCAGGTACACCTTGCCGCCCGCGGCCAGGAACTCCTCGCTCTTCTCCCGCATCCCCGATGCCACGCCGGCAAGCGCCGCTTGGGCCTCCGCGGAGCCGAATTCATCACGGATGTCCTGGCTGATCCGCATGGAGCAGAACTTAGGCCCGCACATCGAGCAGAAGTGCGCCGTTTTGGCGGGCTCGGCCGGCAGCGTCTCATCGTGGAACGCCTCGGCGGTGACAGGGTCCAGGGACAGCGCGAACTGGTCCCGCCAGCGGAACTCGAAACGGGCCTTGGACAGCGCATCGTCCCGCTCGTGCGCGCCCGGGTGGCCCTTGGCCAGGTCCGCAGCATGGGCGGCGATCTTGTAGGTGATCACGCCGGTCTTCACGTCGTCCTTGTTGGGCAGGCCCAGGTGTTCCTTCGGGGTGACGTAGCAGAGCATCGCGGTCCCGTACCGGGCAATCTCGGTGGCACCGATGGCCGACGTGATGTGGTCATAGCCCGGGGCAACATCAGTCACCAGCGGGCCCAGGGTGTAGAACGGCGCGCCCTTGCACAGCTCTTGCTGGCGCTCGACGTTTTCCCGGACCAGGTGGAAGGGGACGTGGCCAGGGCCTTCCACCATCACCTGCACGTCGTATTCCCAGGCGCGCTGCGTCAGCTCGGCCAGCGTGTCCAGCTCCGCGAACTGGGCGGCGTCGTTGGCGTCAGCGGTGGAACCGGGGCGCAGACCGTCACCCAGGGAAAACGCAACGTCGTACTTCGCGAAGATCTCGCATAGCTCATCGAAGTGCGTGTACAGGAAGTTTTCCTGGTGGTGGGCCAGGCACCAGCCGGCCATGATCGAGCCGCCGCGCGAGACGATGCCCGTTACGCGGTTGGCTGTGAGCGGGACGTACCGCAGCAGCACGCCGGCGTGGATGGTCATGTAGTCAACGCCCTGCTCGCACTGTTCAATGACAGTGTCGCGGAAAATCTCCCATGTCAGCGCGTTGGCCTCGCCGTTGACCTTTTCCAGGGCTTGGTAGATCGGCACTGTCCCGATGGGGACGGGGGAGTTCCGGATGATCCATTCCCTGGTGGTGTGGATGTCGTCGCCGGTGGACAGGTCCATGACGGTGTCGGCGCCCCACTGGGTGGCCCACTGCAGCTTGTCCACCTCCTCCGCGATGGAGCTGGTGACCGCGGAGTTGCCGATGTTGGCGTTGATCTTCACCAGGAAGGCCTTGCCGATGATCATCGGCTCGGACTCGGGATGGTTGATGTTGCTGGGGATGATCGCGCGGCCGGCGGCCAGCTCGCTGCGGACCAGCTCGACGTCGCAGTTTTCCCGCAGCGCCACGAACCGCATTTCCTGGGTGATGATGCCCTGCCGGGCATAGTGCATCTGCGTCACTGTCCGGCCGTCGACGGCGCGGCGGGGCACCGGCCGGGCGCCCTTCCATTCTGCAGAGGCGGCACCCCGGCGGACTGCCGAGCGGCCGTCATCGAGCAGGTTGCGCTCCCTGCCGGTGTACGCCTCGGTGTCTGCCCGTGCCTCAATCCACTCCGAACGGAAGGGCTGAAGGCCCCGGACGGGGTCGCTGCCCGGCCCCGCTGTCCGGTAGGTGCGGAACGGTTCGTTGGGCCGGCCGTTGGGGGATGGCTCAAGGGAAATTTCCGTTACCGGCACCCGGATCCCGGCGCCGGGATCTTCGATGAAGGCCAGCGAATGCGACTTCAGGGACTGGGTCGCCTGGAGTGTTGTCTGAGCGTCCGTTCTTGTTTCTGCCTGGATTTGGGCAGCGTTCAACTGGGTGTTTTGTGTACTCAAGGGAATACTCACTTCCTTCGCCGGCATTACCCGGACAGGTTCAACGGTCGCAGGCCGCGTCAGCCCGATCTCAGCCCCTGCAGGGGCACCCGTGTGGTCAGGAACGAAGCTACCACAGGCCCCTGGGACGGCGTTGTCACAATCCGCGGTGCTAGCCTGTCCGGGCAGCGAAAGGAAGTCCTGATGCCACAAGTGATTGAATTCAGCGGACCGGTCCTGACCGGTCCGGACACCGTCCGGAACGGGCTCTGGTCAGTGGACGGCAGGCTCAGCTTCAACAAGCCTGCGGAGGAGCCGGGCAGGGTCCTCCATGGCTGGGTACTGCCGGGTTTCGTTGACGCGCACTGCCACATCGGGCTGGGACCGGGCGGCCCCGTTGAAGCCGCCACGGCTGCGGAGCAGGCCCTGGCTGACCTCAACGCAGGAACCCTGCTGGTCCGTGACGCCGGTTCACCGGCCGACACCCGCTGGATGCAGGGCGGCAGGGATTTCCCGCTGCTGATCCGTGCCGGGCGGCACATCGCCCGAACGCGGCGCTACCTGCGCGGCTTCGCGGAGGAAGTGGAGCCGGAGGGCCTCGTGGAGGCCGTCCGCAAGCAGGCGCGCGACGGCGACGGCTGGGTCAAGCTGGTGGGGGACTGGATTGACCGCGGCGCCGGTGACCTGGCCCCTTCCTTTCCCGCCGCCGTCGTCCGTGACGCCGTCCAGGCAGCGCATGACGAAGGTGCCCGGGTGACCGCCCACTGTTTCGCCGAGGACACCCTGGACCTGATGCTGGATGCCGGAATCGACTGCATTGAACATGCCACGGGCCTCCTGCCCCGCCACCTGCCCCGGTTCGCCGAACAGGGCATACCGATCGTGCCCACCCTCATCAATATCGCCACCTTTCCGGACATCGCGGCGCAGGCGGATTCCAAGTTCCCGCGCTACGCCGCCCACATGCGCGCCCTGTGGGAACGCAGGCTGGAACGGGTGGCCGAGGCCCACGCAGCCGGCGTGCGCATCTTTGCCGGAACCGATGCCGGCAGCACAATCCGCCACGGCAGGATCGCGGACGAAATCCTTGAACTGCACGGCGCCGGCCTGCCAATGACTGCAGCACTGGATGCCGCATGCTGGGCCGCCCGGACCTGGCTGGGGGCGGGCGTCCTGGCGGAAGGAGCGCGGGCCGACGCGGTGGTGTGCCGGGAAGACCCCCGGGCCGTGCCGGAGACCATCAGGTCGCTTGAGCATGTGGTGCTGGGCGGCCGCATCATCCGCTGACCAGAGGGCCCTTGGGGACTTGGAATAAATTGAAGGTTCAAGTAATTTTAATGTGTGACAGGCCGCCATTGGGACGGCCTCCAACACAAGGAGCCATCAATGACCGCAGCAGCCAGCAGCCAGGATCTTCTTCCTGCCGACCTCGCCATGGGCACCGTGATGCTCAAGGTGGGCGACATGAAGCTCATGGCCGACTACTACCAGCGCGCGCTGGGACTCGAGGTGGTGGCTGAGCAGGACGGCGGACTCTACCTTGGCCGGCTCGGCAGGCCGCTGGTCCACCTGGCCCCGGCGCCGGGACTGCATATTCCCGGCAGGGGAGAGGCGGGCCTGTTCCACACCGCCCTGCTGTTCGAAGACCAGGCTTCCCTGGCCGCCACCGTCGCCACGGCCGCCCAGTACGAGCCGCGGTCCTTCACCGGCAGCGCCGACCACTTGGTGAGCGAGGCCTTCTATTTCACCGACCCCGAGGGCAACGGCATTGAACTGTACTGGGACCGCCCGCGCAGCAACTGGTCCTGGAACGGGACGGACGTCGTCATGGACAGCCTTGCCCTCCCGCCGCAGCGCTACCTGGAGCAGTACCTCACCGAAGAGTCGCTGGAAGGCCAGCGCCGGACAACCGCAGGCGTTGGCCACGTGCACCTCCAGGTGGGTGACGTCCAGGCCGCCCGGGACTTCTACGTGGGAACCCTCGGCTTCGAAAAGACGGCCGGCTGGCACGGGCAGGCATTGTTTGTTTCCGCCGGCCGCTACCACCACCACATGGCAATGAACGTCTGGAACAGCCGCGGTGCCGGGCCGCGCAAGGACACCCTGGGGCTCGGTGAGGTGCTGATTGAAGTTCCTTCAGGGGACGACGTCGGGGCGCTGGCGGACCGCCTCAAGGTTGCCGGAGTGGCCTCGCACCACACCGGTGCCGAGCTCCGCTTCGAGGACCCGTGGCGCAACCGGATCCGGGTAGCCGTCCGCTGACGGGTGGACTTGGCCCCCGTTTGCACGGCGGGGCAGCACAGAAAGGGTCCGGCGTGCGCGGGCAGGCGGGCAACTACTAGGCTGATCCCGTACGGCCGGGCAGCGCCCGGCGCGCTGTCCCGCCAACGGAAGAAGGGCAACCCCATGGGCTTCACCGAGATCTTTGTCGCCACCCATGACGCCGCGCTGAAACGCGCCGGCATCCTCGACGAGGGCAGCGGCTCCGCGGCTGGCGGCCCTGCCGCCCATGCGGTGCGGATCCAGGGAATCAGCGACTTCGAGGTTGAGCAGCTGGGCGACCTGGCGGGAACGGCCGTCCACGCGGGCGGCGCCGACTACGAGCTGACCATGGTGGACGTTGCCAGCGATTCGCTCCTCGCCGTGCCGCCGGCTATGGTCCGCGCCCTGGCGGATCTGCTCTCATACGAAACCGAAGGCGAAGGCAACGTCCTCGACGACGTTGCCGAACAGTGGGCCGCCCAGGAGGACATGCCCTTCGACACAGGCCAGGCCCGGACCTATGTGCAGCAACTGGCGCAGCTCGCCGCCGGAATCGACGATTCAGAACGGACCGGACTGTACGTCTGGTCCGCCTGAGCCGGGTCCTGGAACCCTTCGGCGCTCCCCGTATGGCCGGCGCGCCAGCCACGCCCGCGCCAAGTCGAATTAACCGCGCTCATCTGGCACAATGGACAGGTACTCGATCTGCGCGGCCCCTCTCTCCGCGTCCGGATCCTGTCCCTCGAGCCCGCAAGTACGGCCCGCCCCACGGGTGCAGAAAGCCGGGTTCACCCCTTTTCTGAAACAGGAGTGACCACAAAAGTGGCCGTAAAGATTCGCCTTAAGCGCTTCGGTAAGATGCGCGCACCGTACTACCGCATCGTCGTCGCGGACTCACGCACCAAGCGTGATGGCCGTGCCATCGAGGAGATCGGCAAGTACCACCCCACCGAAGAGCCCTCATACATCGAGGTCAACTCAGAGCGTGCCCAGTACTGGCTGTCCGTCGGCGCCCAGCCGTCCGAGCAGGTTGCCGCGATCCTGAAGATCACCGGTGACTGGCAGAAGTTCAAGGGCCTGCCGGGCCAGGAAGGCACCCTCAAGACCAAGGTCGAGAAGGAATCCTTCGTCGCCCCGGAGAAGGGCTCGGTCATCATCCCGGAAGCCATCACCAAGAAGGCCTCCAAGTCTGACGCTGCCGAGGCCCCTGCCGACGCCGAAGCTGAGACCACCGAGGCTGAGTAGATTGCTGGCAGAAGCGCTGGAGCACCTGGTCCGTGGAATCGTCGATTCCCCGGATGACGTCAAGGTCAGTTCGAAGAACAACCGCCGCGGGGATACCCTCGAGGTGCGCGTTCACCAGGATGACCTCGGACGGGTGATCGGCCGCCAGGGCCGCACGGCACGCGCACTGCGCACCGTGGTGGCAGCACTGGCCGGTGGCGAACCGGTACGCGTCGACGTCGTCGACACCGACCGCCGCCGCTGAGCGCTCGGCAACATTCAGTTCTTGCTCCGGCCCCTCCACCATCAGGTGGAGGGGCCGGTTTGCTTTCAACAACACAGTCCTTTCATCAGAAACACCACAACCCGGAACAGAGGAACAGATGCAGCTTCAGGTGGCGCGGATCGGCAAGCCGCACGGCATTCGCGGGGAAGTCACGGTCCAGGTGCTGACGGACGCCCCGGAGGACCGGTTTGTCCCCGGTACCACGTTCGTGGTTGAGCCTGCTGCGTCCGGTCCCCTCACTGTGAGCAGCGCCCGCTGGAACAAGGACATCCTGCTGCTCGGATTCGAGGAAGTGGCTGACCGCAACCAGGCTGAAACCCTTCGCGGCGCCAAGCTGTTCATCGAAACCGAGGAGCTTGACGAGGACGACGATGACGAGGGCTGGTACGAGCACGAACTGGTCGGCCTTGAGGCCAGGATCGGCTCCCGGGTGGTGGGCAAGGTGACGGCGCTGAACACCATGCCCGTCCAGGACCTGCTCATGGTCACCACCCCCGGCGGTGAAGAAATCCTCATCCCGTTCGTGGAACAAATCGTGCCGGAAGTCAACGTCGAGGAGGGCTACATCCTCCTCACCCCGCCGGACGGGCTCTTCGAACTGAACTCCGACGAAGCTGCTGCCCTCGAAACGGAAGGCAGGGACTAGATGCGGATCGACGTCGTCAGCATCTTTCCTGAATACCTTGCCCCGCTGGAACTCTCGCTGATCGGCAAGGCCCGCCAGGATGGAATCCTGGACCTGCACGTCCACGACCTGCGCAGCTTCACCGCTGACAAGCACCGTTCCGTGGACGACACCCCGTACGGCGGTGGCGCTGGAATGGTCATGAAGCCCGAGCCCTGGGCGCAGGCCCTCACCGCCGTGGCGGAAGGGCGCCCGGATCCGCAGCGCAAGCCCGTGCTCATCGTTCCGTCCCCTGCGGGCGAGCGGTTCACCCAGGCCCTAGCCTATGAACTGGCGGAGGAGCAGCATCTGGCGTTTGCGTGCGGGCGGTACGAAGGCATCGATGAACGCGTCATCGAATGGGCGCAGGAACACTTCACCGTCCGCCCCGTCAGCCTGGGCGACTATGTGCTCAATGGCGGGGAAGTGGCCGTCCTTGCCATGGTGGAGGCCATCGGCCGCCTGCTCCCCGGCGTTGTCGGCAATCCCGAGTCCCTAGTGGAGGAATCCCACTCCGACGGGCTCCTGGAATACCCGGTCTACACCAAGCCTTCGGTCTGGCGGGACCGCGAAGTGCCGCCGGTGCTCCTCAGCGGCAACCATGGCAGGATCGCCCAGTGGCGCCGCCACGAACAGTACCGCAGGACGGCTGAGCGCCGCCCGGACCTCCTGCAGGGGTTCGACGCCGGCAGCCTCCCACGTGCCGACCGCAGCGAATTGCACAACCTGGGCTACGACGTCGTGGACGGCCGCCTGGTCCGCCGCCCGGAACCGGACGCCGCACAGGAGGGTTAACCCCGGCGGAATTGGCGTAACCCTGCTGCTGTGGCAAAATTAACCCTTGTGTCTGCTGGGTCCGCACCTGCCACAGGGGGTAGCGCGGCCAACAGCGTGGCAACCGGCCCCATCAAGCCTTGAAGCGGCCGGACTACTTTACTTCGGCGGTGATGCCCGGCCTGCTTTCCAGTGGGCCGACTTGCCTGCCGTTACCCAAAGTGAATGACCTGTGGCGTTCACCAGGAGTGCAATCATGCATATTCTCGACTCCGTCGATGCAGCCTCGCTGCGCAACGATGTTCCCGAGTTCCGCGCGGGCGACACCCTCAAGGTGCACGTGAACATCATCGAAGGCAAGAACACCCGTGTCCAGGTCTTCCAGGGCTTCGTCCTGGGCCGCCAGGGCGATGGCGTTCGCGAAACCTTCACCGTCCGCAAGGTTTCCTTCGGTGTCGGCGTGGAGCGTACCTTCCCGGTGCACTCCCCGATCATCGAAAAGATCGAGGTTGTCACCAAGGGTGACGTCCGCCGCGCCAAGCTGTACTACATGCGTGCACTGCGCGGTAAGGCCGCCAAGATCAAGGAAAAGCGCGACTTCAGCTCCGCCAAGTAAGTCCAGCCCGGACTCACTGCCACGCCGGAGCACGGCCGTAGCCGGCAAGCGCCGGAGCAACACCAGCGCCAGGATACAGACCATGCACCAGACAAAACGCCAGCCCCGCAAAAAGGGCTGGCGTTTTGTCGTTGCAGCGGCGTTGCTCCTTGCTGTTGCCATCAGCGGACTGGTCCGGTCACTGTGGCTGGATGTCTACTTCATCCCCTCGCAGTCCATGGAGCCGCTCCTGGAAGGCGGGGACCGCATCCTGGTATCGCGCACGGACTTCCAGTCCGAACCCATCCGGCGCGGGGACGTTGTCGTCTTTGACGGCCGCGGCAGCTTCGCCCCGCTGAACAGCGGCAAGGGCCCCTTCGCGGACGCCGCGGCGTCCGCCCCGCAGTGGCTCGGCGTCGCCGGCAGCGACACCACCTACGTCAAAAGGGCCATCGGCGTTCCAGGCGACACAGTGGTCTGCTGCGACGCTGCCGGGAAGGTCACCGTCAACGGCGTTCCCCTTGACGAGCCCTATGTTTTTCCGGGGGACGTGCCCAGCACCCAGAAATTCAGCACCCTGGTTCCGGAAGGCAGGCTATGGCTGATGGGGGACCACCGCTCCGTCTCCGCCGATTCCCGCAGCCTGCTCGGCGCCCCGGGCGGTGGCCTGGTGCCGCTGGACCGGGTGATCGGCCGGCCGGTCCAGATCCTTTGGCCGCTTGATAGATTTGCTCCTGTAGCACGGCCGCCCGCAACGGGGCCAACAACACAGAACGGACGGTAAATGCCCGAGAACCACGCGCGGAAACCTGAACCGCGCCACGACGGCGCTTCAGAAACGCCCGCCGTCCAGGCCTCCTCCACGTCGGCTCCGGGGGAGGATCCGGAGTCAACCGCACCCGTCCACCGGCGGAACCGGGCGGAGTCCAAGGCTGCCGGCAACCCCTTCCTCGGGTGGCTGAAGGAAATCGCCACGGTGGTGGTCATCGCGGTGGTGCTGTCCTTCCTCATCAAGACCTTCCTCTTCCGGGCATTCTTCATCCCCTCCGAATCCATGGTGAACACCCTGGACGTGGACGACCGCATCTTCGTCAACCTCCTGGTCCCGGAACCGTTTGCCCTGAGCCGCGGGGATGTTGTGGTGTTCCGTGACACCAAGGGATGGCTGCCTCCGGCACCGGCCAAGGCACAGGGCCCGTTCACCTGGGTCCAGGACGGCCTCACGTTCGTTGGCCTCCTGCCGGACAACTCGGAGCAGCACCTGGTCAAGCGCGTCATCGGACTGCCGGGCGACCACGTGGTTTGCTGTGACGCCGGCGGTAAACTGACCCTTAACGGAACCTCGCTCGACGAGACCTACATCAATCCCGCCGAGGTGCCGCAGGTCCGCAACTTTGACGTCACCGTCCCGGAAGGCAAGGTGTGGGTGATGGGTGACAACCGGAACCACTCCGCCGATTCGCGCGCCCATATGGAGACCGACGGCGGATTCATCGACCTCAAGGATCTGGAAGGCAAGGCCGCCGTGATCGCGTGGCCGCTGAACAGGATCAAGACCTTGGACAACTACCCGGACGTGTTCAAGAACGTCCCGGCGGCGAAGTGACCATGTCCCCGGCAGTGCATGCTTCTCCGGCAATACAGGCTGCTCCGGCGACGAAGGCGCGCGCAGCCTCGAAGCCGGCGGCACGTGGTGCCAAGGCGCCCACCCTGCGGCATGAGCGGACCTTCAAGGCCCAGGGCGTGCGATTCCTGGCCGGGGTGGACGAGGTGGGCCGCGGGGCCCTCGCCGGCCCTGTCAGCGTGGGAATCGCCGTCGTCGACCTGGAACGCCAGAAGCCGCTGGCAGGCGTGCGGGACAGCAAACTGCTCAGCCCGGCCGAGCGGGAACGCCTGAATCCCCTGGTGCGGCGGTGGAGCGTCGCCTCAGCGGTGGGGCACGCCAGCGCGGACGAGATCGATTCCCTGGGGATCATTGCCGCCCTGCGGCTGGCGGGAACCCGCGCCTGGGGGAGCATCCTGGACGCCGGAACCATCCCGGACGCTGTGCTGCTGGACGGAAGCCACAACTGGCTTTCCCCGGCGGAACAGCTGTCCCTGTTTGACCAGCCCGTGCTGGAGGCGGGCTGCGAGGCGCCGGTCCACACCAAGGTCAAGGCGGACATGCAGTGCCTCAGCGTGGCCGCCGCCAGTGTCATCGCCAAAGTGGAGCGGGACCGCATGATGCGGGAACTGCACAGTGAGTATCCCACTTATGGATGGGACATCAACAAGGGCTACGCCACCGCTGGCCATCGGAACGTGCTGCGCGCTGCCGGCCCCACGCCCTACCACCGGGTCAGCTGGCGGCTGCTCGGCGGGGAGCTGCAGGGCATGGACGTCCCTGACGGGGAAGAGCCGTACGAAGACTGACTCCTGCGCCCGGCGCCAGGCGCGCCGCACATGGTGCAAGATGGAAGCATGAGTGCTGAAGATCTTGAGAACTATGAAACCGACATGGAGCTTCAGCTCTACCGTGAATACCGGGACGTCGTCGGCCTGTTCAGCTACGTTGTCGAGACCGAGCGCCGCTTTTACCTTGCCAACCACGTGGACCTCCAGGCCCGCAGCGCCGACGGCGAGGTCTACTTCGACCTGACCCTCCAGGACGCCTGGGTGTGGGACGTCTACCGTTCGGCCCGGTTCGTCAAAAGCGTCAGGGTCCTGACCTTCAAGGACGTCAACGTCGAGGAACTGCCCCGCAACGAGGAGCTGGCCCTGCCCAAGGATGTGGACCTGGGCAACTAGCGCCACCACTTTCCCTCCACACCAGGCCCTGTCCACATACGGCAGGGCCGTTCTGTCTCCCGCAGACCTCCGCCGCCAGGCTGGTTGCGGAGGTAGAAATGAAATCAAAAGACCTGTTGGGCAGGCACGGCGAGGACCTCGCCGCCGGCTTCCTTGAAGCTTTGGGCATGCTGGTGGTGGAGCGCAACTGGCGGTGCGCCGAGGGCGAGATTGACATCGTTGCCCTTGACGGCGATGCCCTGGTCATCGCCGAGGTAAAGACCCGCCGCTCCCTGGACTATGGCCACCCTTTCGAGGCAGTGGGCCCGGAAAAGCTGGCACGGCTGCACCGTTTGGGCGCTGCTTGGTGCCGGGACCGGGAACTGCGAATGCCGCTGCGCCGGGTGGACGTCATCGCCGTAGTGGACGACGGCGGCGGCGAACCTGTGGTGGAGCACCTCAAGGGGGTGGGGTGATGGCGCTTGGCCGCACCTACTCCATCGCCCTGGTGGGACTGAATGGCTACCTGGTCGAGGTCGAGGCGGACATCGGCCAGACGCTGCCGGCGTTTGTCATTTTGGGCCTGCCGGATGCTTCGCTGAACGAGGCCAAGGAGCGTATCCGTTCCGCCGCCAAGAACTCCGGCATCCCGCTTAGCCGCAGGAAGATCACCGCCAATCTCATACCCGCCTCGCTGCCCAAGCGGGGATCCGGGTTCGACCTCGCCGTGACCATGGCGGTGCTCCGGGCAGCGAACGACATCAAGCCCACCGGACGCACTGTCTTCATCGCTGAGCTGGGACTCGATGGAAGGCTGCGGCCCGTCCGTGGCATTCTGCCTGCAGTCATGGCGTCGGTCCAGGCAGGCTACTCCGAGATCGTGGTGGCACAAGCGAATTTTGCCGAGGCTTCCCTCGTCCCGGGTGCCAGTGTTCGCGGGTACCGCACACTGGCGCGGCTGGCCCTCGACTTCGGCGCTGATCCCCAGGAGCTTGCCCTGGATTTCGAACCGGACGACTCCGACGATGACGCGGATGGTGCTTCGCCGCCGGGGCCGTGTCCGGACATGGCAGATGTCTCCGGCCAAGGCGACGCCCGCAGGGCATTGGAAGTTGCAGCCGCAGGGGCACATCATCTGCTTCTCACTGGGCCGCCGGGTGCGGGCAAGACCATGCTGGCCGAGCGGCTGCCCGGTTTGCTGCCGGATCTTGGCGACCAGGAGTCCATGGAGGTCACCGCCATCCACTCGCTGTGCGGCCTGCCGGCCTCCGCGGTGCAGCTCCTGCGCCGCCCGCCCTTCGAAAACCCACATCATTCAGCCACCGCTGCAGCCATCATCGGCGGCGGCTCGGGTCTGCCCAGGCCGGGCGCTGCGTCCAGGGCCCACCGCGGTGTGCTTTTCCTAGACGAGGCCCCCGAATACGAACGGCGGGTCCTGGATGCCCTGCGCCAGCCGTTGGAGAGCGGAGAACTGGTGATCCACCGGTCTGCGGGCACGGCGGCCTATCCGGCCCGGTTCCAGCTGGTGCTCGCCGCGAATCCCTGCCCCTGCGGCAAGGCCTCGGGGAAGGGCCTGGACTGCACCTGCACGCCTATGATGCGCCGCCGTTACCTCGCCAGGATGTCCGGGCCGCTACTGGACCGGGTGGACATCCAGCTGCAGGTGGAGCGTGTGTCCCTGGCTGAGTTCGGACAGGCCGGTACCGAAGAGGACACCGCATCGATCGCGCGCCGGGTGCTGGACGCCCGTGCCAGACAGGCCGAACGCCTGCACTGCTTCGGCCTCGAGACGAACTCGCAGGTGCCGGGACGGGTCCTGCGTGGTGTCTTGCGGCTCCCGGCAGGTGCCACCCGGATCCTGGACCAGTCCCTGGAACGGGGAGTGCTCACCGCGCGGGGGTATGACCGGGTCCTCCGGCTTGCCTGGACCCTGGCGGACCTGGGGCACCGGGACGCGCCGGACACAAACGACATCGGGCAGGCGTTGGGCCTGCGGCAGGCCGCGGCGGTTGCGGCATGACAGGAGTGGCAGGACGGAGCGGGTTGAAGGAACTGGGTGTGGAAAAGGAACCGGGTGTGAAGAAGGAAACGGGTTTGGACGCGGAACGAGTGGCCCGGGCCGCGCTTTCGCGGCTGATGGAGCCGCAGGATACGGCCGGCCTGGCCCTCGTTCAGATCGCCGGGGCAATTGACGCCCTGCGCATCGCCACCGGCCAGATATCGGCAGGTCCCGACCTGGAGCGCGAGATCACCCTTCTGCTGGCGGACAGTGGTGCCGGCGGAAGCTGGGCGGGGCTGGCCGCCGCGCTGAAGCGCTGGCAGCCACGGCTTCCCGACCTTGCGCCGGAACGCGACCTTGCCACCATGGCACGCCTTGGTGGCCGTCTCATCATTCCAGGCGATGAGCTGTGGCCGGTCCAACTCGCGGACTTGGGAATCCAGGAGCCCATCTGTCTCTGGTGGCGCGGCCAGCAGCAGCCGTTGCCGGCCGTGGACAAATGCATCGCCCTTGTGGGATCAAGGGACAGCACCAGCTATGGAGCAGCCGTCACAGGGGATCTCGCGTACTCGCTGGCGCAGCGCGGCTTTACCGTGGTTTCAGGCGGAGCCTACGGGATTGATGCCCACGCCCACCGGGCAGCGCTTGCCGGTGGCTCCGCCGCCGTCCCCACCATCGCCGTCATGGCCGGGGGAGTGGACCGGTTCTATCCATCGGGCAACGATGATTTGCTGCGTTCTGTGGCAAACCAGGGCGCGGTACTGGCCGAGGTGCCGCCTGGGTCGGCACCGACCCGCTTCCGGTTCCTGCAACGGAACCGCCTGATAGCTGCCCTCTCCGCGGTGACCGTGGTGGTGGAGGCACGCTGGCGCTCAGGAGCACTCAACACGGCCCACCACGCCGAAACCCTGGGCCGCGCCGTCGGTGCCGTTCCCGGCTCGGTCCACAGCGCCAATTCCGCCGGCTGCCACCGCCTGCTTCGGGACGGGGGTGCCGTCTGCGTCACCGATGCAGCCGAGGTGGCCGAGTTGGCTTCACCCAGCGGAACGGCCCTGCCGGAACAGCGTACGGCGGAAGCCGCAGTGCAGGACGGGCTGACCCTGGAGGACCTGATCCTGCTGGACGCGCTGCCGCTGCGTTCCACCACTTCCGTGGAAAAGCTTTCGGCGGTGGCGGGCCTTGGCCAGGATTCGGTCCGGGCAGGACTGGGGAGGCTGGGGCTGCTTGGACTCGCTGTCTCCGAGCGGGGCGGGTGGAAACGCGGCAGGGGATGACCGTGTCTGCCTGGGGAGGAAGCCATGCAACTGGGAAGGTAGAGGAGTGGATAATGATGAACTGCCCGCGGAGCTCAGCGCGGCCCTGGACGGCTTTGCCGGTTACTTGTCAGGGGAACGTGCGGTATCGGCCCATACCCGGCGCGCTTACCTGGGTGATCTGCGCAGCCTCCTGTCCCATGCGGCATCAGAAGGCGTGGCAGGGCTGAACGACCTTGAACTGGGGACATTCCGCCGCTGGCTGGGCAATCAAAGCTCATCGGGGGCCTCCCGGGCGACCCTCGCGCGCCGGGCTGCTACGGCCCGGACGTTCACCGCCTGGGCGCTCCGTGAGGAACTCATCGACGTGGACCCTGCGCTGCGGCTCAAGGCACCCAAACGCGAAGGATCCCTGCCTGGCGTCCTGCAGGCCTCCCAGCTCACGCGGATCCTGGAGCGGCTCGAGATCTCGGCCTTTGAGGGCGAACCCATCGCCGTGCGGAACCGGGCCATGGTCGAACTCCTCTACGCCACGGGTATCCGGGTAGGCGAACTTGTGGGCCTGGACATCGATGACCTGGATCCGGACCGCCGGACGCTGCGGGTGATCGGCAAGGGCAACAAGGAACGTACCGTCCCGTTCGGAGTTCCCGCAGCCGTGGCCCTCGACGACTGGCTCCGGCGGGGACGCCGGGCACTGGCCAAGGACACCAGCGGACCGGCCCTTTTTCTCGGCGCCCGCGGTGCACGGGTGGACCAGCGCCAGGTCCGCGCCCTGGTCAATATGCTCTTTGAAGCACTGGGAGATACCTCCGCGACTGGACCCCACGCGCTCCGGCACTCTGCCGCCACCCATCTGCTCGACGGCGGAGCCGACCTTCGCGCGGTGCAGGAGATTCTGGGCCACAGCAGCCTGGCCACCACCCAGATCTACACTCACGTCTCGGTGGACCGCCTGCGGAAGAGTTATCAGCAGGCCCATCCCAGGGCTTGACCACCGCAGCTAATCGCACTGGCGTAATTCCATGAGGTACGGCACAATAAGAGTCACGTCCGGCAACTTTCAAGTACCGCTTGAAGCCCCTGTGGTTTCGTTCGGCGCGGCAAGTCCGGACACAGCTTTATCTGATACATCTGAATACAGGGAACCACCGCCGCAGTGAAGGCATGGCAGTTCCATCCAGGCAGAGGTCGTTGGGGAAGACGTACCTAGAGCTATGGAGGATGGAATGTCTATTGCAACGACCCGTGGTGTGCTGTTCGTTCACTCGGCCCCTACGGCGCTGTGCCCCCACGTTGAGTGGGCGGTCGGCGCTGTGGTGGACAAGCGGACGGACCTTGAGTGGACCGCTCAGCCAGCCGCGCCCGGAATGTTCCGGGCCGAGCTGTCCTGGACCGGCGCGCCCGGTACAGGTTCGAAACTGGCGTCCTGCCTCCGTGGCTGGGCGCACCTTCGGTATGAGGTTACTGAGGAGCCCAGCCAGGGCGTGGACGGCGGCCGCTGGTCGCACACCCCCGAGCTGGGAATTTTCCATGCTGTCACTGACGTCCATGGCAACATCATGGTGTCCGAGGACCGCATTCGGTACGCCTATGAGTCCGGCGCCGGCGACCCATCCGCCGTCTACCATGAACTGTCCCTCGCCCTGGGCGAAGCCTGGGATGAGGAACTTGAGCCGTTCCGCCATGCTGCCGAAGGCGCCCCGGTCCGCTGGCTCCACCAGGTGGGCTGACCGCCGTCGTCCATTCCCGGGCGGCTAAAACAGCAGCAACACTTCCATAGCACAAAGGAGGCCCCGCCAGCCGGCGGGGCCTCCTTTCGTATCCGGGACAACCCGCACGGACTACACGCTGCGGATGGCCACCACGGCGTTGTGACCGCCGAAGCCGAACGAGTTGCTCAGCGCCACGATGCTGCCTGCGGGCAGTTCGCGGGCGGAGGTGACAACGTCGAGCGGGATTTCAGGGTCCTGGTTTTCAAGGTTGATGGTGACCGGGGCCTTGCGCTCATGGACGGCCAGGACGGTGAGGACAGCCTCCACGGCACCGGAGGCGCCCAGGAGGTGGCCCATCTGCGACTTGGTGGCGGAGACGGCCACGTTCTCCACGTGGGCGCCCAGGGCGGCACGCAGCGCCGTGTACTCGGGCTTGTCGCCAACGGGGGTGGAGGTGGCGTGCGCGTTCACGTGAACCACGTCTTCAGCGTGGATCCGGCCATCGAACATGGCAGCCTTCAGCGCGCGGGTGGCGCCCAGCCCTTCGGGGTCCGGGGCCGTGATGTGGTAGGCGTCCGCCGTAACCGAGGTACCGGCGAGCTCGGCATAGATGCGGGCTCCACGGGCAAGCGCGTGTTCCTCTGCTTCGAGGACCAGGGCGCCGGCGCCTTCACCCATGACGAAGCCGTCACGGGCAGTGTCGTACGGACGGGAGGCGCGCTCGGGCTCGTCGTTCCGGCGGGACAGGGCCTGCATGGATGCGAACGCTGCCAGCGGCATGGGGTGGATGGCGGCTTCCGCGCCACCGCACATCACCACGTCTGCCTTGCCGGAGCGGATGAGTTCCAGGCCGAGGTGCATGGCCTCGGTGCCCGAGGCGCAGGCAGATACGGGTGTGTGGGCGCCGGCTCGGGCGCCAAGATCCAGGCTGACGGCCGCGGCAACGCCGTTGGGCATCAGCATGGGGACGGTCATGGGCAGGACGCGGCGCGGGCCTTTTTCCTTGAGCGTGTCCCAGGCGTCCAACAAGGTCCAGACGCCGCCGATGCCGGTGGCAAAGGCCACGGCAAGCCGGTCCTGGTCGAATTCCGTGATGCCGGAATCAGCCCAGGCTTCGCGGGCGGCGATGACGCCGAACTGCGTGGAGGGGTCCATCCGCTTGGCTTCAACGCGGCTCAACACGTCGAGGGCCGGCGTGCTGCACCGGGCGGCGAAGTGGACAGGGAGCTCGTACTTGGCTACCCAGTCGTCCTCGAGGGTGCGGGCACCGGAGACCCCTTTTAGGGCGTTGTTCCACATGGTGGGAACATCGCCGCCGATGGGCGTGGTGGCACCCAGACCGGTAATGACTACTTTGCGTGTCATGGGATCACTCTTTCGTCGGTGGGGAATCCGGCTGCGTCCGCCGCAGGGTCCCGCACATGTTGATGATCGGCCAGTCCCGGTCGGGGTACTGCGCCGGATAAATGCGGCGGGCTGCCGGTCCGGTCAATCCGGACCGGCAGCCCTGCCAAGCCGTAAGACGGCGAAAAGCCTGTGACTAGGCCTGTGCTCCGGCAATGAAGCTGACAGCGTCGCCAACAGTCTTGAGGTTCTTGACCTCTTCGTCCGGAATGCGGACGCCGAACTTTTCCTCGGCGTTGACCACGATGGTCATCATGGAGATGGAGTCGATGTCCAGGTCCTCGGTGAAGGACTTGTCCAGCTCGACGGCCTCCGGGGCCAGGCCGGTTTCCTCGTTGACGATTTCAGCCAGGCCGGCCAGGATCTCTTCGTTGCTAGCCATGTGTGGCTCCTTTTCTTGTATTGCCGGCAGAGGCTGCCGGAAACGGTCCAGGCCGCGGTTGCGGCCCTTGGGCGTATCTAGGGAAGGACAACTACCTGTGCGCCGAACACCAGGCCGGCACCGAAACCGATCTGCAGGGCCAGCCCGCCGCTCAGTCCGGGGTTCTCCTGAAGGAGCCGGTGCGTTGCCAGCGGGATGGAGGCAGCGGATGTGTTGCCGGCCTCGGCAATGTCCCGTGCCACTGTAACCGTCTCGGGCAGCTTCAGCTTCTTCACCATCTCGTCGATGATGCGCATGTTGGCCTGGTGGGGGATGAAGGCCACCAGGTCTTCGGCCTCGATGCCGGCGGCGTCGAGTGCCTGCTGGGCCACCTTGGCCATCTCCCACACTGCCCAGCGGAAGACGGTCTGGCCGTCCTGCCGGAGGGTGGGGTACAGCTCCTGTGCCTCTTCCAGAAGCGCGAGGTCGCCCGTGGAGTCGGACTGGCGGGCGGCGAGTCCCAGGTCGCGGACATCCAGCAGGGAGCGGGTCATGCCAATGGCATTCCACTTGCTGCCGTCAGAACCCCACACCGATGGGGCGATGCCCGGGGTGTCGGAGGGGCCGACGACGACGGCGCCGGCACCGTCCCCAAGGAGGAAGGAAATGGTGCGTTCGCGGTTGTCGATGACGTCCGACAGCTTCTCTGCGCCGACCACCAGGACATACTTGGCGGCGCCGGAGCGGACCAGGGCGTCCGCTTGGGCAATGCCGTAGCAGTAACCGGCACAGGCCGCGGAGATGTCAAAGGCAGGAGCCGGAGTGGCCCCGATCCTGTCGGCCAGGCTGGCTGCGGCGGAGGGCGTGGCGTAGGGGTGGGTCACGGTGGAGACAATCACGGCACCCAGGTCCGAGCCATCAATGCCGGCCTTCTCCATGGCTTCGCGGGCCGCTCCCTCAGCCATGTCGATCACGCTGACGTCGGCAGCTGCGCGGTGGCGGGTGATGATGCCCGTGCGCTGGCGGATCCACTCATCAGAGGAATCGATCCACTGGCATACGTCCTCGTTGGTGACGATGACATCCGGCCGGTAAGCCCCCAGTCCCACGATCCGGGTGTGCTCCTGGATGGGAGCCTGCTTCAGTGTGGGAACGCTCATGCGTTGCCCTCCAGTTCTGCGAAGAGCGCCAGCGCGGCGGAGAGGTCGTCGGGGGTCTTGACTGCAACGGTCTTGACGCCGGGCATCCCGCGCTTGGCGAGTCCGGCCAAGGTGCCTGCAGGAGCCAGCTCGATCAGGCCGGTAACGCCGCGCTTCACCATGGTCTCCATGCACAGGTCCCAGCGCACCGGGCGGGACACCTGGGCGATCAGGCTTTCGACGGCGGCGCCTCCGTCGGTGACTTCCCCGCCGTCGTAATTCGACAGGAGGGGCACCTTCGGGGCCACCGGGTTCAGCTGCGGCGCCAGCGCTTCCAGGGCGGTGACTGCAGGGGCCATATGGCTGGTGTGGAATGCGCCGGCAACCTTGAGCGGAATGACGCGCGCCTTGGCCGGCGGGTTGTCAGCAAGCGCTTTGAGCTGTTCAAAGGTACCTGCGGCAACTGTTTGGCCGGCACCGTTGACATTTGCCGGTGTGGCACCGGATGCCTCGATCGCGGCAAGCACCCCTGCGGGGTCACCGCCCACGACAGCGCTCATGCCGGTGGGTGTGACGGCTGCCGCGGCGGCCATGCTGTTGGCGCGCTCCCGGACGAACGTCATGGCTTCCTGCTCCGTCAGCACTCCGGCGAGGGCGGCAGCGGTGATCTCACCCACCGAGTGGCCGGCCAGGATGACCGGAAGGGAGTTGAGTTCAACATCGAAGAGGGAGGCGGCGGTGACCAGCCCCGCGGCAACGATCAGGGGCTGCGCCACGGCAGTGTCCTTGATGGTTTCCTCGTCGGAGGTGGTCCCGTGGGCGATCAGGTCGATCCCTGCGATGTCACTCAGGGAGGCCAGTTGGCCTGCCACCGAGGGTAGTTCCAGCCAAGGGGCCAGAAAACCCGGGGTCTGTGAGCCCTGTCCAGGGCAGACTATTGCAAGCACGTAACCAGCTTTCCAAATTACTGTGTGATCCAGCGGTGTTTCTCCGCACCAAGCTCACGGGGTCAGGTTGTAGGAAGTCTACAATGCCTCAGGCCTGGTTCCGGGAAGCCTGCCGCTCCGTGGCGGCCTTCGGCGGGGCTGAAAGACGGCCCACGACCAGTGCCGCCTGCAGCACGAACGCCTCCCGCGGGAGCAGCGGGTCCCAGCCGGTGACGTCGCAGACCCGCTTCAGCCGGTACCGGACGGTGTTCGCGTGGACGAAGAGTTCGCGCGCCGTGGCCTCCAGCGAGTGGCCCAGTTCCAAGTACGTTCCCAGCGTTTCCACCAGGCCGTTGGAGGCCGCCAGGAGCGGCCGGTAGATGTTCTTCACCAGGGAACGGCGGGCAGCGTCGTCGCCGGAAATAACCCGTTCCGGCAGCAGGTCATCGGCGGCCACCGGACGGGGTGCGGACGGCCAGGCCCGGGCAGCGGTCAGCCCGGCAAACGCCGATTGGGCGGAGCTGCTGGCCTCCAGCAACGAGCTGGCCTCCGGGCCATAGACCACGGGCCCGGGGGCGAACATGTCGCTCAGCTTCACGTACGCGGTTTCGCGGTCCTGGACCCCGCCAAGGATGAGGATCAGCCGGTCGCCCTGGATCCCCACCAGCGCATCCTCGGCGTACCGCCCAGCCATTCGGCGCAGCTCGCTGACGTAGCTGGCGCTGGGTTCGGACGGCGAATTGCCCACCATGACCGTGAACCGTTCCTGCGCCTTCCAGCCAAGCGCTGCAATGCGTGAGCGCAGTGCGTCGGTGTTTTCGCCGCGCAGGATCGCATCCACGATCAAGGCTTCCAGGCGCGTGTCCCAGGATCCGCGGGACTCGGCAGCCCTGGCGTAAACATCTGCGGCTGCAAAGGCGACTTCCCGCGAGTAGCGCAGCACCGCCTCGCGAAGGGACGGCTGGTCTGCCTCCGGTGCGATGACCGGCACCTGGTCCTCCACCACCTCCACCACGATCCTGATCAGCTGCAGTGCCTTCTGGAGGCTGATGGAACGGGTCAGCTCAGTGGGGGCGGTCCCGAAGACGTCGGTGAGAATCCACGACGGCGAGCTGGGCCGCTCATACCAGGTGACAAAGGCCGCGATTCCGTTCTGCGCCACCATGCCCAGGGCCGACCGCTCGTCAGCGCTGAGCCGGCTGTACCACGGCAGCGACTGCTCCAGCTTGCGCATGGTGGCGGTGGAGAGCTGTCCCACATTGGCACGGAGCTGCTTGAGGGTCTCGGACTTCTCCGGGGTGACCTTCGGCGCGGGCGGTTTCCGCTTCGAAGACGGGCTTGCTGGTGCTGGCATTCTTTGAGCATACGGCCACCGCCCCGCAAGCTCCATTTGTGCGAAGGCTACAATCCGCTTTGCCCTGCGTCACAGCGCTCCTGCTGCTTTTGAAACGAACGACGGCGGCCCTCACCTTGTGGGGTGAGGGCCGCCGTCGTTCGCTGCTGGTTCCGCTGTCCAGCCCGAAGGCTAGGCTTCGCCTCCGGCGTTGCCGGTGGTGCCGGCATTGACGTTGAGCAGCTTGTACTTCTCGATCGCCTTCACCGGGGCGTCGACATCCACCTCGCCGCGGCGCGCCAGCATTTCAAGGGCACGGACCACGATGGAGTGGGTGTCGTTCTTGAAGTAGCGGCGGGCTGCTGCGCGGGTGTCGGAGAAGCCGAAGCCGTCGGCGCCGAGGGTGGCGAATTCGTTGGGGACGAACTGCCGGATCTGGTCCGGGACTGCCTTCATGTAGTCGGACACGGCGACGATGGGGCCGGTGGCTCCTTCGAGTTGCTGGGCGACGAAGGGGACGCGGGCGGGCTGGCCGGGGTTGAGGAAGGCTTCTTCTTCGGCGGCGAGGCCGTCGCGGCGCAGTTCGTTCCAGGAGGTCACGGACCAGACGTCGGCGGAGACGTTCCAGTCATCTGCCAGTACGCGCTGGGCTTCGAGGGCCCAGGGTACGGAGACGCCGGAGGCGAGGATCTGGGTGCGGGGACCGTCGATCTTTGCCGGGGCGAGCAGGTAGATGCCCTTGATGACGCCTTCGACGTCGAGGTTCTCCGGTTCTGCGGGCTGGATGATGGGTTCGTTGTACACGGTGAGGTAGTACATGACGTTCTTGTCCGTCGAGCCTTCCCCGTACATCCGTTCCAGGCCGGAGCGGACGATGTGTCCGATTTCGTAGCCGTAGGCGGGGTCGTAGGTGAGTACGGCCGGGTTGGTGGAGGCCAGCAGGGGGGAGTGGCCGTCGGCGTGCTGGAGGCCTTCGCCGGTGAGGGTGGTCCGTCCCGCGGTGGCGCCGATGATGAAGCCGCGGGTCATTTGGTCCGCTGCTGCCCAGAAGGCGTCGCCGGTGCGTTGGAAGCCGAACATGGAGTAGAACACGTAGACCGGGACCAGGGGGATGCCGTGGGTGGCGTAGGAGGTTCCGGCGGCGGTGAACGCTGCCACGGCGCCGGCTTCGTTGATGCCGGGGTGGATCAGCTGGCCCGCGGGGGACTCCTTGTACGCCAGGACCAGGTCACGGTCCACCGACAAGTAATTCTGGCCCTTGGGGTTGTAGATCTTCGCCGTGGGGAAGAACGCGTCCATGCCGAAGGTGCGGGCTTCGTCGGGGATGATCGGGGCGATGTGCTTGCCGAAGTTCTTGTCCCGCATCAGGTCCTTAAGCAGGCGGACGAACGCCATGGTGGTGGCGGCCATTTGCTTGCCCGAACCGCGCTTGGCCACCTCGTAGGACTTCGCCTCGGGCAGCACGATCTCAGCGTGGGTGTTGCGGCGCTCCGGGACTGATCCGCCCAGCGCAGCACGGCGCTCCATCATGTACTTGATTTCCGGGGCGTCGTTACCGGGGTGGTAGTACGGCGGCCGGTACGAGTCGTTCTCCAGCTGCTCGTCCGTAATGGGGATCCGGAGGTGATCGCGGAATTTCTTCAGGTCGTCCAGAGTGAGTTTTTTCATCTGGTGGGTGGCGTTGCGGCCTTCGAAGTGGGGGCCGAGGCCGTAGCCCTTGACGGTGTGGGCGAGGATGACGGTGGGTTTGCCCTTGAATTCGGTGGCGGCCTTGTAGGCGGCGTAGACCTTGCGGTAGTCGTGGCCGCCGCGTTTGAGGTTCCAGATCTGGTCATCGGTCAGGTCCGCGACGAGGTCTTTGGTTTGCGGGGTTTTGCCGAAGAAGTGTTCGCGGACGAACCCGCCGGATTCGGCCTTGTAGGTCTGGTAGTCCCCGTCGACGGTTTCGTTCATGATCTTCACCAGGGAGCCGTCGGTGTCGCGGGTGAGCAGGTCATCCCATTCCCGGCCCCAGACGACCTTGATCACGTTCCAGCCCGCGCCGCGGAAGAACGCTTCGAGTTCCTGCATGATCTTGCCGTTGCCCCGGACCGGCCCGTCCAGGCGCTGGAGGTTGCAGTTGATCACGAAGTTCAGGTTGTCCAGGTTCTCGTTCGCGGCGAGCTGGAGCAGGCCGCGGGACTCGGGCTCGTCCATTTCCCCGTCGCCCAGGAACGCCCAGACCTGCTGGTCGGAGGTGTCTTTCAGGCCGCGGTTGTGCAGGTAGCGGTTGTTCTGGGCCTGGTAGATCGCGTTCATCGGCCCGATGCCCATGGACACGGTGGGGAATTCCCAGAAGTGCGGCATCAGGCGCGGGTGCGGGTAGGAGGACAGGGCGTGGCCCTGGCGGGACTTTTCCTGCCGGAACCCGTCCATGTCTTCCTCGGAGAGCCGGCCTTCCATGAATGCCCGGGCGTACATGCCGGGGGAGGCGTGGCCCTGGAAGAAGACCTGGTCCCCGCCGCCGGGGTGATCCTTGCCGCGGAAGAAGTGGTTGAACCCGACCTCGTACAGGGTCGCCGCGCCGGCGTAGGTGGAGATGTGCCCGCCGACGCCGATATCGGGCCGCTGCGCCCGGTGCACCATGACCGCGGCGTTCCACCGCATGTAGGCCCGGTAGCGGCGTTCGTACTCCTCGTTGCCCGGGAACTCTGCTTCCTGGTCCACCGGGATCGTGTTCACGTAATCGGTGGTGGTCACCATCGGCACACCCACGCTCTGCGCGCCCGCGCGCTGCAGCAGGCTCCGCATGATGTATTGGGCACGCTCGGTACCCTGTTCCCTGATCAACGCATCCAGGGACTCAACCCACTCGGCAGTCTCTTCCGGATCACGATCAGGCAGCTGGTTAGTCAACCCGCTGAGGATATGGGAGGTCTCTTCTCCTGCAGCCACGTCCAACCTCTCTTTGCGCGCATGAATCGGCGCACTCAGGCCAGGCAGGGTGACTGCCCGGCGTATATACGCCGTGTGCGACGTATCGGTTACAACAGCCCGGTCATGTGTGCCGGGCAGCTTCCTAGCGCTCCTATGTCTGCACGGAGTCACACGGTTGTCGTCCCGCAGGCATAGTTGTCACCAGCCACTCTAGCCCTGACGCGAACCCGATGCGTAGCTGCGGCCCCGGCGCTCCAGTTGTATTTCGTTCGTCATACTGGTTGTGTGACCAAAAGCCCCTGCGACGGGGCTGTTGTCGCGGGATGTGACGCAGAATATGCGCAATCCCGGGGGCGGCAGCTTGAAGCGCAGGCACAAAGGGTGTTGGCTTGGGAGTAATGGAAATCACTATGCACACCGCATATATGAGGTATTGGAGGAACACGTGAGCGAGGCCGACGCCGCCACTTCGGTAAATGTGGCGGAAAAATTGGGTTTCAAAAACGGGGATCTGATTCAGGAGTTCGGTTACGACGACGATGTCGATTTCGACTTGCGTGACGATATTGAGGACTTCACCGGTTCCGAGATGCTGGACGAGGACGACCATGAAGTGGCGGACGCCGTCATCCTGTGGTGGCGCGACGGCGACGGAGACCTGGTGGACAGCCTGGTGGACTCCCTCACCACCCTGAGCGAAAGCGGCGTCGTCTGGGTCCTCACCCCCAAATCCGGCAGGGATGGCTACGTCTCACCCGCAGACATCCAGGAGGCCGCACCAACCGCCGGCCTGCATGTCACCACTTCCGCCGGAGTTTCGAAGGACTGGAGCGCCACCCGCCTGGTCAGCAGGAAGAACAAGTGACGGCAGCGGTTGAGGCCGCTTCTCCAGCTGTCCCTGCGCTGGGAGCAACAGCACCTGACTTCGAGCTCGCCAACCAGTATGGCGAGCCGGTGCGGCTGTCATCCTTCCGCGGGCAAAACGTGGCGTTGGTTTTCTATCCCTTTGCGTTCTCCGGCATCTGCACCGGCGAACTGGGCGAAATACGGGACAACCTGGGCATGTTCGAAAACTCGAACGCGGTGGTCCTGGGCGTGTCCGTGGACAGCAAGTACAGCCTCCGCGCGTACGCGGCCCAGGAAGGCTACAACTTCGACCTCCTCGCCGACTTTTGGCCGCACGGAGCGGTGGCCACAGCCTACGGAGTGTTCGACGCCGGCAGCGGCATGGCCAAACGGGCCACCTTCATCATCGATTCCCAAGGCAAGGTCCGCTACAGCGTGGTGAATCCACGGGGCCAGGCGCGCGACTTCAACGAGTACCGCACCGCCTTGGCGGACCTGAAGCAGGCCTGAGCCGTCATGCCCGGGCAGCGGCGGGGGACGGGCCTTACCGGCTTTGCCAGCAGGCCGCCGGTGCTCCCTGTGCCGCCATCCGGGGAGGAACTGGCGGTTCTGGTCCAGATCCGGGACCTGCTCGCCGGCGCCCCGTTCGCCCTGCTGACGGGCGCCGGGCTCAGTACCGACTCCGGCATTCCGGACTACCGCGGTCCGGACTCGCCGCCCCGGTCGCCCATGACGTACCAGGAGTTCGTCCGCCACGCAGCAAACCGGCAGCGTTACTGGGCCAGGAACCACATCGGATGGTCGCACATGCGGCACGCCGACCCCAACCAGGGCCACTACTCCGCCGCCGAACTGGAACGGCGCGGCTACCTCACCGGGCTTATCACGCAGAACGTTGACCGGCTGCACCAGGACGCGGGCAGCTCAAACGTCGTCGACCTCCATGGCAGGTATGACCAGGTCATCTGCCTTGACTGCGGACGTACCTACTCGCGACGGCTCCTTGCCGGTGTTTTCGAGGAACTGAACCCGGATTTCCTGGAACGGGCCGCAGCCACCGGCCTGGTGGAAGTGGCGCCGGACGCTGACGCCACCGTTGAAGACCAGGCCCTCATTGACAGCTTTGTGGTGGCTGTTTGTCCTGCCTGCGGCGGAACCCTGAAGCCGGACTTCGTCTACTTTGGGGAAAATGTCCCTAAAGACCGGGTTGAACGCTCATACGCCATGGTGGACCAGGCAGCTGCCCTGCTGGTTGCCGGTTCGTCCCTGACGGTCATGAGCGGCCTGCGGTTCGTCAGGCACGCCGCCAAGGAGGGCAAGCCCGTGGTCATCATCAACCGTGGTGCCACCCGGGGCGACGACAAGGCAACCATCAAGCTCGAGGCAGGGGTCAGCCAGGCGCTGCAATACCTTGCGGCTGAACTTCCCTCCCTTTAGGAAGCGTTTCCTGCCGATTCGCGTTTCCTGCCTCCAGTCCGGTAGAGTCTATGTTCGTTGGTTGCGGCGGAACGGCCGGGATCAACGCGATTTGGGTCTTTAGCTCAGCTGGTAGAGCGCCACGTTTACACCGTGGATGTCATCGGTTCGATCCCGGTAGGACCCACCAGCAAAACCCCGTTGCCCGCCCACCCGGCGAAGGCAGCGGGGTTTTTTCTTGCCGGTCCTCCTGTAGGCCGATTGTCTGACCCTTGCCATAGGTTGCAGCAATGGAACACGTCATAGTGCACACAGACAGCGACGGGATGCCGACGGCGGTGCTGAGCAGGGGCAGGGAATGGGCCGTGGGTGCCGAGCCAGTCAGATGGTTCGAGCGCATCAACTGGTGGGAAACCAGCCGCCGGATGCCAAAGGGCAGCGGCGGAGTGGACGTGGAGGTCCTTCAGCTGCAGGTCAGGCTGGGAAACAACGCCAAGTCGGCCCTGGCCACCATGTACCTGCAGCGCGACGGCCTGGGAGGCGGGTGGCGGCTGAGGGAATCCGCAGCAGGGGCGGCCTGAGGAGCCGCTCGCTGCCAGCCGGTCGCGGGCATTGGAAAACCCTCCACCGCGACTATTGGGGGATGCCGCGGGGGAGGGCTTGGGATGAATATACCGTGAACTGCCGGAAACAAAAAGCTGTCCGCATTTCATGACTGTCACTTGGGCATGGCGCCCATGGCTTTGGGAGGAGCTTTGGCTGCGACAGTGGGTACCGCTTATTGCCGGACGGGTTATTGCCGAACGGGGATGAACACCCGTGGCTGCTCCGTCCAGGTATCGGCCATTTGGGACATAGTGCGCCGCATGATCCGGTCGGACGCTTCACGGGCAGCTTCGGCGTCACCCCTGGCGATCGCCTCCGCCAGGTCCTCATGCCACTGCAGGGCTGCCTTGTGCGGGTGGTCGGGCATCAGTCCGTGGACAGTACGTCCGGTCAGGGTTTCGGCCACCTGGCCCATGAGGTTGGCGAACATCTCGTTACCCGAACCCGAGAGCAGCAGCGAGTGGAACCGGATATCCAATTCCAGGAAGCGGGAAACTTCCCCGTTGTTGCCGGCCTCCCGCATGGCATGGGCAACATCCACGAGCTCCATCCGCAACGGGGCCGGCGCGTTCTGTGCTGCCAGTTCGGCAGCCGCCGGCTCCACCGCGGCCCGCAGTTCGGCAAGGGAGCGCAGCTGCGCGCCGCGGGCATCGCTGGCCAGCCGCCACCGGATTACCTGCGGGTCGAAGGGATTCCAACGGCTTGCCGGCAGTACCCGGATGCCCACCCGCTTGGTGGTCTCCACCAGCCCCAGCGACTGCAAAACCCTGACTGCTTCCCGGATTACCGAACGGGAAACCTTCAGTTCATCCTCAAGCTGCTCGGCGAGCATGACGTGGCCGGCAGGGAGGTCCCCCGAGATAATCCGGGTGCCCAGGTTTTCGATGGCACGGTGGTGGAGGCTGCTGGTCATGCTGCTAAGCCTAGTTGTTGGAAACCCCGCGTTTGCAGCCGGGAACTGTGCAGGCCGGTCGTCTGGGGAAGGGAGCGGGGTGGGTTCCGGGCAGTCGTCCTAGACTGGCAACGACACACAATGGGTTCCATGACGCGGACGTTACTTTCGCGTCACCGCCAGAATATATATGCTTTATTCCGACCCCCTGATCTGCCCCGGTGACTTCCCGCCTGCGGAAGCCGGCAGCCGAGGCGAACAATGAATTGGAGTTATTGATGTCTGCACACATCGGTGTCACCGGCCTCGCCGTCATGGGCGCCAACCTGGCGCGCAACCTGGCCCGCAACGGATTCACGGTTGCCCTGCACAACAGGTCCGTGGAGAAGACGGACGCGCTGCTGGAAAAGCACGGTTCGGAGGGTGACTTCATCCGGACTGAAACCCTGCAGGAACTGGTTGATTCCCTGGAGAAGCCGCGCCGCGTGCTCATCATGGTGAAGGCCGGCAAGCCCGTGGACTCCGTCATCGAGCAGTTGGAGCCGCTGCTGGAGCCGGGCGACATCATCATCGACGCCGGCAACTCCCACTACGAGGACACCCGCCGCCGGGAAGCGGCGCTGGCCAAGAAGGACCTGCACTTCGTGGGCGTCGGTGTCTCCGGCGGCGAGGAAGGCGCCCTGAACGGCCCGTCCATCATGCCCGGCGGCTCCAAGGAGTCCTACAAGGCCCTTGGCCCGCTGCTGGAGAAGATCTCCGCAAAGGTCGACGGCGAGCCCTGCTGCGCCTGGATCGGCACCGACGGTGCGGGGCACTTCGTCAAGATGGTCCACAACGGCATCGAGTACGCCGACATGCAGGTCATCGGCGAAGCCTTCGACCTGCTCCGTTCCGGCGCAGGCATCGAGCCCGCGGAGCAGGCGAAGATCTTCTCCGAGTGGAACAAGGGCGAGCTGTCCTCCTTCCTGATCGAGATCTCTGCCGAGGTCCTGGGCCACGTTGACGCCAAGACCGGCAAGCCGTTCGTCGACGTCGTCGTTGATGCCGCAGGCCAGAAGGGCACCGGCCGCTGGACTGTTATCTCCGCGCTGGAACTTGGCTCGCCGGTGTCCGGCATCGCCGAATCGGTTTTCGCCCGCGCCCTCTCCTCCCAGGCCGCACAGCGCAAGCTGGGCCAGGAACTACTGGCCGGCAACGAGGCAACCGTCGAGATCCCCGAGACGTTCGTTGAGGACGTCCGCCAGGCCCTCTACGCCTCCAAGCTGGTCTCCTACGCCCAGGGGCTGGACATGCTGACCTCCGCTGCCAAGGAATACGGCTGGGACCTGAAGCTTGACGAAATCGCCTCCCTGTGGCGCGCAGGCTGCATCATCCGGGCCGAGCTGCTCAAGGACATCACCAAGGCCTATGCCGCTGACGAGAAGCCTGCAAACCTGCTGTTCGCCCCGGCGTTCACCAAGGCCATCGCCGACGCCCTGCCGGCCTGGCGCCGCGTCGTTGCCACCGCCGTCCAGCTCGGCATTCCGGTGCCGGTGTTCTCCTCATCGCTGGCCTACTACGACGGCCTGCGCCGCAAGCGCGTAGCCGCCGCCCTGATCCAGGGCCAGCGCGACCTGTTCGGTGCACACACCTACGGACGCATCGACACCGAAGGCACCTTCCACACCCTGTGGGGCGAAGACAAGTCCGAAGTTGAAGCGGTGGACACGCACTAGCAACTGCCGCCGTACAGCAAGAGGCGGGCATTTCCCCGGTTTCCCGGTGGAACTGCCCGCCTCTTGCTGTACCTGCTATTGGATCAAATGCGGTATTCGATGTCATACTCGGCCGGATCAACCGCGGGCTTGGTTTCCCGCTGCGCATCCCGGTGCCGCCACTTGGCGGGAACCCCGGTGACGATTGATTCCGGCGGCGCGTCCTTGACCACCACTGCGTTGGCGCCTATGGCACTGTCGCGGCCGATGGTGATTGGCCCCAGGACCTTGGCTCCGGCCCCGATGGTGACCCGGTCGCCGATGGTGGGGTGCCGCTTGATCCTGGCCAGGGAGCGCCCGCCGAGCGTCACTCCGTGGTAGATCATCACGTCCTCGCCGATCTCGGCGGTCTCGCCAATCACCACGCCCATGCCGTGGTCAATGAAGAACCGCCGGCCGATCGTGGCGCCGGGATGGATCTCGATACCGGTCCAGGAGCGCCCCAGCTGTGACAGGAGCCGCGCCGGGAAACGCAGGGCGGGGTTCTGCCACATGCGGTGGGTCAGCCGGTGGATCCAGATGGCGTGCAGGCCGGAATAGGCGAAAAAGTTCTCAAAAGAACCTCGAGCCGCCGGGTCATGGGACCGGGCGGCGTCGAGGTCTTCCTTCAGTCTTGCGAAAAAGCCCACAAAGTTCTTTCTACAGGAAACGGGCGGACAGCGGACTGATCAGCCGCGGATGTCGTCATAGAGCGCGGTGGAGATGTAACGCTCACCGAAGTCACATACGACCGCCACGATCAGCTTGCCCGCGTTCTCGGGACGCTTGGCCAGTTCCAGCGCACCCCAGACGATGGCGCCGGAGGAGATGCCACCCAGGATGCCCTCCTTGATGCCCAGGTCGCGGGCCACGCGGACGGAATCTTCCAGCGTGGCATCCAGGACCTCGTCGTAGACGTTGGTGTCCAGCAGTTCGGGGATGAAGTTGGCGCCCAGGCCCTGGATCTTGTGCGGGCCGGGGGCGCCGCCGTTCAGGATGGCGGAGTCCTTCGGTTCCACGGCCACGATCTGTACGCCGGGCTTGCGCTCCTTCAGCACCTGGCCGACGCCGGTGATGGTTCCGCCGGTGCCGATGCCGGCGACGAAGATGTCCACGGCGCCGTCGGTATCGGCCCAGACCTCCTCAGCGGTGGTCTTGCGGTGGATCTCCGGGTTGGCTTCGTTGGCGAACTGCTGCGCCCAGATGGAGTTCTCGGTGTTGGCGACGATTTCCTGGGCCTTTTCCACGGCACCGCGCATGCCCTCGGAACCCGGGGTCAGGACGATCTCGGCACCGAAGGCGCGCAGCATGACCCGGCGTTCGGTGGACATGGTCTCTGGCATGGTCAGGATGACCTTGTAGCCGCGGGCAGCACCCACCATGGCAAGGGCGATGCCCGTGTTGCCCGAGGTGCCTTCGACGATGGTGCCACCGGGCTTCAGGGCGCCCGACTTTTCAGCGGCGTCGATGATGGCAACACCGATGCGGTCCTTGACGCTGTTGGCCGGGTTGTAGAACTCCAGCTTCACGGCAACGGTGGCGTCCAGCCCCTCGCTGAGCCGGTTCAACCGAACCAGCGGGGTCCCGCCGACCAGTTGCGTCACATCGTCATAGATCCGTGCCATGTACATACGCCTATCTCTAAGGGGTGGATACTGAGGTCAGCCTAACGAGGCCGTGTAACGGTGGCTAAGCGTTAAGCCATGCAGAGTAATATTTCCGCGCCTTGGCCAGCTTAGGGTTGATGATCACCTGGCAGTATCCCTGTTCCGGGTGTTTGGCGTAGTAATCCTGGTGGAATTCCTCCGCCACGTGGAAACGGGGCAGGCGGCTGACTTCCGTGACGATCGGGTGGGACCACAGAGCCTGGTTGCGGTCAATCGCTTCCTCGAACAGGACCTTCTCCTCGTCGGTTTCGTAAAACATCGAGGAACGGTACTGGGTGCCCACGTCGTATCCCTGGCGGTTCAGGGTGGTGGGGTCATGCAGGGCAAAGAACATGTCCAGGACGACTTCGGCAGGGATGACCTCCTCATCAAAAGTCACCGCCACAACCTCGGCGTGCCCGGTGGTGCCGCTGCAGACAGAGTAATAGTCGGGCTCGGGATCGTGGCCGCCGGTGTAGCCCGATACCACCGAGGTCACGCCCCTGGTCTTCTGGTAGACGGCGTCAAGGCACCAGAAGCAGCCTCCGCCCAGAACAAAAGTTTTCATGACCTCTTCAATGGTTGGCGGCGCCGGATCATTCCCGGCACCCTGCAGCGCGCCCGGCGCAAACTGCGGCGGCCCGAAGCCGATGGGGTAAAACTAAGACTATGCAACCTGAGGACACCGACGATACCGGCAAGGCAGATCACGACGGCGAAGCCTCCTCCGACACGCCGGCTCCGGCCGGTTCCGCGGAGGCTCCCACCCTGGCCGAACTGCTCCTCGCGGTGGAGGAACTGTGGCCGGAGTCCCTGGCGGAGGGATGGGACGAGGTTGGGCTGGTGGCAGGGCACCCGTCCGCGCCCGTATCCAAAGTGATGTTCGCGGTCGACCCCACGCTCGAGGTCATCGAGGAAGCCGTTGAGTGGGGCGCCGAACTGTTGATCACCCACCACCCGCTGCTGCTGAAGGCCGTCACGTCGGTGGCCGCCACGTCGGCCAAGGGCCGGGCTGTCCACCGGCTCATCGAATCGGGCACGGCGCTGCTGACCGTGCACACCAACGGGGACTCCGCCGTCGGAGGTGTTTCCGATGTCCTGGCCGACGCCTTGGGGCTCCAGGACGCGGCCCCGCTCACCACTGCCGCCAACGGCTTGCCGGAGGAAGGCATTGGGCGGGTGGGCGACCTGGCTGAAGCCATGAGCCTGGGTGACTTCGCGGCGCGCGTGTACGGGATTCTTCCGTCCGTTGCCGGGGGAGTGCGCGTCTCCGGAGACAAGGACGGACTGGTGCGGCGCATCGCGGTGTGCGGAGGTGCAGGGGACTCGCTGTTCGCTGAAGTACGGGCCAGCAACGCCGACGTCTACGTCACCGCCGACCTTCGCCACCACCCGGCATCGGAGGCACGCGAGGCTGCCCTCAACGGCCGGCCCTACCTGGTGGATGTCTCGCATTTTGCCAGTGAGTGGCTCTGGCTGCCTGCCGCGGCAGCAGCTTTGGGCAACGTCCTGGCTGACCAGGGCCATGAGGTGGAGCTCCGGGTCAGCACCACCAACACCGATCCCTGGGACTTCATCCTGACTCCCGGCTAAGCGAGGCGGGGGAGCAGGGCAGGCGCTAGAGTCTAGGAAGCGCCGGTACGGTGCCCGGCCCCGGCCGGAAGGAATCTAGCGGAGGTAACAGTGGCCAAGGCAGCACCGGCGGAACAGTTGAAGTTGCTCGAACTGCAGGGCCTTGATGCAAGGCTGAAGGGCCTCGCCAACCGCCGCCGGACGCTGGAAAACGATCCCCGCATCAAAGACCTTGAGGCCGCGCTGTCCGTAGCGAACGGTGAACTGGGCGCGGCCAAGGTGGCCGTGCACGACGCCGAGGCCGAGCTGAAGAGGGCCGAGGCCGACGTCGAACAGGTTGCCTCGCGCATCGAACGCGACGAGGCCCGGCTCAACAGCGGTACCGGCCTTTCCAAGGACCTGGTGGCCCTGCAAAAGGACATCGCTTCCCTGAACAAGCGCCGCTCGGACCTGGAAGATGCGGAACTGGAAGTCATGGAGCGGCTCGAATCGCTGCGGGAACGCCAGGCGGCCCAGCAGCAGATCGTCGATGACATCAAGGGCTCCTTCGGCACCATCCGGGCCGAACTTGATGGCGCCTTGGCCGAGGTGGAAAGTGAAGCCGCAGGGCTGCGCTCCCAGCGCGCCGAATTCGCCGCCGGCCTGGACGCGGCCATGCTCGCGGTCTACGAAAAGACCCTGGCGAAGCGCGGAGTGGGCGCGGCACGGCTCTTCCACGGCACCTCGGAAGCCTCCGGCATGAAGCTCAGCCCCGGCGACCTCGCCGAGATCAAGGCTGCAGCTGCCGACGAGATCGTCTTTTGCCCGGACTCCGGCGCCATCCTGGTCCGCTCCGACGAGTGGTCCTGAGCGCCCGGTGGCCTAGCCCGGCTTCATCAACCCGACAGATCAGCCGGTCAGGATGATGTTGAGGGCGTGCGGCTTGCGGGCGGTGCCCGGCACGAGTTCTGCATCCCACTTTTCGCGGGCGGCCTTCAAGAGGTCCGACGGCGCGGCGGGGGCTTTTCCGCGGCGTACCAGCAGGTGCCGCGCCAGTTCGCCGCGGGTGTGCTTGGCGAAGTGGCTTACCACCTTGCGGACCCCGCCGGTCTCGGTCAAGACGTTCACGGAGACCGTTTGTTCGGGCGGAGGCGCCCAGGCAGCGGCATAGGTGCTGGACCTGCAGTCGACCAGCAGGTGCCCCTGGGCTGCGGCGCCCAAAGTATCGGTGAGCTGCGCCTTCCAGAACGAAGCGAGCCGGCCGACGTCGGGCAAGGCCGTCCCCATGGACAGGCGGTAGGCGGGAACGGTGTCGGAAAAGCGCAGGGCCCCCCACAGCGCCGAGATCACCAGGACCGATTCATCGGCCTTGCGGCGCTGGGCCGACGTCAGTGTCCGGTAACCCAGCGCGTCGTAGAGGACGCCGGAGTAGATGCTGTGTGCCGGCGCCGCCGGTTCGGCGTGCAGGCGCGTGTTGCGTTCGACGTCGCCACGCAACGACGCACCCACGCCCAGCATGGCGAGGGCGTCCTGGTGTGCGCTGACAGTTCCCAATGCCTCAAGGACCTTGGCGCGGTATGGGTTGAGCTCCGGGAAACCCAGGGCGGACCAGTCGATGGCGGAACCACGCAGGGCGGGCGTCTTGCCTTCGGAAGGGGGAAGCAGAATCAGCACCGTCCGATCCTACCGGCGACGAAAGCGGCCGGCCGCGCCGGTAGACTGGACGCGGATGGGACAGCCAGACGGCCGCGCGCTACGCAAGTGGCTCGAGGAACGTCCGGGCTCCGCAGGGCAGGGTGGTGGGTAACGCCCACTCGGGGTAACCCGCAGGCCAGTGCCACAGAAAACAGACCGCCCGCATTTCCGGTTCCGGCCGGGGAGAGCAGGTAAGGGTGAAACGGTGGTGTAAGAGACCACCAGCTTCCCGGGTGACCGGGAAGGCTAGGTAAACCCCACCCGGAGCAAGGCCAGACAGGACACGTTCGAGGGCTGCCCGCCCGAGTGTCCGGGTAGGCCGCTGGAGGGTGCCGGCAACGGCACTCGTAGATGGATGGCCGTCGCTCCCACATCCGGTAACGGAGGGGGAGAACAGAACCCGGCGTACCGGCTGTCCCATCCGCAAACCCGTGTTTGACCACGGGCAACGTGTCGGGGATGCTGAACCGTGCCCGTAATTCCTGAATCCCGCCCCGCACCTGCCGCGGGCATTCCCGGCGCCCGTTCACAAGGTGTGGCGCTCGCCGGTTTCCTGGGCCTTTCCGCCCTGGCCTGCGTCCTCGCCTCCCTTCCGATCGTCCTCAACTCCAACGGCTGGTACGCAACGTCACTGAAGGCCCCGTGGATGCCGCCGTCGTGGATGTTCCGGACCACCTGGATGGCGCTGTATGCGGGTGTGGCCGCTGCCGCCTGGCTGGTCTGGCGCAAGGGCGGACTCACCGGAGGCGTCCTTGTCGGCTACGCACTTCAGCTGCTGCTCAACACCGCGTGGCCGGTGACCTTCTTTGCCCTGTACCCAATGCTCGGAGAGGTGGCCCTGTGGTCTGCCTTCGCGGTCATCTGTGCCCTCACCGCAACCCTGGGGTTCCTCGTCCTGAGGTTCGGACCGGTGGACGCCGCCGCCGGATACCTCGTGCTGCCGTACTTTTCCTGGCTGGTGTTTTCCGCCAGCCTCAACCTGTATTCGGCCATCCACAACTGAGGCGCCGCTGCAGCCTTGCGGGCGGGCCGGGCCTGTGTGAGTGATTTCACGCAGTGCAAGCGTGTTCCCCGGGGCGCGCCAAATTAGAATGGAACCCGGACGCAGGAGTTCTACCGCCGAAAGTTGCGTTCGCAGCCGGCGGTTTTTCTTTGCACGCGATCCAGGCGCCTGGGGGTCATCCCTGCAGGTGCCGGTGCCCCTGGACATCATCAGGTGGCCAACATCTGTGTACGAGGACGTACACGGCTGAACCGAGGAAGGTATTTCTGTGAGCCAGACGTCTGATTCTTGTCTTGATACGTGGATGGGCCGGGAGGCCCTTGCCGAGGCCATGATCCCGGTCATCGGCAGGCTGTACCGCGAAAACAACGTGGTGACCAGCATCCACGGACGGAGCCTGATCAACAAGTCCACCATGAACATCCTCAAGGCACACCGCTTTGCGCGCCGGATGGCCAAGGACGAACTGCTCCTGGAGGAGACCGCACCCCTGCTGAACACCCTGGCCGAACTCGAGCTGGGCGCCGCCGCGATCGACATCGCGCGGCTGAACCAGAAGTTCAAGGAAGAAGGCAACGGCGCCACCCTTGAAGAATTCCTGCGGGACGAGCTGGCAGAGATCGTAGGCAAGCGTGGTGCCGACGACCGCACCAGCACCGACGTCGTGCTCTACGGCTTTGGCCGCATCGGGCGGCTCCTGGCACGGCTCCTCATCGAAAAGGCCGGCGGCGGGCACGGCCTGCGGCTGCGCGCCATCGTGGTGCGCCGCGGCTCCGACAACGACCTTTCCAAGCGCGCCAGCCTCCTGCGCCGGGACTCCGTCCACGGCTCCTTTGAAGGAACCATCCGGATCGACGAGGAAGCCAACACCATCACGGCCAACGGCGTCCGAATCCAGGTCATCTACTCGAACGACCCCGCCACGATCGACTACACGGCCTACGGAATCAACAACGCCCTGGTGGTGGACAACACCGGCCGCTGGCGCGACGCCGAAGGGCTTGGCCAGCACCTGCAGAGCAAGGGCGTTGCCCGGGTCCTGCTGACGGCCCCCGGCAAGGGTGAGTTGAAGAACATCGTCCACGGCATCAACCACCGGGACATCACTGATTCGGACAAGATCGTTTCCGCGGCGTCCTGCACCACCAACGCCATCACGCCGGTCCTGAAGGCCATCAACGACAAGTTCGGCGTGGTCCATGGCCACGTCGAAACCGTCCACTCGTTCACCAACGACCAGAACCTGATCGACAACTTCCACAAGGGCGACCGCCGCGGCCGTTCCGCAGCGTTGAACATGGTCATCACCGAAACCGGTGCCGCGAAGGCAGTGGCCAAGGCCCTGCCCGAACTCCTGGGCAAGCTCACCGGCAGTTCCATCCGCGTTCCCACCCCGGACGTGTCCCTGGCCATCCTGAACCTCACCCTGGAGAACGGCACCACCAAGGACGAGGTCAACAACTACCTGCGCGAGATGTCGCTGCACTCTGACCTGCGCAAGCAGATCGACTACATCGACTCGCCCGAGGTTGTCTCCACCGACTTCGTTGGTTCACGCCGCGCCGGCATCGTGGACGGCCTGGCCACCGTGTCCACGGACAAGAACCTTGTCCTCTACGTCTGGTACGACAACGAGTTCGGCTATAGCTGCCAGGTGGTCCGGGTCATGGAAGAAATGGCAGGGGTCAACCCGCCCTCGTTCCCTGCCAAGGAAAGCGCCGCCGCCCTGGCCGCGATCGCTGTCTAACGAGTTAGGTGTCGTCCTGCGAATTCCCGGCTGGTTCTCTGGAATCAGCCGGGAATCGGGACCACACTGGTGGCATGGACAACGAATCGACACTTCAGCACGAAACCACCCTCGAACACGCCCTGGACGTAGCCAAGGCCAACCACAAGGAAGCCGTCCGGCTGCTGGAGCGTGCCCGCGCCGCGCAGAAGACCGGCGACGTCTCCGACGAGCGGGTGCGCCAGCTCGAGGGACTGCTGGCCATCGCCGAGGAAGACCTCCGCAGGGTCACCAAGGAGCAGTAGCCCAGTACTCACCGCCCGCCGTGTGACCCATCACTCGTCCCCAACAGTGTGGATATCAACGGCGGGACGGGCTCTTTGTCCTAAGCTCGCTGGGGTGCCCGACTATTCCCTTCCGCCCTCCACCCCGTGACCGTCAGCTGGTCCGCCTACCGCCGCGCACGCCGCCGTTCCCGGCAGGCCTGGGGATTGCTCATCACAGCGGCCGCCGGCATCCTGGCCGCGCTCTTCTGGTTCTTCACCGCCGGCCAGTTCGCCGCGGCCGGACCCGCACAGCAGGGACCAACTGAGGCACCGGTCTTCGACGCCGCGTGGATGAAACCGGTACAGGAGCCAAACCCCGTACCTGCCGGGACCGCCGCATCCGCGCTGGAGGGCCTCGCCGTGAAGGGCCGGGCGCCCAACACCGGTTACAGCCGGGAGGCTTTCGGGCAGGCCTGGCTGGATGTTGACCGTAATGGCTGCGACACCCGCAACGACATCCTGCGCAGGGACCTTGCCGATGTGGTCTTCGCCGAGGGGTCCACGTGCAAGGTAACGGCCGGGCACTTCCGCGAACCCTACACAGGCCAGGATGTGGACTTCCGCCGCGGCTCCGACAGCAGCCGTGCCGTCCAAATCGACCATGTGGTGGCCCTCGGCGATGCCTGGCAAAAGGGAGCCCAGGGACTGGGGCCGAAGGCACGCCAAAGCCTGGCGAACGACCCCCTCAACCTCATTGCCGCCGACGGCGCTGCCAATCAGCAAAAGAGCGCGGGGGATGCAGCCACCTGGCTGCCGAAAAACACTGCCATCCGATGCCATTACGTTGCACGACAAATCTCGGTGAAGGCGGCTTACGGCCTTTGGGTGACGGCAGCTGAAAAGGACGCCATGAAACGTGCCCTCTCATCCTGCCCCCAGCAGCAAACCATCAGGGTGCAGCAGGCCGTCACTGCCCGCTAAGCAACGCGCTGTCCAAGGGCCATTGGGCCTTTGCGCGTGTCAGTGGAAAGGGGCTTTCAAGCCTCAGTGGCCGAACGGGTCGGGATCAACGCCCGGCATCCACGTCAGTCCGGGCACGCCCCATCCGTTCTTCTTGGCCTGCTTCATGGCCTTTCGGGAATAGCGGTCCATCAGGCGGTTGACGTAGAGCTTGCCGTCCAGATGGTCGTATTCGTGCTGGATGACCCTGGCGAACCAGCCTGTCGCCTCGAACTTCACCGGGTTTCCGTGCCCGTCAAAGCCCTCCACCCGTGCCCACTCTGCCCGTTTGAGCGGATACTGCTCACCGGGGAAGGACAGGCAGCCCTCTTCCTCCTCGTCGGGGTCGGGGGCGGCACCGGAGACCTTGGACAGGGTCAGGACGGGATTCACCACCACGCCTGTTGGGGGAGCGCCGTCGTCGTTGGCGTACTTGTACACGAAGATCCGCTTACCGACGCCGATCTGCGGGGCCGCAAGGCCCACGCCGTTGGCGGCGTCGTTGGTTTCGAACATGTCGGCTATCAGGCTCCGCAGTTCGTCGTCGAAAACCTCCACCTCGCTGGCGCGCCGGTGCAGGACAGGTTCGCCCCAGATGGTGATCGGCAGAACAGTCATTTCAGTCGTCCTTCGGCTTCGCGGTGTCCCCGGCTGCAGTGCACGTACCCCGGTGGGGCACGACAAAGGAGGCCGCACCGGATATCCGGTGCGGCCTCCTTTGTTGACGGCTGCATATGCCGCCCCGTGAGGGTGAGCGACGGGGGTTGAACCCGCGACCTCCTGGACCACAACCAGGCGCTCTGCCAACTGAGCTACGCCCACCATGTGCCTCAGGGGATTTCCGCCTTAGCGGCTCCCCGGAAACGCAACTCAAATAGCTTACCTGCTCGGAAGGGGTGCTTTGTCCACTTTCTGCGATTTGGAGCAAAAATCATTAAAACGTGGCGCAGATTACTCCGCGGGCTGCCCGGCGGCGTCTCCGTTGACGATTCCCTGGGCGATCTTCTGGGCCGTGGCACTGTCCGGTCCGGGCGCGGGCACGAAGACCGCTTCGCGGTAGTACCGCAGTTCGTCGATGGAATCCTTAATGTCCCCAAGCGCGCGGTGGCCGCCCTTTTTTGCCGGCGACTGGAAGTAGGCCCTGGCGTACCAGCGGCGCGACAACTCCTTGATGGTGCTGACGTCGATCACGCGGTAGTGCAGGTGCTCCACCACGGCCGGCATGTCACGTGACAGAAACACCCTGTCGGTGCCCACGGAGTTGCCGCCCAGCGGTGCTTTCCGCGGATCCGGAACCCAGGCAGAGATGTACTCCATCACGGCGGCTTCTGCTTCTGCCATCGTCTTGCCGTGCGGGAGTTCCGCCAGCAGCCCGGACTTGGTGTGCATGTCCCGGACAAAATCGGACATCTGGGCCACCGCGGCATCGTCGGGCTTGATCACCACGTCCACGCCGTCACCCAGGATGTTCAATTCCGAATCGGTGACCAGGGCTGCCACCTCAATGAGGGCGTCGTTCTTGATGTCCAGACCGGTCATTTCACAGTCGATCCAGACGATTCGTTCGTTAGATATAGGCACCGGACCAGCCTACCGTTACACCTCTCGGCGCCCGGCCGATGCTAGGATTTCGGGTACGCGGCGGGTCGCCCTTCGACCCTGAACCATGTCCCGGCCCGGCCCGCATGGCCCGCCGGGCGAACCGCGGAAACACAAGAAGATTGGACGATCCTGAGATGACGGCGCCTGTGCCCGCAACGGGGGAGATGGCGGCGGCCGGCATTGCCGGAGACGGCAGTGCCGAGGTGGACAATCCGCGCTCACCCCTGATTGCCGGTTTCGTGGGCTCCATGTTCATGCTGGTCGGATCCTTCGGCGTGGGCTGGCTGGCCCCCGTCTCGGAACTGCGCCGCATGCCCCTCTTCATCTGGATGCGCACCGAAGCCCCCGGTGTCGCGCTGTCCATCATCCTGGTGGCTGTGGGTGGCATGCTTCTGGTGCGCGCGTGGCTGCGGCTCGGCCAGAAGGTCCGGGTGTGGGGCGGAGAGGCGCGGAGGGCAACCCTGGCCGCAGTGGTGGCCTGGGGCCTGCCCATGATGTTCAGCGTGCCGCTGTTCAGCCGCGACGTCTACGCCTATATCGGGCAGGGCCGGCTGATGGTGGAGGGGTTCAACCCTTATGAAAACGGCATCTCCGCACTGTCCAACTACTTCCAGCTCGGCGCAGACAAGATGTGGACCGAAGCGCCCGTTCCCTATGGCCAGCTGTTCCTGTGGATCGAGCAGTTCGTCGTCTGGGTGACCAATGTCCAGCCGGAGGCCTGCGTCATGCTCTTCCGGCTGGTGGCACTGGCCGGCGTGGTGCTGTGTGTCATTTATGTCCCCCGGCTGGCCGAGCTGCACGGCATCAACCCGCACCGCGCCCTCTGGCTCACCGTAGCCAACCCACTCTTCCTGACCAACTTCATCGCCAGTGTCCATAACGACTCCCTGATGATCGGGCTGGCCCTGGCCGGACTGTACTACTCAGCCACCCGGCGGCAGCTCAGAGGCATCCTGCTGGTGACCCTGTCCATTGCGGTGAAGCCCATCACCATTGTCTTCCTGCCGTTCATCGGGCTGCTGTGGGCGGGCAGGAATGCCGGGTGGCTGCGGAAGGTGGCGTTCTGGGCGATGACGGCCGGCCTCAGCCTGGTCCTGCTGACCGCGATGAGCATGGTTAACGGTTTCGGCTTCGGCTGGATCAACGGGCTTTCCGCCCCGGGCAGCATCTCCATCTGGTACGCCCCGGTGGGTTTGATCGGCATGGTGGTGGGGTCGCTGGCCGGTGCGCTTGGCTTTGACGGGTCGGTGCCCGCAGGGTGGGTGTTCGACGCCGGGAAGTTGGTTGCCGTGGGCATCATCGCCTGGCAGATCTTCAAGGGGGATTACGACCGGCTGATGCGCCGCCTGACGCTTTCCCTTGCCGCCGTGGTCCTGCTGGCCCCCATCATCCAGTCCTGGTACGTCGTGTGGCTGATTCCGCTCTTTGCCGTGACGGGCATCCGCAACGACTGGCAGGTCAAGGCACTGTACTTTGTGGTGTCGTTCTTCATGATCTACGCCATCTCCGATCAGCTGGACGTCTTCCCGTACCTCCAGACCCAGGATCTGGGCTTCGCGCTGGCCCTGGCCCGCGTGGCTGCGGCGCTGACAGCCCTCCTGTTTGCGCTGTACCTGATCTTCTGGGACCCCGGCACCCGCCGGCTGTTCCGCAAGACGCGCGGGCCCGTCGTCGAACGTCCGGTGATCTAGCGGCCTCCGCTTACTGCTGTACGCCGGCCGACAGCCGGCGCAGGGCTTCCTTCCGTGACAGCGGGCTCATATCCGCGCTGTGCCGGATGACGAATCCCTCCACCCACTCCGGCGCCGTCTTGGCGTACTCGCGCAGCGCCCAGCCGATCGCCTTCCGGATGAAGAACTCCCGGTCTGAGAGGTTCGGCTCAATGACGGCGGCGAGCAGTTCCGGATCGGTGGCCTCTTTGGCCCTCAACTGTGAAGTGATGGCGGCCCTGCGGATCCACAGGGCCGGATCCCGGCTCCATTGGGTGAGCACCCTGGCCATCTCGGCGGGGTGGGCCAGCAGCAGGGTGCAGATCCGGCCGGACACCCCGTCGGCGAAATCCCACCAGGCGCCTGTGCGGATGATTTCCTCGTAGACCGGCAGCATGGCCAGGTCCGCGACCAGCATTCGGTGTGCCGTCAGGTCAATAGCGGCGTAGCGCTCCTCCCTGAAGGTGGAGCTGCGCCACAGCTCCAGGACTGTGGTGCGCAGCTGCCCGGCAGAGGCCGGTGGAAACTCCCGGGCAGCCCGTGCGGCGATGCGCCTCACGTCGGGAACCCGCACACCCAAACAGGGGAGTGAGGACTTCATGTACGCTTGGGCGCCTGCCGCCCGTTCCGGATCGGCGAGCTCCCGGAGCCCACCTCTGACGGCGGCAACGAGGTCCTGGTCAGCGGCCGTTTCCATGTGCGCCACTTTAGCCAGTATTGGCGGCCTGCGTACGGTACGCTGGTGAGCGCTAACACGTAGGAAGCAGAGGGAACCCATGCCCGGAACCGAAGTCCACCTGGCCCACGGAGCCTACTCCGCCGTCGTCACCGTCCGAGGAGGAGCGCTTCGCAAACTGCGCCATGGGGACAGGGACCTGGTGGTGGGCTTCGGCCCGGACGGCGCCGTACCCGACTACAGGGGCGTCATCTGCGCGCCTTGGCCCAACCGGCTCGCGGACGGCACCTACACCTACGCCGGAAAGGCATATGCTGCGGCGGTCAACGAACCGGAACGCGGCTCCGCCCTTCACGGCCTCGCGATCCACCAGGCCTGGGAGGTTAAGGAAGCGGCCGGCGACCGGGCGGTCCTGGGCTGCCACATCCCATCCGGTCCCGATTACCCCGGCGACCTTGAGCTCACGGTCACGTACTCCCTGTCGGACGGAGGGCTCCACGGCATGGTGCATGCGGTCAACACCGGATCCGCTGCGGCGCCGTACGGCGTATGTCCCCACCCCTATCTGGTGGCCGGGCCCTCCCCGCTGGATGACTGGTCGCTGGAGCTTCCTGCCGGCACCTATCTGGAGGTCACGCCCGACCGGCTGCTGCCCATAGGCTTGCGCCAGGTTGCCGGGGACGCCTTCGACTTCCGTTCGGTCCGGCGCCTGGGACAGGTCAAGATCGACCATGCCTTCACCGACATTGCGCGGGACGCTTCCGGGCTGGCGCGCGTGCGGGTGCACGACCCTTCGGGCACCGGAGTGGAGCTGGAATGGGGGACCGAGTGGCCCTGGGTCCAGGTGCACACCGGCGACAAGCCCATCGGCCCGGACCGGCTGGGGCTGGCCGTTGAACCCATGACCTGCCCGCCGGACGCCCTGCACTCAGGAACGGACCTGGTACACCTGCAGCCCGGCCAGTCCCATTCAGCTGCCTGGACCATCCGGGCCCTGCACTAGCGCCGGCCGGCCGGGGCGGCCCCCGCGCGGGCGTCCGCCCACCCGGCCCGTTCCAGCCACGCGGCGCACAACGAAGTCCACTGCTCCGGCCCTGGCTCGCCCGGGGCAAGTCCCAGTCCGTGCCATCCGTGCGGGAAGACATGGAGCTCGGCATGAACACCGGCAGCGAATAGGGCTCTGGCGTAGTTCAGGCTGTTGCTCACCGGCACGGCTTCGTCGTCGGCGGTGTGCCAGAGGAACGCCGGGGGAGTCCTGGGCGTGACGTTCAGTTCCGCCGACAGGGCCGCCAGGAGGTTCGACGGCGGTGGGTCGCCAAGGAGGTTCGCTACCGAACCCTGGTGCGTTTCGTGGGTCAGCGACGCCACGGGGTAGCACAGCACCGAAAGGTCCGGCACCGCGGCGGGAAGGTCCAGCTCCGGATTCCCCGTGGCCGCGGCCGTGCTCAGGGTGGCGGCCAGATGTCCCCCGGCCGAGAAGCCCAGCACGCCCACGCGGTCTGGGTCCACAGCGAGGCCGTGCTGCCCGCTCCGGATGTGGAGCATGGCTTCCTTGGCGTCTTCCAGCGGCGCCGGATGCCGGTGCGGTGCCACGCGGTAGCGGAGTATGAAGGCGTGGATGCCAAGGGAAGCGAGCCACTCCGCCACTGGTTCGGCTTCATGATCCGCCTGCCGGGCATAACCTCCGCCGGGGAGGACCAGGATAGCCGGCCGGGGTCCCGCAGCCTCCGCATGTGCGGGAACGGAGGTTAGCCCGCGGGGCGCCGTCACGCTGCCGCTTCCGTGCTGCGCCGCAGCGTGACCTCGCCGGTTACGTCACCGGGGAGGGCGTCCTCCGCGTCTTCGCCGTTGGGCTGCGGACCCGTGGCCCGGGTGGCAAAGCGTCCAATGTCTTCCAGCGGCAGGCGGACAGTGGAAAGGGCCGGCCGGAAGTCCCGGAGGGTTTCGATGTCATCGAAGCCGGCGATCGCAGCGTCCCTCGGGATACGCAGCCCCTCAGCGCGGAGGGCAGCCGCCGTCCCTATGGCCATCACGTCGTTGACGGCGAAAATGCAGAGTTTCCCTTCCGCCGTCCCGCCGGACTGGGCGGCCTTGATCCGTCCGGCAAGTCGAAGCCCGGCCTCATATCCGCCGGACCGGTTGAATGCGGTCCTGAGCACTTCGGCCTGCCCCCGCCCTGCCCGCTCCAGTCCCTCCTGGAAGCCTCGCACGCGGTCATCGGAGGTCAGGAGGCCCTCGGGACCGGCGACAATGACGAAGCCGCCGTTCCAGCCTGCCGCAAGTTTGGTGGCCAGTTGGCCGGCGAGTTCCTGGTTGGGGACTTTGACCACGTGGTACCCCTCCTGGACGGTGGCACCCACCACGGGGTGTCCGACTACAGCCACCTGGCCGCCGTTCCGGCAGTACCGGTCAAGCTCCGCCGCCAGTTCGGCGTTGCCGTCCTGGTCCTCCTTTCGGCAGGAGCGGGAGCCGGCGATGACGATCGAATCTGCGCGGCGGGCAGCGAAGGCGGCCACCGCCTCCTTCTCCTCGGCCGGGCCACCCCCGGTGGCAGCCAGCAGCACCATCTTGCGCTGCTCCCTCGCGGCTTCTTGGACTCCCCGTGTGATGGCGGCGAAGTAGGGGTCCGCGATGTCGTGGACAATCAAGCCGATCAGGCCCGAGCTGGATTTCGCCAGCCCCTGGGCCTGCGCATTCGGAATGTAGCCGAGCGAGTCCGCCGCCTGCCGGACCCGCTCGGCGATGTCCTTGCCCGGCTTCCGGGCAGAGCCGTTCAGGACGCGTGAAGCCGTGGCGGGGGAGACGCCGGCAAGGCGTGCCACCTCGGTAAGGGTACTTGCAGCCACTGCATCTCCTGGTCGTCGTTCGGGGCTCAAAGGCTAAGCACATTATGGCAGTTCAAACTACTTCCGGAAAGCGCTTGCCAATAGGAACCGCGCCGTGCATCATTGAAGCAGCGGGAACGCGCTTTCCCAGTCAGCTTCAGTACATCGCTCACTCACCGTGGAGGACACATGGGTTTCGTAACGAAAACGATCCGCATCGCCATGAACGGCATCACCGGCCGGATGGGTTACCGCCAGCACCTGCTGCGTTCCATCCTCCCGATCCGCGACGCCGGCGGCTTCACCCTCGAGGACGGCACCAGGGTCCAGGTGGAACCCATCCTGGTGGGCCGCAACGAGGCCAAGATCCGCGAACTTGCGGAAAAGCACAAGGTCGCCGAATGGACCACCGACCTCGACTCGGTCATCAACGACCCCACCGTTGACGTCATCTTCGACGCCTCCATGACCAGCCTCCGCGCCGCCACCCTGAAGAAGGCCATGCAGGCCGGCAAGCACATCTTCACCGAAAAGCCCACCGCCGAAACCCTGGAAGAGGCCATCGAGCTGGCCCGCATCGGCAAGGAAGCAGGCGTCACCGCCGGCGTTGTCCACGACAAGCTCTACCTGCCCGGCCTGGTCAAGCTCCGCCGCCTGGTGGACGAGGGCTTCTTCGGCCGCATCCTCTCCATCCGTGGCGAGTTCGGCTACTGGGTCTTCGAAGGTGACATCCAGGCGGCCCAGCGTCCGTCCTGGAACTACCGAAAGGAAGACGGCGGCGGAATGACCACGGACATGTTCTGCCACTGGAACTATGTCCTGGAAGGCATCATCGGCCAGGTCAAGAGCGTCAACGCCAAAACCGCTACCCACATCCCCACCCGCTGGGACGAGACCGGCAAGGAATACAAGGCCACCGCGGACGATGCCTCCTACGGCATTTTCGAGCTTGAGACCCCGGGCGGCGACGAGGTCATCGGCCAGATCAACTCCTCCTGGGCCGTGCGCGTCTACCGCGACGAACTGGTGGAATTCCAGGTGGACGGCACCCACGGCTCCGCGGTTGCGGGCCTGAACAAGTGCGTCGCCCAGCAGCGCGCACACACCCCCAAGCCCGTCTGGAACCCGGACCTCCCCGTCACCGAGTCTTTCCGTGACCAGTGGCAGGAAGTTCCCGCCAACGCCGAGCTGGACAACGGCTTCAAGCTGCAGTGGGAAGAGTTCCTGCGCGATGTGGTTGCCGGCCGCGAGCACCGCTTCGGCCTGCTGTCCGCAGCGCGCGGCGTCCAGTTGGCCGAGCTTGGCCTGCGCTCCAGCGACGAACGCCGCACCATCGACATCCCGGAGATCACCCTCTAATGACTTCACTCATTCTTCCCTCCGATGACGGCGGCACCAGGGAGTACCGCCTGCAGGGCGGCAGTGCCTGGGCCCGGCCCACAGCCCCCCTGACGGCACGCCGTGCCTACGCGGCCGCCCACGTCATTCCCGAGGTCCTCGCCGACAACACCCCGGGCGCCCCCGCGCGCCTCGACTGGGACGCCACCATGGCCTACCGGCACGAGTTGTGGTCCTACGGCCTGGGCGTTGCCGATGCCATGGACACCGCCCAGCGCGGCATGGGCCTTGACTGGGCCGCCACGCAGCAGCTCATCAAGCGCACCGGCGTCGAGGCAGCCTCGGTCGTCACGGCGAACAACGCCGCAACGGCTGGCAAGTCCGTCCGGGACCTCGTGTCCTGCGGGGCCGGCACCGACCAGCTGGACATCGACTCCCTGCCCTCCGGTGAGGCCGGGATCAAGGCAGTCCTGGAGGCCTACCGTGAACAGATCGCCGTCATCACCGAGGCCGGACCCAAGGTCATCCTCATGGCATCCCGGGCCCTGGCAAAGGTGGCCAGCGGCCCGGAGGACTACCTCAGCGTCTACTCCACGCTGCTGCAGGAAGTGGACCAGCCGGTCATCCTGCACTGGCTGGGCACCATGTTCGACCCCGCCCTCGCAGGATATTGGGGTTCCGACGACGTCGCTGCCGCCACCGAAACCTTCCTGGGCCTGATCCGGGACAACGCGGACAAGGTGGACGGCCTCAAGGTCTCGCTGCTCGACGCCAGCCACGAGGTTGGCCTGCGCGCAGCCCTGCCCGAAGGCGTCCGCCTCTACACCGGCGACGACTTTAACTACCCCGAACTGATTGACGGTGACGGAACCCACCACTCCGACGCCCTGCTCGGCATCTTTGCCGCCATCTACCCGGCCGCCTCGGTGGCCCTGCAGAACTACGAGGCCGGAAACGCCGCCAAGGCACGCGAAATCCTGGACTCCACCCGCGACTTGGGCAAGCACATCTTCAGCGCCCCCACGTTCTACTACAAGACCGGCATAGCGTTCATGTCCTGGCTCAACGGCAAGCAGCCCGGCTTCCAGATGGTGGGCGGACTGCATTCCGGGCGCTCGGTGTGCCACCTGTCCAGGACCTTCGAACTGGCCGACCAGGCCGGCCTGCTGAAGGACCCGGCACTGGCAGCCTTCCGGATGTCGGACTACCTGCGGATCAACGGGGTGGGCGTATGAGCGACTTTTCGCGCCTCTCCATCAACAGCGCCACCACCAAGAAGTGGACGCTCGCCCAGGTCGTCGAGGGCTGCGTCAAGGCCGGCATCCCGGCCATCGGCCCCTGGCGCGACCGCGTCGAGGAAGCCGGGCTGGACAAAGCGGCACGCCTGATCAAGGACGCCGGCCTCCGCGTCTCGTCCCTGTGCCGTGGCGGGTTCCTTACCGCCGCCGACGCCGAGGGGCAGGCGGCAGCGCTCGCCGACAACCGCGCCGCCATCCTCGAGGCCGTGGCCCTGGACACCAGGGAGCTGTTCCTGGTGGTCGGTGGCCTGGCGCCGGGGGAGAAGGACGTGGTGGCGGCCCGGCAGCGCGTGGCAGACCGGCTCGCGGACCTGGTCCCCTTCGCGGAAGAGAACGGCGTCCGCCTGGTGCTGGAGCCGCTGCATCCGATGTACGCCGCTGACCGGGCGCTCATCTCCACCCTGGGCCAAGCCTTGGACCTCGCGGCGCCGTTCGATGCCGGGACGGTGGGTGTCGCCGTCGACACCTTCCATGTGTGGTGGGACCCGGAACTTAAGACGCAGATTGAGCGTGCCGGACGTGAGAACCGGATCGCCTCCTACCAGGTGTGTGACTTCAACATGCCCATCGCCGCAGACCCGCTGCTGTCCCGCGGGTACATGGGCGACGGCGTGGTGGACTTTGCCACCATTGGCACCTGGGTGCGTGACGCCGGGTACACCGGCGACATTGAGGTGGAAATTTTCAATCAGGAGATCTGGGACACGGACGGCAACATTGTCCTGGCCACGGTCAAGGAGCGGTACGCGGAGCTTGTCCTCCCGTACGCCTGACCTGATACCAGACCGCGGGCTCCTGCTACGTCACGGCAGGAGCCTGCGCCCCACATGGAAGGACCCGGGCCAGCGGTGGTTTCCCACCGCTGGCCCGGGTCCTTTTTCCTGCCCGTTCCCCGCTGCCCGCCCTTGCTGCTAGCCCTGGGCGTACAGCGAGGCGAACCTGCGGTACCTCGCCAGCACGCCGGCGTCGTCCGTTCCGTGTGGAAGGTCGACGGCGTCTGCCGCCCAAGCGGGGAACTGTCCGGTGAGTGCCGCGGCTGCCTGCCGTGCGGCGCCGTCGGCAACGTATTCACCCGGCTGGGGGACGGTGACGGCCGTTCCCAAAAGGCCTGCGGCGACTTCCTGCACGGCAACCGACTGGGCGCCCCCGCCCACCAGCAGGATCCGCTTTGGCTGCACGCCTTGCGCCTGCAGGGCCGCCAAACCGTCGGCCAGGGAGCAAACCACGCCTTCGACGGCGGCGCGCGCCAGGTTGGCGGGGGTGTAGTTGGCCCGGGTGATTCCATGAAGGGAACCTGTGGCGTCGGGCAGGTTGGGCGTCCGCTCCCCATCGAAGTAGGGGACCAGGGTGAGGCCTCCGGCGCCGGGCCCAGCGGACAGGGCAAGCCGGTTGAACTCCGGCAGGTCCACATACAGCAGCGCGGCCGTGGCATCGAAGATGCGTGTGGCATTCAACGTGCATACCAGCGGCAGGTAGTGGCCGTCAGCGGCGGCGAACCCTGCCACCAGTCCCGAGGGGTCTGCCGCCGGCTTATCCGAAACCGCAAACACTGTGCCGGAGGTGCCCAGCGACACCACCACGTCGCCCAGCCCCGCCCCCGCGCCAAGGGCCGCGGCCGCGTTGTCCCCGGCGCCGGCAGCCAGGAGAGCGCCTGCCGTCGTCTTTCCCGCCGCTTCCAAAGGCCCAAGGACCCTGGGGAGGACGGGCACGTGCCCAAGGGAGGCGGTGAGGACGTCAGGAAGGTATTTGCCCTCGGCCGTCGAGTAGTACCCGGTGCCTGAGGCGTCGGAGCGGTCGGTGGCCAGGGCGGCCAATCCCTCTTCTCCGCTGCCGGGGCCGTAGCCGGCGAGCCGCCACGTGAGCCAGTCGTGCGGAAGGCAGACGGCGGCCACCTTTGCGGCGTTGTCCGGCTCGTGGGCTGCCAGCCAGCGCAGCTTGGTCACGGTCAGGGATGCCACCGGGACGGTACCGGTGGCGTTGGCCCAGTACTGCGCTCCGGCGGCGGGATCGCCGCCGCCGGCACTTTCGATAAGTTCCGCCGCTGCGCCTGCGCTGCGGGTGTCGTTCCAGAGCAGCGCCGGACGGATCACCGCACCGTCGCCGTCCAGGCAGATCATGCCGTGCTGCTGGCCGCCGATGGAGACGGCGCTGACGTCGTCGAGCCCGCCGGCGTCGGCAATGGCTTTTTGCAGGGCCGTCCACCAGTGGTCGGGGTTGACCTCGGTGCCTTCGGGGTGGGCAGCGCGGCCCTGGCGGACCAGCGCTCCGGTGTCCGCGTCGCGGATGACTACCTTGCAGGACTGGGTGGAGCTGTCGACTCCGGCTACGAGCGGCATGGGGTTCTTTTCTTTGTGCAGGAATGTCTGAGTGCAGGAATGTCTCAGTGCAGGAATGGAAACGCTGCGGGGCCTGGAGGTTATGTCTCCCAGGCCCCGCAGCGGGTATCGGGTGGCTAGTGGGCGCCCAGGAGGTGCTCGATGGCCAACTGGTTGAGCCGGACGAACGCGAAGGAGCGCTCGGCGGCCTTGTCGGCGTCGAAGTCCTCAAACGCTGCGGCGTCAGCGAGCAGGTCCGCGGTGCTCTCACCGGCGGCGAGGGTGCTTTCGCCGAGTTCGAAGACGCCGGAGGTCTTGAGGGCTTCCTGCACCTGCGGGTCTGCGCGGAAGGCCAGGGCCCGTTCCTTGAGCAGGAGGTACATTGCCATGTTGGCCTTGGCGGATTCCCACACGCCGTCGTAGCCGTCGGTGCGGGAGGGCTTGTAGTCGAAGTGGCGCGGGCCGTCGTACTTCGGGCCGCCGTTCGGGAAGCCGTTCTCCAGCAGGTCCACGGTGAAGAAGGCGCTGGTGAGGTCGCCGTGGCCGAAGACCAGGTCCTGGTCGTACTTGATCCCGCGCTGGCCGTTGAGGTCGATGTGGAAGAGCTTGCCGGCCCACAGTGCCTGGGCGATGCCGTGGGTGAAGTTCAGCCCCGCCATCTGCTCGTGTCCGGTCTCGGGGTTCAGGCCCACGATGTCGCCGTGTTCCAGCTGGGCGATGAAGGCCAGGCCGTGGCCCACGGTGGGCAGGAAGATGTCGCCGCGCGGTTCGTTCGGCTTGGGTTCGAGGGCGATGCGGAGGTTGTAGCCCTTCTCCTTGATGTAGCCTGCGGCGGTGTCCACGCCTTCCTTCATCCGGTCCAGGGCTGCGGCGAGGTCCTTGGATCCGTCGTATTCGCTGCCTTCGCGGCCGCCCCACATGACGAATGTTTCGGCGCCGAGTTCGGCGGCGAGGTCGATGTTGCGCAGCACCTTGGACAGGGCGAAGCGCCGGATGGAACGGTCGTTGGAGGTGAAGCCGCCGTCCTTGAAAACGGGGTGGCTGAACAGGTTGGTGGTAACCATCGGAACCTTCAGCCCGGTCTCGGAAAGGGCTGCGCGGAAGTTCTTCAGGATCAGCTCCCGCTCGGAAGCGGAGGCACCAAACGGGACGAGGTCATTGTCATGGAAGGTGATGCCGTACGCGCCAAGTTCGGCCAGGCGGTGAACGGCTTCGACGGGGTCCAGCGCCGAGCGGGTGGCGACGCCGAACGGGTCGGCGCCGGTCCAGCCGACCGTCCAGAGGCCAAAAGTGAACTTGTCGGCGGGGGTGGGGGAAAGAGTCATGATGCGTCCTTGCGATCGAGCGCTCCGCGGGATTGCGAAGCATTAGTTCATTGCCTGAACTATATGAGCCGACGTAGGGTGGGGTCAAGAGGTCCAGCTTGCGACAGCCGGAAAAATTAACGGAGCCATAGACCGAGGAGCTTTGTGATGGTGATGCCGGTGCCTGCAGTGGCGGGGCCGGGAGGCGCAGCCCCCGGCAGTGTGGGGGACGTCCGGCGCAACAACCTTGCCCTGGTCCTGGGTGCAATCGCGGAATTCCCACGCGGCACCTGCCCCAGCCGCGCACAGATCGCGGGCGCCACCGGGCTGACCAAAGCGTCGGTGTCCAGCCTGGTGCTGGACCTCCTGGACGCCGGCATCATCCGGGAAGTAGGCCTGAACCCGCAGGGGCGCGGCCGGCCGGGCGTCGGACTGGAGCTTAACCCGGGCCGCGCTGTCATGGGGATGGAAATTAACGTGGACTACATCTCTGCGGCCGTGGTTGACCTGGCCGGCAGTGTCCTGATCCGGGAGGTGAAGGAGCGGGACAACCGCAACAGCCCGGACGCCCCGGTACTGGCGGCGCTTACAGTCCTGGCCGCCCGGGTACGGAGCGCGGCGGGGGAGCAGGGCGTCGAGGTCCTCGGCGGAGGGCTGGCCGTTCCGGGCCTTGTTGACCCTGCTGCGGCGCGGGTGCTCACCGCCCCTAACCTTGGCTGGGTCGATGTGCACCTTGACCTTGATGCGTTGCTGCCCGAAACGCCCCTGGGCGTGGCGCTCTTCAATGAGGCCAACGCAGCTGCCCTGGCAGAACTGCGGTACCGGCCGGACGGTGCCTCCGACTTCCTGTTCGTTTCCGGTGAAGTGGGCGTCGGTGGCGGGATCGTCATCGGGTCCGAGCTGTTCTCGGGCCCGGAAGGCCATGCCGGCGAAGTCGGACACATCGTGGTGGACCCGGACGGCAGTCACTGTTCCTGTGGGGGGACCGGTTGCCTGGAAACCGTCGCCGGCCAGGACGCCATTTTCGCTGCAGCCGGCCTGGCTCCGGACGCTGCGTCACGGTCCGCCAGCATGTCCGCGCTCCTGCAGGCGCTGGAGGCCGGAGACCCCAACGCGGTGTCCGCCGTCAAACAGGCGGGCCGCTGCCTGGGCATAGCGCTCGCGTCAACGGCCCGGGTGGTCAATATCCAGTCGGCGGTCCTGGGTGGACATTTCGCGGTCCTTGAGCCCTGGCTGCGCGGTCCGTTGCTCGACAGCGTGCAGAAGTACGCGCCGGGCAAGTACGCGCCGGAGCAGGTCACTGTCTCCGCCGTGGGCGAGTCGGGAGCCCTGCTGGGTGCGGCCGGCAGCGTCATCCGCTCCCTGGTGGAGGCGCCGCACCGGCTGCACGCTTAACCGGAATGCACAATGCCCCGGTCCGAAGACCGGGGCATTGTCCTCAAAGTGCCCCAGGAGGGAATCGAACCCCCGACCGGCGGATTAGAAGGCCGCTGCTCTATCCCCTGAGCTACTGAGGCATCGGCTTCCGACCTGCAAGCCGGCGCCTCAAAAAGTTTACATTGCCCGGGGCGCCGGAAGCGGCATTCTGCCGCCACCCCTCCTCCACACGTTCCTTGTCGGCGCTCGTTGTCCACATAGGAATATCCATGCCTGCCGTCCGGTGTTGTCCGGCGCGATGCTGGTCATGCCTGCTAAAGGCGCCACCATCCAGACAGGACGTAGACATGAGCGAAACGATCATCACCATCCGGGGCTTCGTGGCCACGGAGATTACGAGTTCCACCACGCCAGGCGGAGTGGCAACGGCCTCCTTCCGGCTCGGCTCCACCGCCCGTCGTTTTGACCGGGCATCCAGGACCTGGGGTGACGGACACACCAACTGGTTTACGGTCCAGGGCTACCGCAACCTTGCTGGAACCCTTGGCTGCAGCATCAGGAAGGGACAACCGGTCATCGTCGTGGGCAAGCTGAAGATCCACACTTGGGAGAAGGACGGCCGGGTGTACCACTCCACCATCATCGATGCTGAGGCCGTGGGGCACGATCTCACCTTTGGATCGGCAAACTTCATTCGTACCGCTTCCAGGCCGGCACTCTCCCTGGTGGAGCAGCCGCCGGTTCCTGACGACGCCGCCGGAATGGACCAGGTTCCGGATGACCTGGAGGACCACGAGGACGAACACCCCGAAGACCACGGCCAGCCCGCCGTCGTCATCGAGGACAGTGATGGTGCCCTCGCCTCGCTGGACCTGGAAACGGGGGAACTCGCCGAAGTCTAGGAATCACGTATCAGGTATCAGGTATCAGGTATCAGTGTCCCCGTTCATTCGCGGGCGGATGGACGGCGGCACCCCCCGGCCGCCCTCCGTCCGCCCGCCAAATGCCTGTTGGCCAGGCGCCTATTGCCGGCGATGCTTCCGCACGATGTGTCTCCCGCACGACCACGCCCGGTGCCGTTCACTCACCCCGGCCCGTGCCTGCGTCCATGGCAGAATGACTCCATGCGTCCCACCCCTTACCAACGGCCGAATAAACGCGCCGGTGCAGCGCTGGCATGCGCCGTCCTGGCGTTTGCCCTGTCAGGGTGTGTTGCCGGCCCTTCCGCAAGTCAACCGGTACTTGGATCCAGTGAAGGGCAGGGTTCGTGGCCGGCGACGGCAGCCGCCGGTGCAACGCAGGAGCCGGCCCAGGCCGCTGGCTCGGCCCCGGGCAGCAGCCGTCCCGGCGGAGAGCCGCTGGCCAGCACATCCGGCGGGGTCCCAGGCACATACGCTGCGGCCTCCGCGGCTGCGGCTGAAGCGGCCACCGACACGGTGAAGCGCACCGTTACGGACACCCTGACCAAATTGGCAAGCGGAACTCCAAAGCCTGCGACTGGCCAGGTCAGCGAAGCCTTAACGGGTGCCGGCATAGCGCCCGCCGTTCTCCAGGTCTCGCAAAGCCGGACGCCCACCGGACTGGAAGCAGATGCCATCGAGGCGGCTGTCCTGCAGGGGAGGGATTGCGTCATCGGACAGGTGCGCGAAGGAGCCGTAACCGTCACGGTCCTTCCGGTCCTGGCCAGCGGTAAATGTTTCGTCGGATCCTGATCGCGTCAGCCTGCCGGCCGCAAATGTGAGATCTGCCCGCCAACCCACTAGATTTGAGACCATGGCGGAATTTATCTACACAATGACCAAGGCCCGCAAGGCCGTTGGCGAGAAACTCATCCTTGATGACGTAAGCATGTCCTTCTTCCCGGGCGCCAAGATTGGTGTTGTGGGCCCCAACGGTGCCGGTAAGTCCACCATCCTCAAGATCATGGCCGGGCTGGACACGCCCTCCAACGGTGAGGCCAGGCTCAGCCCCGGCTACAGCGTGGGTATCCTGCTCCAGGAACCGCCCCTTAACGAGGAAAAGACCGTCCTGGGCAACGTCCAGGAAGGCGTTGGCGAGATCTACGGAAAGATCCAGCGCTTCAACGAGATCTCGGAGGAAATGGCCAGCCCCGACGCTGACTACGACACCCTCCTTGAAGAGATGGGCAAGCTGCAGGAAGCCATCGACGCCGCGGACGCCTGGGATCTCGACTCCCAGCTGGAACAGGCTATGGACGCGCTGCGCTGCCCGCCGGCCGATGCCGATGTCACCAACCTTTCCGGTGGTGAACGCCGCCGCGTGGCGCTGTGCAAGCTGCTCCTGCAGAAGCCGGACCTGCTGCTCCTTGATGAGCCCACCAACCACCTGGACGCCGAGAGCGTACTCTGGCTCGAGCAGCACCTCTCCAGTTACCCCGGCGCCGTCCTTGCCGTGACCCACGACCGCTACTTCCTCGACCACGTGGCTGAATGGATTGCCGAAGTGGACCGCGGCCACCTGTACCCCTACGAGGGCAACTACTCCACCTACCTGGAGAAGAAGCGCGCCCGCCTGGAAATCCAGGGTAAGAAGGACGCCAAGCAGGCCAAGCGCCTCGCCGAGGAACTCGATTGGGTGCGCTCCAACGCCAAGGGCCGCCAGACCAAGTCGAAGGCCCGCCTGGCCCGTTACGAGGAAATGGCCGCAGAGGCAGACCGCACCCGCAAGCTTGATTTCGAAGAGATCCAGATCCCACCGGGACCCCGACTGGGTGGCCTGGTGCTGGAGGCCAAGAACCTCCAGAAGGGCTTTGAGGACCGGGTCCTGATTGACGGGCTGTCCTTCACCCTGCCCCGCAATGGCATCGTGGGCGTCATCGGCCCCAACGGCGTGGGCAAGACCACCCTGTTCAAGACCATCGTCGGCCTGGAACCGCTCGACGGCGGCGACCTGAAGATCGGTGACTCGGTCAAGATCTCCTACGCGGACCAGAGCCGCGGCGGCATCGACCCCAACAAGACGCTGTGGGAGGTCGTGTCCGACGGACTCGACTTCATCCAGGTGGGCAACGTTGAAATGCCGTCCCGCGCCTACGTCGCCGCATTCGGCTTCAAGGGCCCGGACCAGCAGAAGAAGGCAGGCGTCCTCTCCGGCGGTGAGCGGAACCGGCTGAACCTCGCGCTCACCCTGAAGCAGGGCGGCAACCTGCTGCTGCTTGACGAGCCCACCAACGACCTCGACGTCGAAACCCTCAGCAGCCTGGAAAACGCGCTGCTCGAGTTCCCCGGCTGCGCCGTGGTGGTCTCGCACGACCGTTGGTTCCTGGACCGGGTGGCCACCCACATCCTGGCCTATGAAGGCGACGACGAAAACCCCTCCAAGTGGTACTGGTTCGAGGGCAACTTCGAATCCTACGAGGAGAACAAGGTCCAGCGGCTGGGTCCCGACGCCGCCAAGCCGCACCGCGTCACCCACCGGCGCCTCACCCGCGACTAGCAGGGCAAAGGAAGAAGGCCGGCGTCCGAGGTGAGCTTTTCACATCGGACGCCGGCCTTCTTTATGCGCGGCCCGTCGTCCCGACAGGGTCTAGGTGTATTGACCTGAGAGGTTGGTGACGCGGCTGGCCGGTGGCTGACCGTTGAGTGAGGTGTGGCCTCGATGATGATTGTAATGATGGAGCCAGTCGGCGAAAGCGGCAACACGCTCGGCCTCGGAGGCGTAGGGACGGGCGTAGGCCCATTCGTCGAGCATGGTGCGGTTGTAGCGCTCGACTTTGCCGTTTGTCTGAGGCCTGTAGGGGCGGGTGCGTTTGTGCTTGATGTCCGGGCCCAGAGCGTCTTTGAATGCGTAGGAGCGGTAGCAGGATCCGTTATCGGTCAGGACCCGTTTGACAGTGATCCCGTGGGACTCGAAGTAGGCATTGGCGCGTTCCCAGAATCCGGCCGCAGTGTCCTTTTTCTCATCGGTCAGGATCTCCGTGTAGGCGAGCCTGGAGTGATCATCGACGGCGTTGTGCAAGAAGGCGTGACCCGGTCTCCGGTTCGCCGCGGTACCGGTCTTGTTCCGGTTTCCGGCGGCCCTGCCGACACTGCGGTGTCCGCCGCCGTCAGGGATCCGTCCAAGTTTCTTGATGTCGACGTGGACCAGGTCCCCGGGGCTGTGGTGCTCGTACCGGCGAATCACCCGGCCCGTGGCCCGGTCCATCCACGCCAGCCTCGCCAGCCCAAACCGGGACAGCACCCGGTGCACCGTGGAGGGGTGAATGCCCAGCAGATAGCCGATCCGTGCCGGGCCCCAGCGCCGGTTGACTCTGATCGCGACGATCCGCCGCTCCCGCCGCGTGGAGGTCCGACGCGGGGAGTTGATGGGCCGGCTGGAACGATCACCCGTCCCGTGCTCCCCGTGCTCCCGGTAACGGGCCGCCCACCGCGCTGCGGTCGTCACCGACACCTGGAACCGCTCAGCAGCACGGCGCAGCGGCCACCCGTCATCGACGATGCACCGGGCCAGCCGGAGCCGTCCCTTCGGCGTCAGAAGCGCGTTAGCATGGGACATTGAAGACCTCCTTGTGGATCGGACTCTTAGACAAGCCCCACTCCACTTGGAGGTCTTCTTTTTGTCACCTAACCACGCCGCATGTTCCTAACCTCCGTGGTCAATACATCTAGGCGTCTTCCGGGAGGCTGGGAATCCGGACCATGCCCTCCTGCGCCACCGAGGCAACGTGGTGGCCCTCACGGTTGAAGATCTTGCCCGTGGCCAGGCCCCGGGCGCCATGGGCGCTGGGGGACTCCTGGACGTAGAGAAGCCATTCATCAACCCGTGCCGGGCGGTGCCACCACATGGCGTGGTCCAGGCTTGCGACGTTCATGCCCGGGGTGGTCCAGTTCAGGCCGTGGCGTCGAAGAATCGACTCGAGGAGCGTGTAGTCGCTGGCATAGGCGAGGGCGGCACGGTGCAGGTTGGAGTCGTCCGGCATCGGGCCGAAGGTCTTCATCCAGACGGCGTTGCGGGCCTCGCGCGGGCCGGTTGCGGAGACATACAGCGGCGGGTCCACGTGCCGGATGTCGAAGGGGCGCTCGTACGCCCAATGCCGGGCCACAGGGTGGTCGAACTTCCCCAGCAGGTCAGCTGTGCTGGGCAGCGACTCGGGGTCCGGGATTCCAGCCGGCATGACGGAGGAGTGGTCGATGCCTGCATCGTCACCCTGGAAGGAGGCAATCATTGACAGGATGGGCACCCCGTCCTGATAGGCGTGGACTCGCCTGGCGGAAAAGGACCGGCCATCGCGCAACCGCTGCACCCCGAAGGTGATGGGCTTGTTGGCGTCGCCCGGCCTCAGGAAGTAGCCATGCATGGAGTGGACGAACCGCTCCGGATCCACCGTCCTGGTGGCCGCGACCAGTGACTGCGCAAGCACCTGCCCGCCGAAAACCCTATGGTGGGGCTGCTGCTGGGAAGGGCCCAGGAAAATATCCTCATCCGTCCGTGCGCCCTCAAGCTCACCAAGGTCCAGCAGTTCGATCAGCGATGAGGTTGGGTCTCCGCTTGGCGGCGCCAGCAGTCCGGCTTCGGCTTCAGTCATGGTCCGACTCTAGACGGCGCCCCGGGAACCACTCAACCGGAGTGCAGCCGGTAGTGTCTTAGGTGTGTCTGAACTTCTCACTTCGTCCTTCCGTTTCGCCGATCCCCGGGATCTGGCCGACCTCAAGACGTTCGCCACCCGCGCCAAAGCCATAGACGACGGCGGAGCGATGCGCCTGCAGGCCGCCGGCACAGTCCTTGCCGCCTACGTTTGCGTCCTGCGGCCCAGGCTCCTGGGCGAATCGACGCCCACCATCCTGGGCCTGCGCACCATGGCCCTGGCGGAACCGTCGGGGACCGATGTCACCGTTGCGTTGTCATCGGTCCTGGACCGGCTGGCACGGGCGGGGGATCAGGACGTCGAATTCCCGGTTCCGCCCACCACTGTCAGCGAATCATGGACGGGGGTCGGCGCACCGCGGGGCGGTTGGGAGCTGCTGGGGTCCGTCAGCGACGCCCGCCTTCGGGCTGCGGCGGAGGCGGGCATCGCCGAAGTGGCAGGCATTGTGCCGGACAAGCCTGGCGCCCTCATCGTCAACAACGCACGGGCTGCTGTGTGGGGGCGGGAACTGGACGACGCCGGCCTGCCCGCCGGTGCAGCCTTCGCGGCCTTCGCGCTGGGGTTCCTGGGTGACGGGGACCAGAAGCTTTACCGGGCCGGCCGCTGGTTCCGGCTGACTGGGCCCCGCGGCCACGTCCTGGCGCGGACCGGCAGCGGCCTGCTCTAAGGCCAGGTTGCCGCGGCCGCGTTGGGGCGGCGGGAAAATCGGGCTTAAGCTCCGGAGGGGCTGTTCACCATGGACAAGGCGGCCCGCTCCATGTAGTCCCACAGTGTGCCTTCGTAGAGCGGCGGCAGTTCCAGCGCATCGACCGCGGTCCGCATGTGGAACAGCCACCGGTCCTTCGCCTCGGGCGTGACCTTGAACGGCATGTGGCGCATCCGCAAGCGCGGGTGGCCGCGTTCCTCGCCGTATGTGGTGGGGCCGCCCCAGTACTGCTCCAGGAACATCAGGAACCGGCGCTTCGCCGGGGCCAGGTCCTCTTCCGGATACATCGGCCGCAGCACCGGATCGGTGGCCACGCCGTCGTAGAAGACGTCGATGAGCTTTACGAAGGTGTCGTGGCCGCCCACGGCATCATAGAAGCTGTCGGTGTACTCCGGCTTGCTGAAGGGATCGTTCTGCATCAACTGGGGCCGCTGCCCTGGGACAGGGCGGCGTGGCTCGATGGGAAGCGACATGCTAGTCCCCGGCTTTCTGGTCTGTCTTCTTGGTCTCAACGTGCGCCGAGCCCTGGTCGGTGGTCCCGTCGTCGGATTCGTGCAGCGGGACGTAGCGCCCCTGCGACCGGTTGCCCACGCGCAGGATCTCACCGTTGCGCAGGTACCAGATGGCGCCGTCGTCGGAGCGGACACGGGTGATCCGCAGGCCCATGGACTCCACCACGCCCACCACTTCGCTGGTTTCGATCACGTCGCCGATCCCGTACTGGTCTTCAATGGTAATGAAGATTCCGGCCAGGAAGTCCCGGATCAGCTGCTGGGCGCCGAAGCCGATGGCCACACCCAGGATGCCCACGCTGGTCAGCAGCGGGGCGATATTGATGTCCAGGTTCTGCAGCACGTACATGCCGGTGATAATGACCACCAGCACGCCCACCACGCTGTTCAGGAGCGAACCGATCGTCTCCGCGCGCTGGACCCGCCGTTCGTGGTCCAGGGCGCGGAAAGCCGGGGCCACCCATTTGAAGGTTGGCGTCTTGAAGAAGTTGCTTCCCGCCGCGACGCGCTTGGTGATGCGCGAGATGACGAAGGTCGCCACCAGCCAGACGGCCACGCCAACGCCGAGGCTGATCACGATGCCCGGGATGCTCACGCCGCTTGGCTGGTTGGTGGCAGGGGGAAGAAGGGACAACATGCTGACCATTGGTGGAAGTAGCTCCTTGGGATATTGCTCTGTTCTCTTTCAACCCTAGCGCCGTAGCGTGGAGCAATGCGCATCCTCATCCTCGGCGGAACGGCCTTCCTCTCCAATGAGATTGCCACGCAGGCGGTTGCTGCCGGGCATGACGTCACCTGCCTGGCGCGCGGAACAACGGGCGCGGCACCACCCGGCACAGCGTGGATCAGGGCTGACCGGTCAACAGGCCAGGCCGCGTATGGGGAACTGGCCGGCGTCTGGGATGCCGTGGTCGAGGTGGCACGGGATCCTAAACCGGCACGGGAAGCCCTGGCGGCCCTGGCAGGCCGGGCCGGCCACTGGACCTTCGTGTCCAGCTGTTCGGCCTATGCGGACAACTCCGTCCCCGGTGCGGCGGAGGACGCATCGCTGCTGCCGCCCCTGCCCGCCGGGACGCCTTCCACCCCGGACAATTACGGCGAATCCAAGGTGGCCATCGAGGAAGCCACGGTGCAGTCCACGAACGGCAAGGCCCACCTCTGCCGCGCAGGCCTTATCAGCGGCCCCGGCGACCCCACCGACCGTTACGGGTACTGGCCGGGCCGCTTTGCCCGGGACTCCGGACCAGTGCTTGTCCCGGACATCGGCGGCCACCCCACGCAGGTCATCGACGTCCGGGACCTGGCGGCCTGGATCCTGCTGGCCGCAGAACGCGGGATACCGGGTCCTTTGAACGCCATGGGGGACCAGGTCCCCTTCGCGGACCTCGTGAGCGCCTGCCGCGCGGCGTCCGCCACGGACACCGCCGCCGTTACTGCTTCCGCGGACTGGCTGGTGGAACAGGGGGTCAACTACTGGTCCGGGCCGGAGTCCCTTCCCCTCTGGCTGCCACCCCACCACGAGGGCTTCATGGCCCGCAGCAACCGGGCAGCCAAAGCCGCCGGCATGGCGCTGAGGCCATGGCAGGAAACCCTGGTGGATACCCTGGGTGACGAACGCGCCCGCGGGCTGGACCGGCCCCGGAAGGCCGGCCTGACTCCCGCCACGGAACAACGGCTTGTGAACCTGCTCCGCAGCGGCCCCGGACGCTAGCCCGCCACCGTCTCCGGCTGGTGCTCCACCGGAAAGTTCACACTGCGGGCGATGAAGCAAACCTGGTTGGCCTCGTGGTGCAGCGACGCCGCCAGTTCGGCCTGCGCGGCGTCGGCCACCGTCACCTGCGGATGCAGGACAACCCGCTCGAACTGGCCGCTGCCGTCCCGGTTCAGCCGCATCAGCCCGGTTGCCTCGTCCCGGTAGTCCGTGACCACCACACCGTGCTTTACGGCCACGTGCAGGTAGGACAGCATGTGGCACTGGGCCAGCGCGGCCAGGAGCAGTTGCTCCGGGTTGTACCGTTCCCGGTCCCCATGGAACGTGGGATCCGCCGAGCCCTTCAGGGGCGGCAGGCCCGGAATGAGCACATCGTGGTCGCGCGAGTAGCTCCGGTAGGACGAAGTGCCGTCCCCACGGTTGCCGGTCCACTGGACTGTCAGGGAGTAGCGGTGTTCATCGAGGCTCACTGCAGGCTGCCGTCCGCCACCACGTCGGCGGCGCGTGCACGCAGGGCGCGGGCAACGCCGTCGCGGTTTTCCAGCATCATGCGGCGCAGCGCGGCGCTTTCAGCCGGCAGCGACGCCAGGAAGCCGTCGGTCCGGTCGATGGTGGCCTGGGTGGTCAGCAGCGCCGGGTAGAGCCCGACGACGATCTGCTGGGCCAGTGCGTGGGTGCGGGTTGCCACGATGCCCGGCACAGCCGCGAAATACTTTTCGGAGTACGGCTCCAGCAGCGAGCGGTCCAGCACCCGCATGAAGCCGGTCACCGCCGATCCCTGCAGCGCGTTGGACAGTTCGCCCTTGACCACGATGGACTCCCAGGCCGCGGCCTTCGCCTCCGGGGTGGGGATGGCAGCCTTGGCCAGGGCGGCCGCATTCTGTCCGCTGGAGGTGTTGTCCCGCTGCAGTTCCGCGTCGATGCCGTCCTGCCCCATCCGGCCACCCGCCACCAGCGAGGCCACCAGTTCCCACCGGAGGTCCTGGTCCAGGCTCAGTCCCGCCAAAGCCACCGACCCATCCAGCAGGCCGGCCACCCGGTCCAACTGGGACCCGCTGCGCGCCAGGAGGGCAAAGGCCTTGATGAACTGCAGCTGTCCGTCGGAGCCCGCCGGAACCTCCGCAGCCAGGTCCCACAGCCGGTCCGCCGCCGCCACTGTCGTGGCCTCGCGGTGCTCTTCCGCCACATAGAAGTTCAGGGTGGTGGCGAGCTGGCGGAGCTGGACCAGGATCACGGACGAGTCGGTCTCTGCGGCCACGTTGGCCAGGATCAGTTCCACGTACTTCCGGGCCGGCGTCTCGCCGTCCCGGGCAGCGTCCCACGCCGAGTTCCAGACCAGGGTCCGGGGCAGGCTTCCGGCGAAGTCCTTGAGGTGGGCGGTGGCGGTGGCCAGCGATTTGGGATCCAGCCGCACCTTGGCATAAGCGAGGTCGTCGTCGTTGATGAGGATCAGGTCCGGCTGGGCAAGGCCGGCCAGCGCCGGCACTTCAGTACGTTCGCCGTCGACATCCAGCTCCTCGCGGTGCACCCGCTCCAGCTTGCCGGCGCCGTTCAGGTTGTAGAACCCTACGGCCAGGCGGTGCGGGCGGAGCGTGGGCCACTCGGGCACCGCGGACTGCAGGACCGCGAAGGAGCGCAGCTTCCCGTCCGGGTCCACATCCAGCTCGGGGGCCAGGGTGTTGACGCCTGCGGTCTCCAGCCACTGCCGGCCCCAGTCATCCAGGTCGCGGCCGCTGGCCTTTTCCAATTCCACCAGCAGGTCCTGGAGTTCGGTGTTGTGCCAGGAGTGCTTGGCGAAGTACTCACGGACACCGGCCATGAACTGTTCGGGCCCCACCCAGGCCACCAGCTGCCGGAGCACCGAGGCACCCTTGGCGTAGGTGATGCCGTCGAAGTTGACCTCAACGTCCTGCAGGTCGTTGATTTCGGCGAAGATCGGGTGCGTGGTGGGGAGCTGGTCCTGCCGGTAGGCCCAGGACTTCTCCACCGACGCGAACGTGGTCCAGGCGCTGGTGAAGGACGTGGCTTCCACCGCCGCCAGGTGGGACATGTACTCGGCGAAGGACTCGTTGAGCCACAGGTCGTTCCACCAGCGCATAGTCACCAGGTCGCCGAACCACATGTGGGCCAGTTCGTGCAGGACCGTGATGGCCCGCCGCTCGATCTGGGCGCCGGTGACCTTGCTGCGGAAGACGTAGCCTTCCAGGATGGTCACGGCGCCGGCATTCTCCATGGCGCCGGCATTGAACTCCGGAACGAACAGCTGGTCGTACTTCTCGAACGGGTACGGGCAGCCGAACTGGGCCTCGAAGAACCCGAAGCCCTGGCGGGTGAGTTCGAAGATGTTGTCCGCATCCAGGTACTGCATCAGTGATTTCCGGGCAAAGACGCCGAGCGGGATCACGCGGCCGTCGGAGCTGGTGACCTCACTGCGGACGGCCTGGTAGGGGCCGGCAATCAGGGCCGTGACGTAGGAGGACAGCCGGGGCGTCGGGGCGAACGTCCACACGGATCTTGCCGAGCCGTCCTCGGCCGGCGCGGCTTCCGCCGGAGAAGGCGTGGGGGAGTTGGAGATGACGTCCCAGTGCGACGGTGCCGCGACCGTGAAGGCGAAGGTTGCCTTCAGATCCGGCTGCTCGAAGACGGCGAACATCCGGCGGGAGTCGGGAACCTCGAACTGCGTGTACAGGTAGACCTCGTTGTCCACCGGGTCCACGAACCGGTGCAAACCTTCCCCGGTATTCATGTACGGCATATCGGCCACAACGGTCAGTTCGTTCTGCTCCGCCAGGTCCGGCAACTGGATGCGTACGCCATCTGAGACGGTGGCCGGATCAAGGCTGCGGCCGTTCAAGGTCACGCCGTGCACTGTGCGGGTAATGGCGTCGATGAAACTGGATGACCCCGGCGCCGCCGTGAATCTCACGGTGGTGGTGCTGCCAAAGACCTCGCCGCCGCGGGTCAGGTCGAGGCTGACATCGTAGGACTCGACGGTGATCAGATCGGCGCGCTCACGGGCTTCGGCGCGGGTCAGGTTCATGCCTGGCAAAGGAGGTCCTCCAGAGAAGTTTCGGCTGCCGGCCGGTGGTCCCGGTTCCGGCACTGTGATGCATTCTTCCATCCCTGCAGGCCTTGGCAAGTTGCGCAGGTCACAGCGTGCTCCCCGCAGGGTCCGGCGATTGGCGGGGCGGCCCCAGGGGTAGCGTTAAATACATGGGAAAGCTGCTGGATTCGGTGGATACCAAGGCAATGCGTTTCGCTGTCGGGTTCCCCGTCGTGCTGGCCGCCGCCTTCGTCTACTGCGCGTTCCTGCTGCGTCCGGACCTTCCGGATCCACTCGCCATCCAGTGGACGGACGACGGCGGTGCCGCCTTTGCGCCGTTCGGCGCCTACGTAGGGGTTGGTGCGGCGGGAATCGTCGTGGCAGGCTGGCTGGTCCTGCTGCAGGCAGTACCCCTTGGCCGGCCGGTCATGATGCGCCGGATCATGATGGGGGCAGGGCTTTTCCTCAGCCTCTTTATGACCTCCGCCCTTGCCGCAGGCTTAATTGGCCAAACCGGGCTGGCCGACGCCCGGCAGTCGCACGTGGACATGACGGTCCTCGCCCTCGGCAGCGGTGCCGCAGTCTCGCTCGGCGTGGCCATGGGCATGGTGTACAAGGCCGACCGGCAATGGTCTCCCGATGACGACCGCGCACTGCAGATAGCCATCGCCAGGGAACTGGATCCAGACCTTGCCCGGGACAGCATCAGGCTCTGGGTGCATGCCAAGAGTTCAGTCTTCGTGATGATCGCCATCGCTTCCCTGTTCCCGGCAGCCCTGATTGCGGTGGTGGTGCCGTGGCTGGGGATCCTCCTGGTGGTCCTGGCCGTCATCGGCGCCGCGTTCCTCTTCGCCCGCGTCCGGGCAGACCGCCGAGGGCTGAAGGTCATGCTGGCCGGGCTCGTCCCGGTCATGGACGTGCCGGCCGGCGCCATTGCGGATGCCAGCGCCGCGGACGTCAAGGCCGCCGATTACGGCGGGTGGGGCTACCGGCACCACGGCGGAACCGCGGCCATGCTGGTCAGCAGCGGGCCCGCCGTCGTCGTCAGCAAGACCGACGGCCAGCGCGTCGCCGTCAGCGGTGGCAGCCAGGCCTCGGCCGCGCGGCTGGCCGAAGTCCTCACCCGGGTGGCCGCCCGGGCCCGGCGCGGCGGAAGCACGCCACCCGCCACCGGACGCCCCGGGACCTGACCCGCGGCAGTCCGAGTATCCTTATCGGTGTCGTTCCGGCCTCCACCGGCGGCCTGCCAGCCCCACGAAATGAACGGACTTAGCACGTGACCACAACCCCTGCCTTCCCGCGGGTCCACATTGCCACCGACCACGCAGGCATGGAGCTCAGCGCCCACCTGGTGTCCCACCTGACCGGGAAGGGGTACGAGGTGGTGGACCACGGGCCCAAGGTCTACGACGCCCAGGACGACTACCCGTCCTTCTGCATCAACGCGGCCCTTGCCGTAGTAGCGGACCGGGAGGCCGGCATCCACGCCCTGGGCATCGTGCTGGGCGGCTCCGGCAACGGCGAACAGATTGCCGCCAACAAGGTCAGGGGCATCCGCGCCGCCCTCGCCTGGAACCTCTCCACTGCAACCCTGGCCCGCGAGCACAACGATGCCAACGTGGTGGCCCTGGGCGGCCGCCAGCACACGGTGGAAGAAGCCACCGAACTGGTCGAGGCATTCCTGGCCGAACCGTTCAGCAACGATGAACGCCACATCCGCAGGATCGAAAAGATCGCAGTGTTCGAGGCAACCGGCGAGGTCATCGAGTAGTGCCTGAAGGCCATTCCGTCCGCAGGCTCGCCCGGCAGTTCGGTGATGTCTTCACCGGCGAGGCCCTGGCCGTGTCCAGTCCGCAGGGCAGGTTCAGCGGGGGAGCGGCGCTGCTGGACGGCCGCACCATGGTCGCCGCCGAGGCACACGGCAAGCACCTGTTCCTGCATTTCGACAACTCGCTGGTGCTGCACGTCCACCTGGGACTGTACGGCGCCTGGAGCTTCGGCGGCGACAGCACCTTCACCGGTGCCTCCAGCATCGGCGCCCCCAGGCGGGTAGGGGAGCAGGAGGCCTTCGGGGACCCGGACGACGACGGCAGCGCACCTTACGCCGGGCCGCCCGTTGGGGCGGTGCGCGTCAGGCTCGCCGGAAGGCACGGCTGGGCGGACCTTCGCGGTGCCACCACCTGTGAAACCATCACCGCAGCGGAAGCGGATGCGGTGCTGGCACGGCTGGGGCCCGACCCGTTGCGGAACCTGCGCGGTGACGCCGGCCGGTTCGCCGCGAAGCTTCGTTCCAGGAAGACCCCGCTCGCAGCCCTGCTCATGGACCAGAAGGTGATTGCCGGCGTCGGGAACGTCTACCGGGCGGAAGTCCTGTTCCGCCGCCGCCTGGACCCGTGGCTCCCCGGAAGCGCGCTGCCGGACGGCGACGCCCGGAAGCTCTGGCGGGACATCGTCGCCGTCATGACCGACGGGGTGGCGGACGGGCGGATCATCACCACCCCGCCCAAGTACTGGAGGCTCGATGGCACCACCGCAGCCAAGGCCGCCGCGGCGGGCGTGCCCGTGCCGGCCAAGAGCGCCGGCTTCCCGCACGGTGACGACGTCCATTTCGTCTACAAGCGGCAGGGCCTGCCGTGCCGGGTGTGCCGCACTGTCGTGCTGATTGCCGAGCTGGCCGGACGGAACCTCTACTGGTGCCCGTTCTGCCAGCAGCCGCAGGAGTAGGGCAGCCTGCCTGGGCCGCGCCTTCGCGGGGCACTTTGGCACGGACACGCTTCCCGCCGTCGGGAATTACTGCTGATGCGCCGTCAAAATGCCCCACGACGGTTCGCGACACGGCTTAAAACCAAAGGGACCCCTCTGCAGAGGGGTCCCTTTTGTGGAGGGGACGACGGGAATCGAACCCGCGTAATCAGTTTGGAAGACTGAGGCTTTACCATTAAGCTACGTCCCCGAAGGAAGATCCGTTTTTCGCGGAAACTCCGGGCTGGCTGTTCAAGCCGGATACAACTAAACCTAATCCATGGCCTACGTGTCAAATGTGCAATCCCGACGCGTATCACCGTAGACTTGCCTGTGCACTTACGGGGTGTAGCTCAGCTTGGCTAGAGCGCCTGCTTTGGGAGCAGGAAGTCGCAGGTTCAAATCCTGTCACCCCGACTCTGCGGCCAGGACCAGTCGGCCTGGACATCCAATGCGTTTGCAGAAACCCATCCCACAACCCAGGAGTACTTAGACCGTGAAGAGCGCTGTCGAGAACCTCACCCCCACGCGGGTCAAGCTCAATGTTGAGGTCCCCTTTGAGGAACTGAAGCCCAGCATCGACTCGGCCTACAAGACTGTTGCCTCGCAGATCCAGGTCCCCGGGTTCCGCAAGGGCAAGGTTCCCGCCAAGCTTATCGACCAGCGCGTCGGCCGCGGCTACGTCCTGGAGACCGCGATTAACGAGGGCCTTAACGGCTGGTACCAGGCTGCCGTGCAGGAGTCCGGCATCCGTCCCCTGAGCCGTCCCGAGGTGGAGATCACCGAGGTGCCCGATCCCTCAGCAACCGACGGCGGCCTGAAGTTCGCCGCCGAGGTTGACGTCCGCCCCGAAATCGAACTCCCGGACTACTCCGGCATCGAGGTCCAGGTTGCGGCTGCCGAATCCTCCGAAGCCGACGTGGACAAGGCCCTCGACGAACTTCGCGGCCGCTTCGGCACCCTGAAGTCCGTCGACCGCCCCGCTGCTGACGGCGACTTCCTCACCATCGACATCACCGCCACCATCGACGGCGAAGAGGTCGACTCCGCTGCCGGCCTGTCCTACCAGGTTGGCGCCGGCACCATGCTCGAGGGCATGGACGAGGCCGTTACCGGCCTGAGCGCCGATGAGGACGCCATCTTTGACACCACGCTGGTGGGCGGCGACCACGCCGGCGAAGCAGCCCAGGTCAAGGTAGTGGTCAAGGCCGTCAAGGAACGCGAACTGCCCGAGGCGAACGATGACTTCGCCCAGCTGGCTTCCGAGTTCGACACCCTCGCCGAGCTGCGCGAAGACCTCGCCAAGCAGGCTGCTGACTCCAAGATCGTGGAGCAGGGCGTTGAGGCCCGCGACAAGGTCCTGGACAAGCTGGTGGAGCTCGTTGAGGTTCCCGTTCCGGATTCCGTCGTCGAAGAGCAGCTCGAAGCGCACTTCCAGGAGGGCAACGGCCACGGAGACGGCGAGCACGACACCGAGGAGCACCGCGAAGAGGTCCGCGCCAACACGGCCCGCGCCTTCCAGAACGAAATCATCCTCGACGCCATCGCGGAGAAGGAAGAAGTCAACGTCAGCCAGAACGAGCTGATCGACTACATCGTCACCACCGCCAGCCAGTACGGCATGGACCCCAACCAGTTCGCCCAGATCATCGATCAGAGCGGCCAGGTGCCCATGATGGTCTCCGAGGTTCGCCGCCGCAAGGCGCTGGCCGTCGTCCTCGGCCAGGCCACGGTGACCGACACCGAGGGCAAGGCAGTGGACCTGAGCGACTTCGTCCGCCCCGGCGGCGAGGAAGTTCCCGCAGCCGATGCAGCCGACGCTGACGCCATCGAAGCTGACGCCGCTGAGACCGAGGCTGTCGAAGCTGAGGACGCCACCGCAGAGGCCAAGGCCTAGTCCTCACCGGACCCGCAGCACGGCCCCTGGATCGTTCCGATCCGGGGGCCGTTCGCGTTGGAGCTGTAACAACACACTGCGGATTCGACGATCGTGCGCCGTCAGCGAACAGCCGTCGGTGCGCGAACAAAACACCGGGGAAACCGGTTAGTGTCCAAGTAGTGATTTTCAGTGATGTCACCGTCACCAGTGAGAGGTAAGTAAACATGTCACAGCACTCAGAGGCCCCCCGGATGGCGACCGTCGATCCTGCAGCCCAGGACAACTACATTTACAACCGCCTTCTCAAGGAGCGGATCATCTGGCTGGGCTCGGAGGTGCGTGACGACAACGCCAACGCGATCTGCTCGCAGCTGCTCCTGCTCTCGGCCGAGAACCCGGAAAAGGACATCTACCTCTACATCAACTCGCCCGGCGGCTCCGTCACGGCAGGCATGGCCATTTACGACACGATGCAGTTCATCCCCAACGACGTCGTCACCGTCGCCACCGGCCTGGCCGCGTCCATGGGCCAGTTCCTGCTCTCCTCGGGCACCAAGGGCAAGCGCTACGCCACCCCCAACGCCCGCGTCCTGATGCACCAGCCCTCCGGTGGCATCGGCGGCACGGCTTCGGACATCAAGATCCAGGCCGAGCTCATCCTGCACATGAAGAAGGTCATGGCGGAACTGACCGCTGAGCAGACCGGCCAGACCGTTGAAACCATCCTCAAGGACAACGACCGCGACAAGTGGTTCACCGCCACCGAGGCCCTCGAGTACGGCTTCTTCGACAAGATCGCCGCGCACGCCGGCTCCGTGTCAGGCGGCGGCGGAACCTCGAACGGTTCCTCCGGCGAATCCGCCTCCCAGAGCTAACCGGCATCCAGAACCCTTTCGATCAGGAGCAAAAACAATGAACTACAACTTCGGGTGGTCAGCCGGCAATCTTCCGTCCAGCCGCTACGTACTGCCGCAGTTCGAGGAACGCACCCCCTATGGCTTCAAGCGCCAGGACCCGTACACCAAACTCTTCGAGGACCGCATCATCTTCCTCGGCGTGCAGGTGGACGATGCTTCCGCTGACGACATCATGGCGCAGCTGCTGGTCCTGGAGTCCACGGACCCGGACCGCGACATCACCCTCTACATCAACTCCCCGGGCGGTTCGTTCACGGCCATGACGGCCATCTACGACACCATGCAGTACATCCGCCCGGAGATCCAGACTGTCTGCCTGGGCCAGGCCGCCAGCGCCGCTGCAGTCCTGCTCGCGGCCGGCACCCCCGGCAAGCGGCTTGCCCTGCCCAACGCCCGCGTCCTGATCCACCAGCCCGCGCTGTCCGGCGGCCAGGGCGGGCAGGCATCCGACCTGGAGATCCAGGCAGCCGAGGTCATGCGCATGCGCTCCTGGCTTGAGGACACCTTGGCACAGCACTCCGGCCGTACGTCGGAGCAGGTCAACAATGACATCGAACGCGACAAGATCCTCACCGCCGACGAGGCCCAGGCATACGGCCTCATCGACCAGGTGCTTGATTCCCGCAAGATCAAGCCCCAGGCGATCACCAGGTAGCAGTACGGAAAGCCGGTGCGGCCAGTTCATTTGGCCGCACCGGCCTTTTCTTTCCACCCTTGGGGCCGAATGTGACCTAGAGTGGATGGTGTCACAAACCGGTCCTCGCTGGCCCGGAAGATTTCAGCAATGGTGCAGGGCTGCCTGGCAGCAGGATACTAAGGGGTTCACATATGGCTCGGATTGGCGAGAGCACGGATCTGCTGAAGTGCTCTTTCTGTGGAAAGAGCCAGAAGCAGGTGCGCAAGCTCATTGCCGGGCCCGGTGTCTACATCTGCGATGAATGCATCGAGTTGTGCAACGAAATCATCGAAGAGGAGCTGGCTGAGGTCGCCGATCTGGGCAGCTTCGAATTGCCCAAGCCGCGTGAAATCTTCGACTTCCTCCAGGAATACGTCATCGGCCAGGAGCCTGCCAAGCGCTCCCTCGCCGTCGCGGTCTACAACCACTACAAGCGGATCCAGGCAGGCCATGCGCCAAAGTCCGGGAGCCTGGGGGAGGGCGGCCACCACGACGACGTCGAAATCGCCAAGTCCAACATCCTCCTCATCGGCCCCACGGGCTGTGGCAAGACCTACCTCGCCCAGACCCTTGCGCGGCGGCTCAACGTTCCTTTCGCCGTGGCGGACGCCACCGCACTGACTGAGGCCGGCTATGTGGGTGAGGACGTGGAGAACATCCTCCTCAAACTCATCCAGGCCGCGGACTACGACGTCAAGAAGGCCGAACAGGGCATCATCTACATCGATGAGATCGACAAGATCTCGCGCAAGAGCGAGAACCCCTCCATCACCCGTGACGTCTCCGGTGAGGGTGTGCAGCAGGCGCTCCTGAAGATCCTGGAGGGCACAGTGGCCTCCGTTCCGCCGCAGGGTGGACGGAAGCACCCGCACCAGGAATTCATCCAGATCGACACCACCAACGTCCTGTTCATCGTGGCCGGCGCCTTCGCAGGCCTGGAGGAGATCATCGGGTCCCGTTCCGGCCGCAAGGGCATTGGTTTTGGTGCCCCGCTCAACGAGGCCAGCAAGAAGGTGGACTCCTACGGCGAGGTCATGCCGGAGGACCTGCTGAAATTCGGACTGATCCCCGAATTCATCGGCAGGCTCCCGGTGATCACCACCGTGTCCAACCTGGACCGGGACGCCCTGATCCAGATTCTTTCCACCCCCAAGAACGCCTTGGTGAAGCAGTACCAGAAGATGTTCCAGATCGACGGCGTGGAACTGGTCTTTGATGACACCGCCCTGGACGCGATCGCGGACCAGGCCCTGGAGCGCGGCACCGGTGCCCGCGGCCTCCGGGCCATCCTCGAAGAGGTCCTGCTTCCCGTGATGTTCGATCTTCCCAGCCGCGAGGACGTTGCCAGCGTGGTAATCACTGAAGACGTGGTCCTGCGGGGAGCCGAGCCCACCATGATTCCGCACGTGGCCAAGCGCCGTAAATCTGCCTGACCGAGAGGACCTTCATGACTTCACCTGCCAAGAACAAGGCCGATTTCTGGTTTGACCCCCTGTGCCCGTTTGCCTGGGTCACCTCCCGGTGGATTGGCGAGGTCGAAACCGTCCGAGACATCGAGACCGAGTGGCACGTGATGAGCCTGGCCGTCCTGAACGAGGGACGGGACCTGGACCCCGGGTACCGCGAGTCCATGGACAACGCCTGGGGCACGGTCCGCGTGATCATCGCCGCCAGGGAAGAACACGGGCCGCAGTTCATCAAACCGCTCTATGACGCCATGGGCACCCTGATCCACAACCAGGGTGAAAAGGACCGGACGGCGGTCATTTCCAAGGCCCTTGCCGACTGCGGTCTCCCGGCCTCCCTTGCTGACGCAGCCAACACCGACGCTTACGACCAGCTGCTCCGGGCCAGCCACGAGGAAGGCATTTCGCTGGTGGGCCAGGACGTCGGCACCCCCGTAGTCGCCTTCAATGGAACCGCATTCTTTGGCCCGGTCCTGACCCGCATACCGCGGGGCGAGGAAGCCGGCAGGATCTGGGACGCCACTACCACGATCGCCGCCTACCCTCACTTCTTTGAGCTGAAGCGCAGCCGCACGGAAAGCCCCGAATTCCACTGACGCCCAGGACTGCCTGACCAGCTTCGGGCCGCCGAACCGGGACGCCAAGGGCCCCGGGAAAACTACCAATATGTAGTTTTCCCGGGGCCCTTGCACGTGGACCGGGGCGGGAGAACAATTGTCCTTACCACTTCGAAAGAAGGGGACGCAGGAACCAAAGATTCAGTGATATGTAGTTTGACGCAGCCATCGGCAAAGTTGAATGCAGCTACCAGTGACGGTGTAGTAAGACCTGAAGATCAGCGGATCCTGCCAGACCATCAGAGCACGTCACCGGATGGTCGAAACAGTCGAAGCCCCACCAACGGCAACACGCTGATGGGGCTTCCCCTGTGTCTGGAACCCGGGGTGTCCGGGACCAGGCGTGATCAGGATCAGGCCTTGGCGGGCTCGTCGCTCGGAGCGAGGGCAACATCGGTCACGGCGAGGTCTCCCTCTCCCACCACCAGGGTGATTTCCCGGGCGTTGGACGCCGCCTTCAAATCAGCCAGCCCGGCTTGCAGCTGTGCAGTCAGCATCTCCGGGGCTGTGATGGTGGCGGACAGCACTTCGGTGCGCTGCTTGACCTTTGCCTCGGACTTGGCCTTGCGGACACCGCTGAGGGCCACGCCGACCGTCGCCAGCATGGTGGTGTCCCCACCGGGGATCTCCAGCGCTGCCGGCCACGCGGCCCGGTGCACGGACCCGTTGCGCCACCAGCTCCATACTTCCTCCGTTGCGAAGGGCAGGAACGGTGCGAACAGCCGCAGCAGGGTGTCCAGGGTGGTGGCCAGGGCGGCAAGCACGGATGCCTGCTCCGCTTCGCCCGCAGCCCCGTACGCGCGGTCCTTAATCAGCTCCACATAGTCGTCCGTGAACTGCCAGAAGAATGACTCCGTGAGCTGCAGGGCGCGGGCGTAGTCGTAGTTGTCGAACGCCTTGGTGGACTGGGCCACGACGTCGGCCAGCTGGGCCAGCAGTGCGCGGTCCAAGGGATTGGTCAGGACACCGAGGTCGCCCGACAGCACAGAGTTCTCCGTGGCGCCGAGGTTCAGCACGAACTTGGAGGCATTCAGCAGCTTGATGGCCAGGCGGCGCCCGATCTTCATCTGGGCGATCTCGTAGGCGGTGTCGGCGCCGAGCCGCGCCGAGGCAGCCCAGTAGCGGACTGCGTCG